>NYYG01000046.1 GCA_002686685.1 SAR116 cluster bacterium | reverse complement strand
GATTGTCCGCGTTTGGCGCGGAACAGCGGCGGCTGGGCGATGTAGAGGAAGCCGGCCTCGATCAGCGGACGCATATGCCGAAAGAAGAATGTCAGCAGCAGGGTACGGATATGGCTGCCATCAACATCGGCATCTGTCATGATAATGACTTTGTGATAGCGCGCCTTATCGGTTTCCATTTCATCATTCCCGACTCCGGCACCAATTGCCGTAATCAGGGTGCCAATCTCGGCCGAGGACAGCATCTTGTCGAGCCGTGCGCGCTCAACATTCAGGATTTTACCCCGCAGCGGCAGGATTGCCTGATTGGCCCGGTCGCGCCCCTGTTTTGCCGAGCCGCCGGCGGAATCACCCTCAACCAGGAAGATCTCTGACTTGGATGGATCGCGTTCCTGACAGTCGGCAAGCTTGCCCGGCAGGCTGGCAATTTCCATGACACCCTTGCGCCGCGTCAAATCACGCGCCTTGCGTGCCGCCTCGCGTGCGGCAGCCGCCTCATACGCCTTTGAGATGATCTTGCGTGCGTCGGCAGGATGCTCTTCAAACCACTGGTTAAGACAGCTCGCAACGGCACCGTCAACCACCGGCTTGACCTCGGAGGACACAAGCTTGTCCTTGGTCTGTGACGAAAATTTCGGGTCCGGCACCTTCACCGAAATGATAGCTGTCAGCCCTTCGCGCGAATCCTCACCCGTCAACGCCACTTTTTCGCGTTTGGCAATTCCCGAAGACTGCGCATAGCTGTTCACCACCCGTGTCATAGCAGCCCGGAAACCGGCCAGATGCGCGCCGCCATCGCGTTGCGGGATGTTGTTTGTGAAACATAGCGTGTTTTCATGGAAGGAATCGGTCCAGGCCATTGCCAGTTCGACCGTGATATCATCACGTGTCGTTGTCAGGGTGACTGTTTCATGGAGAGGGTTACGCGCCCGGTTCAGCCAGTCCACGAAAGCGGTCAGGCCGCCATCAAAATAGAACTCCGACACCACCGGTTCGGCCGGCCGGCTGTCGGTCAGACGGATGCGCACGCCGGAATTCAGAAACGCCAGCTCGCGCAGGCGATGTTCCAATGTTGCAAAGTCAAAAGTGATGGTTGAAAAGGTCTCGCGCGAAGGCATGAAGGTGACATGTGTGCCTGCCATATCGCCAGCATCACCTGTCTCTGCCAGAGGGCCAGCCGCCTCTCCGTGGTGAAAGCGGATCTGGTGGCATTTGCCATTACGATAAATTGTCAGGTCCAGCCATTCTGACAATGCGTTGACAACCGACACACCGACACCGTGCAGACCGCCCGACACCTTGTAGGAGTTGTTGTCAAATTTTCCGCCCGCATGCAGCTGAGTCATGATGACTTCAGCAGCAGACACCCCTTCTTCAGGATGTATTTCAACCGGAATGCCCCGGCCATTATCGGTCACCGTGACCGAGCCATCGGCATTGAGCATCACCTCGACGATATCGCAATGACCGGCAAGCGCCTCGTCAATGGCATTATCAACCACCTCATAGACCATATGATGCAGGCCAGAGCCGTCATCGGTGTCGCCGATATACATGCCCGGCCGCTTGCGCACCGCATCAAGCCCCTTCAGGACCTTGATTGAATCCGCACCATAATCCTCGCCATCATTTGGCGTTGCCTCATTATCGGTCATGTCAGTCCCTCCGGCTGGCCCAGTTTCGCTGTCGTACCATCACTGCTGATGGTGACAAGCTGGGCAGACAGCCCTTCAAAATCCGCCTTGTCGGTTCCGCTGAACCAGCTTTGCCCACCGACAATGGTTACAGCCTCAAACAGGGCCCGGCGCCTGTCGGTATCGAGATGTGCCACCACATCATCAAGCAACAGCACGGGCGGGCGGTTCAGCCGCCGTGCCTGCATCCGCGCATGGGCCAGTACCACGCCGATCAGCAAGGCTTTCTGCTGACCCGTTGATGCCAGATGCGCCGGCGTGCCGCTGGCGGTATGGCAGGCTGTCAGGTCGCTGGCATGCGGGCCGGGAAGTGTAATATCGCCAGCTTTTCGCTGTGTTGCGGCCACAGCGATGAACTTGTCCTCGGCATCCAGCGCCGACATATCGCCGAGCCAGGTCTCAACGGCACCTTCCAGCGCCAGGCGAACGCCGGGAAAGCCATGCCAGCCGGCACCCGCTTCGGCATTTAGGTCTGCGATCAGCGCCTGCCGCGCGGCGGTTACCGCAACGGCAGATTCAGCAAGGCTTGCCTCGATTGCGGTGAACCACACATCATCCCCGCCACCTTCGGCAAGAAGCATGTTGCGCTCACGCAGCATCTTTTCATAGCGGCTGGTGCGGCCTATATGCGCCGCGTCAAACGCAATCACCAGCCGGTCCAGAAAGCGCCGGCGCGCACCCGGGGAATCCGTAAAGATGCCGTCCATGCTGGGCGTCACCCACGAGGCCGAGAACAGACGTCCGATATCTAACTGCGAAACGGTTTCACCATCGCGCCGCATGATCCGGTGGCCGTTCTCGGACTGTGCCGGCACGCCGCTGCCAAGCCGGTAATCCGCGCCGTCAACATGGACACCTGCCGACACCGCCCAGGCGCGCGTGCCAGCGCCCGCCTGCGGCAGATGTTCCGCACGCGCACGACGCAAGCCCCGCCCGGGTGCCAGCATGGATACTGCCTCCAGCAGATTTGTCTTGCCTGCACCGTTCGGCCCCAGCAACAGCACATGTGGCGAGTCGATTTCAAGCGTGCATTCGGCATAGTTGCGAAAGCTGGTGACCGCCAGCGATGTAAGGCGGGTTGTGGCCGCTTCGGCCTCTGCTTGTCGATGCTGTTGGCTCAGAACCGTCAATTCCGTTTACACCCGCATTGGCATCAGGACGAACAGGGTAGCCTCATCACCGGGAGCACGCACAAGGCTTGGCGACCCTTGGTCTGCCAACGCGAACTCGATGGTATCGCTGCCAACCTGCGCCGCAATATCCAGCAGATAACGGGCATTGAAGCCAATCTCCATTTCCGCCCCGCTATAGCTGACTTCAATCTCTTCGACCGCGCTTGACGCATCGGTGCTGCTGGCAGACAGATTCAGGCTGCCGGGCTGCAGTCGTAATTTCACCGAACGCGATTTTTCCGACGAGATTGTCGATACGCGGTCAACTGCCGCCGAGAAGCTCGCCGCATCAACCTGCATGATCCGGTCATTGCCGCGTGGAATCACGCGCGTGTAATCGGGAAAAGTCCCATCAATCAGCTTTGTCTTCAATCGCACGGCACCAAAGCTGAATTCAGCCCGTGTGTCGGACAGGGCAATGCTGACATCCCCCTCGAAATCATCAAGAAGCTTCCGCAGCTCACCAACCGCCTTCCGCGGCACGATGATTGACGGCATATCGTTGGCACCGGCCGGCAGCGGCTGCTTTGTCATGGCAAGCCGATGACCATCTGTCGCCACGGCACACAGGTCGCCTGCCTCGGATTTATGCAGATAGATGCCGTTCAGATAATAGCGGGTTTCCTCGGTCGAAATCGCAAAACGTGTCGCATCGATCATGTCGCGAATATCAGCGGCTGTCACAACGAACCCGCCCGGCATGTCGCCGGTGGCAATTGCCGGAAAATCTTCAACAGGCAGGGTTGGCAGGCGGAAATTCGAGCGGCCGGCGCTGATCATTGCGTGGCCATCGGCAACGCTGATTTCCACTTCAGCACCCTCGGGCAGCTTGCGGGCAATATCGTAAAGCAGATGCGCGGATACCGTCGTGGTGCCGCTGGTTCCAACGGCGCATTCAACCTGTGTGGCAATATCCATATCCATGTCGGTTGCGGTCATCAACAACATGCCGCCCTCGGCCTGCAAGACAACATTCGCCAGAATGGGGATGGTGTTGCGCCGCTCGACAACAGACTGCACCTGGCCAAGCGGCCGCAGGAGGCTGATACGATCTATGGTCAGTTTCATTGGCTGTCTCTTCTGTTTTCATCAATTCCGGAGACAGAACGATGCCCGCAGGCATCAGTCGACTCATCAGAATGCAGCATTGCACCCCCGCTCAATGCAACACACCACAAAATATAGCATGGCTGTCACAAACAAGCATCAAAATATTGAGTTTTCANCAAANCGAACGCGCCGATTCGCCAATGGNTCAACNNGTTGATTTTCAGTNTTTTTCAGNCGAANTNAATNGNGTCAATGNGCCAAGAGNGACTTCAGCAGCTGGACATCNTCGGCAATGCNGGAATCNTTGGCAATAAACCCTTCGACAGCNCGCACNGCATGCATCACCGTGGTATGGTCTCTNCCGCCGAACTGGCGGCCAATTTCAGGATAGGACAGCGCGGTCAGCATCTTTGTCAGATACATGGCGACCTGCCGTGGACGTGCCACATCGCGAGAGCGGCGCGCGGAAAACATCTCGGCAACGCGTATGCCGTAATGCGCAGCGACACGTTTCTGGATATCATCGACANTGACCTGCCGGTTGCTTGACCGCAGCAGATCGGCCAGCAGGTCGGCAGCACTTTCAATTGTGATCTCGCGACCAATCAGGCTGGCATGAGCAGCGATACGGGTCAGCGCACCTTCAAGCTCGCGGATGTTGCTGGAAATACGATGCGCCAGAAATTCCAGCACCTTGTCAGGCACAGGTATCTGCGCGCTTTCAGCCTTTGCCTGCAAAATGCCAAGTCGCAATTCATAATCCGCCGGATGAATATCGGCAACCATGCCCCACCCCAGGCGCGAGCGCAGCCTTTCNTCCAGACCTTCAAGATCTGTCGGTGATTTGTCAGCGGAGACGATGACCTGCCGGCCATCTTCGACAAGCGCGTTGAAGGTGTGGAAAAACTCTTCCTGGGTTGAATCCTTGCCACTGATAAACTGCACGTCATCAATCATCAGCACATCAACCGAGCGGAACTGTTCCTTGAAAGACATGGTATCGCGGAAGCGCAGCGCCTGAACAAAGCGATACATGAATTTTTCCGCCGACAAATAAACGACATGCCGCGTCGGGTCCTGCGCGCGGATGTGCCATGCGATGGCATGCATCAGATGCGTCTTACCAAGACCGACGCCGCCATAAAGAAACAGCGGGTTGAATGCCACCGAGGCCGATTCCGCGGTGCGACGTGCCACGGCGAAGGCCAGCTCATTTGGCTTGCCGACGATGAAATTTGCAAATGTGTAACGTGGCTCAAGCCCGGCGCCTATCGGTTCCTGTGCTGGCCTTTTGGGTTGCGCAGCCGGTTTCTGTTGCGACATGCGGGGCGGCTGCGATTCTGACAGGCGGATCGCTACCTTGCGGACTGCNCCGAACTCTGCCGANGAGATCACACGCAACCGGTCGGCATACTGGCTCGTCACACGCTCTCGCGCCAGCGTTGTGCTTGCCTCAAGCGTCAGTGTCCCGTCTTCGAGGCGTCCAAAGCGCAGCGGCTTAATCCAGTTGCGCCAGGCCGTATCGCCAATGTCGTGGCGCATGCGCGAGGCAACGCGATCCCAGGCTGCATCATGGCTTGCCGCATTCGGTGCTGCGGCGCTGGCCCCGGCTGTGCCGTCTGACAGCGGATCCTCATTGCTTCTCTGTGTAATTGTGCCTTCGCCGGTCTGATTTGGGTCAGATGAAATGGTAGGCTTTCCCTCTGACATTCCGTCGGTCTCCATGTGGCAATGGGCGTGGCGATAGGCGATGATGCGGTGGTCGATTTTGACTCGACTCTAGGTGTGACAATACGTGCTGGCGGAAGGGGTAGGCAAGATGCCGGAAGCCCGGAATCATCAAATAAAGCTGCCGTGATGGCAGAAATTTCGATTGACAGGATGTTCATCGCCATCGCCGCCNTGAACGCCTAAATCCAGTTTTTTCAGTAGCCGAATCGGACCGCCATCAGATTGAGTCTTAACGAGCAGTCTCAAGTNAGGTGAAAAGGGGCGCAATGATGCGCCGGCGGCATGCCCTGATTGGACTGGCAATTGGACTTCAACGCATGAAAAACCCGCCNTGAAACAGGCGGGTCATTCGATNGGCTGGCGATTCGCGTGCGATGCGGGTCAGGCAGCAGCCTTCACCCGTGCGGCAAGCCGCGAAATCTTGCGCGATGCTGTGTTGCGATGCAGAACACCGCGGGTCACGCCACGTTGGATTTCAGGCTGGGCAACACGCAGCGCTTCACGCGCCGCGTCTGCATCGCCAGCAGCGAGTGCGGTCTCAACCTTTTTGATAAAGGTACGGATGCGGCTCATCCGTGCGCCATTGATGGCAGCGCGACGGGCATTCCTGCGAATCCGCTTCTTGGCAGAAGTATGGTTGGCCATAGGACGGTCCTGTCAAATTCTTCAGAGGACCGGCTTATAGGATGCTTTGCGTGGATTNGTCAAGCGGAATTGCNGCTTTTGATATTGGCAGTTTCCAGTNTCACAAAGGGCTGAGCCGAATACGCCACAGACGGCCGGATGCCATCTCAACCTGCGAGATAACAAGCACCTCACCATCGCGCTGCCAACGCCCATCAGCGCCGGCCCAGCCAAGGCCCGCCAGCGCGGCATTATAATAGCTGATCACAGACGCATTTTCCGACGGTCCGGTGGCAAACACCTGCACGATACGGCCTTCCGGCGAATCAAAGGCAAAACCCAGCTGCGGTTCGATTGCCATGCCCTGCATGATCGGCAAGTCACCAACCCAGCCCTGTTGCGGTGTGTCAGCGGCAGCCGTCCCGCCAAAGATGATCATCGACCAGGCGCACAGAATCACCGCCAGCATCGCACGGCACCGCGCTACGAGCTGCGTCCCGTAATGCACCGTGGCATGTTTGGAAAGAGCGTTACTCATGNCCAGAGACTATCCTAGCGTTGACAGTCGGGACAGTAAAAACTGCTGCGTCCTGACTGGGTGATGGATCGTATGGTACTGCCACATTCNGTGCAGGGTTGCCCGGCGCGCCCATAGACGGCAAGGCGCTGCACGAAGTATCCGATCTCCCCTCCGGGCTGCACATGGTCTCGCAGGCTTGTGCCACCATCTGCAATCGCACGGTTCAGAACTGTTCGNANNGCNGCAACCAGCCGTTCAGCACGGCCACCACGAATGGTGCCGGCCTTGCGCCNNGGCGACAATCCGGCAAGGAACAGCGCCTCACACGCATATATATTNCCAATTCCCGCAACCAGCGTCTGGTTGAGAAGTGCTGTCTTGATCGGACCCGTGCGACGGTCAACAGCAGCGCTGAGATATGCGGCAGTAAAGCTGTTGCCGAGGGGTTCCGGACCCATATCCGCCAGCATCGGATGCGTTTCACCNGAAAACAGATCCAACCAGCCAAAGCGCCGCGGGTCATTGAAGGTGATCCAGTGCTGCGGTGCTGGATCAAGCCGCTTGTCAGACCCGGTGTCGGGCTGCGGGCCAGACATCGCGAGGATGATATGGTCATGCTTGCCGATTGGCGGTTCTGCCTGATGAATCCGGATCGATCCCGACATGCCAAGATGCAGCAGGATGGTTTCATTGTGATCGAGCGGNAAAAGCGCAAATTTTCCACGTCGGCGCAACCCGCCGACAACCCGCCCGGCAAGCCGTTCAGCCAACCGGTCTGGCAGGGGCCATCGTAAATCAGGACGGCCCACATGCGCAGACAGAATACGCCGGCCTTCCATCACCGGGACAAGGGCCCGCCTGACGGTTTCAACCTCTGGCAATTCAGGCATGCAATGCTCTCCTGCTGCGGCAATCGGAACCGTGCCACTGGCGCATAATCATGTGACCTTTCATTGTCTTTCCTGTATCAATGGCGGGCAAGCCACGCCGCGCGGGCAAACTATAAACAGCGTGCAAGATGACTGACCAGAGACATAATGACCGCAGCGCCGACGAGGCGGTAATCGACTTTGGGTTCCGGACGGTGCGTCGTGCGGCCAAAAGCGGCATGGTGCGCGATGTTTTTGATTCCGTGGCCACGCGCTATGATCTGATGAATGATCTGATGAGCGGCGGTGTCCATCGGCTTTGGAAGGCGGCGCTGATCGACTGGATCGCACCGCAGCCCGGACAGACACTGGTCGATCTGGCAGGCGGCACCGGCGATATCAGCCTGCGGTTTCTGAATGCCGGTGGCGGCGATGCCATTGTCTGTGACATCAATGAGGCCATGCTGTCCGCCGGTCGGCAACGACGTGACATGGCGCAGGCTGGTGACCGGTTACGCTGGTGTNCCGGCAATGCCGAAACGCTGCCTTTTGACCGTGCCAGCGCGGATGTTGTGACCATCGCATTTGGCCTTCGGAATGTGACGGACCGCGATGCGGCGATTGCAGAAGCCTATCGGATTTTGCGACCCGGCGGTCGCTTTCTGTGCCTTGAATTCTCGCAGGTCAGCAATGCCATGCTGGCACGTCTTTATGACGGCTGGTCTTTCAATGTGTTGCCNCGNCTNGGGCAGCTGGTAGCCGGTGATGCTGATAGCTATCGCTATCTGGTTGAGTCNATCCGNACCTTTCCGGCACCCGAAATNCTGGCTGACATGTTTGCTGCGGCTGGCTTTGCGCAGGTGCGGGTGCGGCGGCTGTCTGGCGGCATCGCCTGTATTCACTCCGGATGGAAGCTGGACTGATGCGCGTTTCGGGCGTGCAGATGATTCTGGCACTCTTGCGCCTGCCTGTGATCGGCTGGCATCTGGGGCGTGCTGGCACACTTGGTCATCTGGCGCGCGTGACATTGCTGCCCAGCTGGTTGCGCCAGGTCTGCGCCCTTGCTGACCGGCTGATCCGCTCGCGGAGCGCCCGTGCTGATGCCGGCGCCGCCCTNGCCGAAGCGCTAATCCGGCTTGGACCCGGCTTTATCAAATTCGGGCAGGCCCTGTCGACGCGTTCTGATCTGATTGGCCCGGAAATGGCCCTGTCACTCAGCCAGCTTCAGGACCGNCTGCCACCTTTCAGTTCACGCCNCGCCCGCGAACAGATTGAATCCGCCCTTGGNATGCCNGTCGATAGCGTGTTNGCGCAATTNGACNCTGNTCCGGTGGCGGCCGCCTCAATTGCACAGGTNCATTCGGCNCGGTTNCTGGATGGGCGGCAGGTTGCGGTAAAGCTGTTGCGACCCGGCATCCGTCGGCGGATGCAGGCGGATACAAGCCTGTTCTATGCGCTGGCACGCATTATGGAACGGGTCGCGCCCGATCTGCGCCGCCTGAAACTTGTAACCGCCGTTGACCAGTTCACACTGATTTCGGAAATGGAGCTNGATCTGCGGCTCGAGGCCGCTGCTGCCGGCAAGCTGGCCGACAATATGGACACAGATGCTGGCATATATGTGCCATGGGTTGACCTTGAACACACCACATCGGAAATGCTGGTGATCGAATGGGTCGACGGCATTCGCATCGATGATGTGGCTGCGCTGGAGGCTGCCGGTCATGACATTGGCAAGATCACNGAGATTGCAGCCCGCTGTTTTTTCAACCAGGTCTTTCGTGACGGTTTTTTTCATGCNGATATGCATCCAGGCAACATCTTCATTGCAGCTGACGGTACGCTCGTCCCCATTGATTTCGGTATTATGGGACAGCTGGACTTCACCGACCGATTGTTTCTCGCACGCCTTCTGACCGCTATGCTGGACCGCGATTATGACCGTGTTGCCCAGCTGCATGCCGATGCCGGCATGCTGGGCAAGGACGTATCACTTGCAGCATTTGCACAATCGGTGCGCGCCGTGGCAGATCCGGTAATGGGCAAAGCCCTTGGCGAGGTGTCACTGGGGAATGTGCTGGGGCAGATTTTCCAGCTTTCAACGCGGTTTTCCATTGAAGTGCAGCCGCAGTTCAATCTGCTGCAAAAAACCATGATGATGGCCGAGGGGGTAGCGCGGCAACTCAATCCCGAAGCAGATATGTGGACACTGGCCCGGCCTCTGGCAGCCAGCTGGATGAAGGATCAGGCCAGCCTTGGCAGACAGGTGGAGGTAGTGGTGCAGCAGGCGCTGGCCATTGCAACGCGCCTGCCGCGGATTCTGGACGCGCTGGAGGCGGGAAAGACACAGCCGGAACCCGCACCGCGCATGCTGCTGCCGACCGCGCTGTCCTGCCTCGCGCTCGCACTTGCTCTTCTCAGCTTTTTCACATAAATTCACAAATATTCAATTTATGGTGAATTTATGAAAAATCATGATGTGCAGACCATCATAACGGCGCTTGGCGGACGTGCAGCATTGCAGGCATTGCTGGGTGTGGGTGCAAGTGCGGTCAGCAATTATCTGGCACGGAACGAGCTGCCACAACGCGCGGTGGGCCCTGTTTGTGAAGCGCTTCGGGCAAGAGGATACCGCGTTGACCCGGCGCGCCTTGAAATCACCGGGCAGCAATTCCCTGCCGCAGAGGGTTACCACGCATCCGGCGACAGCAAGCGCGTCCTGCTGATCGTTGGCGGCGGTATTGCCGCCTATAAAGCGCTGGAAGTTGCGCGCCGCCTTCAGGACCAGAATATCGGTGTAACCGGCGTGATGACGCGTTCGGCCTGCGAATTCATCACCCCGTTGAGCCTTGCCGCCCTGACAGGTGAGAAAGCCTACACAGATCTGTTTTCGCTGACCGATGAAGCCGAAATGGGCCATATTCGCCTTGCCCGCGAGGCGGATCTGGTGCTGGTGGTGCCGGCGACGGCAAATTTGATGGCGCGTGTGGCAAACGGCATTGCTGATGACCTGGCAAGCACCATTCTGCTGGCAACCACAGCACCGGTCATGATGGCGCCAGCAATGAATCCGGTGATGTGGGGGCATGTTGCCACGCAGACGAATCATGCCACACTGATACGCCGCGGCGTTGAGATGATCGGGCCGGATGACGGGAATATGGCGTGCGGCGAGGAAGGCACCGGTCGACTGACCCAGCCGGAGGATATCGTCACTGCCGTCATGGCCCGGCTGTTTCGCCAGGAAGGGGCGCTGGCAGGTCGGCACGCGCTTGTCACATCCGGACCAACGATAGAGCCGATTGATTCCGTCCGCTATATTGCCAACCGCTCATCCGGCAAGCAGGGGCACGCCATTGCCGCTGCGTTGGCAGCGCGCGGCGCAAAAGTCACCCTTGTCAGCGGACCGGTCGACCAACAACCGCCAGCAGATGTCACCCACATTGCGGTGGAAACGGCGCGTGACATGCTGGCCGCCTGTGAGGCGGCACTGCCTGCTGACATCGCAGTCTGTGCTGCTGCAGTCGCCGACTGGCGCGTCAAACCCGGCAACAGCCAGCCAGCAGGTAAGCTGAAAAAGCAAGAGGGGGCCGTGCCACAATTGCAGCTTGTCGAGAATCCAGACATTCTGGCCACGCTGTCGCGGCATAGCCACCGTCCCCGGCTTGTTGTCGGCTTTGCCGCCGAAGCGGAAAATCTGCAGGCCAACGCGGCCGCAAAACTGGCACGCAAGGGGTGCGATTGGCTGGTTGCCAATGCTGTGACCCGCGCTGACGGAAGTTCGGTATTCAACAGTGACAGCAATAGCGCGCTTTTTCTGGCCGGCAACAAACATGAACACTGGCCGGAAATGCCCAAATCCGCGCTTGCCGAGCGGCTGGCGGATCGGGTCGAGGCGCATTTCGCATGACCCGCCCGGTTATACGCATCATGCGGTTGCCGCATGGCCAGGACATGCCCCTGCCAGCCTATGCCACCGAAGGCGCCGCCGGCATGGATATTTGCGCAGCGGTGGATGCAGATCTGACGTTGTCGCCAGGGGCCCGTATCGCAGTGCCAACCGGGCTGGCCATGGCCATAGACCACGGCTATGAGGTGCAGCTGCGACCACGGTCCGGGCTGGCACTTAAAAACGGTGTTTCCCTTGCCAATGCACCAGGCACGATTGATAGCGATTATCGCGGCGAGGTGAAGGTGATACTGGTTAATCTCGGTGACACGGATTTTGTTGTCAGCCGCGGCATGCGCATTGCGCAGATGGTCATCGCGCCAGTCACAAGATGCCACATCGAAACCGTGACGGAGCTGACGGACACATCGCGCGGCGATGGCGGATTCGGGTCCACCGGTGTGTGATCATTTGTGAGGGATGATCAATGTTGAATGATGCTGATCTCGAACGTTATGCCCGCCAGGCCATCATGCCCGATATTGGCGAAGAGGGTCAGGCGCGCCTGCTGGCAGCGCGTGTTCTTCTGGTTGGCGCCGGTGGTCTCGGGTCGCCCGCCGGTTTCTATCTGGCGGCNGCCGGTATCGGGCATGTGACCATTATTGATGATGAACAGGTTGAGACCAGCAATCTGAACCGGCAGATTTTGCATACAACCGCCAGTGTCGGCATGCCAAAGGTCGCGCAAGCCGTACAGGCAATGAAGGCGCTGAACCCGGCCATGCAGGTGCGGCCGGTACAGGCGCGGCTTGCAGCGGACAACGTCGATGCGCTGGTGACGGAGCATGACCTTGTTGTTGACTGCACAGATAATGCCCAGACACGCTTTTTGCTTGGTGGGGCAGCGCATCGGCTGCGGCGACCGCTGGTCTTTGGCGGTGCCGTGCGTACCGAAGGCCAGATTGCTGTGTTTCAAAGTGGTGTTGAGGGCTTTGAACACACCCCTTGTTACTGCTGTGTGTTTCCCGATGCGCCAGATGCCAGCCTTGCGCCCAGATGCTCGGAAGCCGGTATTCTGGGGCCGGTAACAGGCGTGATTGGCAGCTTTCAGGCGCTTGAGGCTGTCAAGCTGATCCTCGGCATCGGAACCAGCCTGACGGGCCATCTTCTGTTGTTTGATGGCAGGAACGGCGGCTTCATGGATATTGCGACTGCACGGCGCGCAGACTGCGCTGTTTGCGGCACTGCAGATTAGAGCATCGCTTCGATCACCCGGTCGCGNGGGGTATGGCCGTCCCAGAATGTCTGGATATTGATAATGACCTTGTCGCCCATCTCCAGCCGGCCTTCGATGGTTGCCGAGCCGATATGTGGCAGCAATACAACATTCGGCAGCCCGATCAGTGGCGCAGTGATGTCCGGTTCATTCTCATACACATCGAGGCCGGCGCCCGCGATCTGCCGGCTTGCCAGCAAATCTGCCAGCGCAACTTCGTCAATCACCTCGCCGCGCGATGTATTCACCAGATAGGCCGAAGGCTGCATCATCGACAGCAGCTCGCGGGTAAGAAGCCTGTTTGTAGCCGGCGTATGCGGGCAGTTTACCGAAACGATATCGACACGGCCCAGCATCTGGTCCAGCGATTCCCAATAGGTGGCTTCCAGCTCGGCTTCAGTCTCCGGATGCACGGGTTTGCGATTGTGATAATGGATGCTGAGCCCAAAGCCGCGTGCGCGGCGTGCCACTGCAGTGCCGATCCGGCCCATACCGACAATACCAAGCCGTTTGCCATTAATGCGATGCCCCAGCATGCCGGTAGGCGCCCAGCCGGTCCAATCACCCGAACGGGCAACCTTGTCACCTTCGGCAATCCGCCGTGGTACGGCCAGCATCAATGCCATGGCGACATCCGCGGTATCCTCGGTCAACACGCCAGGGGTATTGGTGACGGTAATGCCGCGTGCCTTTGCCGCTGCGAGATCGATATGATCGACACCGGTGCCAAATGAGGCAATCAGCTTCAGCTGGTCGCCTGCCGCCGCAATCACCTCCGCATCTATGCGGTCCGTCACAGTCGGGACCAGAACATCCGCCGTTTCCGCTGCTGCGCACAGCTCTGCATGGGCAAGGGGGGTGTCTTCCTCGCGCAGACGGGCATCAAAAAGCTCGCGCATGCGCGTTTCGGTTGATTCCGGAAGTCTCCGCGTCAGGAAAACAACTGGCTTCTTCTGATTCATTCTGCCCACTCTTTGATGAGACTGTTACAAGCCATCGCTGGCGCCGCCAAAAAAAACATAATAGGCTGCAAACCGAACGGTGCTGCCATCCGCGTCAATCATGACCGGATATGGACGGTACAGTATCAGAACCACAGCCATATGAAAAAATGTTTTGACNCCTGCATATTACGCTTCCTTGCACTGACGGCCCTGCTGGCAGCCTTGNTGCCCGTGACTATGATGATGCCTGACCAAGCCTTTGCCGCCACTGACGGGCAGGAAGCGCGGTTGACGGTACGCGGAAGCGGCCTCAAGGTGCCGCGTTTTGTCACACTCAAATCCGATGATGTGAACATGCGTGCCGGGCCGGGACTGGAATATCCGGTTACCTGGCATTACCAGCGTATGGGGCTGCCATTGCGCGTCGAGGCAGAATTCGAGGTCTGGCGCAAGGTGGTTGATCATAAGGGTGACACCGGGTGGATGCATCAGTCGGTCGTGTCACTACGCCGTTTTGCCCTGGTTACTGATGGGTCTGCGCGAATCTATGCAAAACCCAGCGATGAGTCAGCGCTGGTTGCGGTCGCTGAACGTGATGCCCTTCTGGAACTCCAATCCTGCCCTACACAATGGTGCAAAGTGGCGTCTGGCGATGTGCGCGGCTGGATGACACGCACCGCCCTGTGGGGCCTTCTCGATGGCGAGGTGCTGAAATAGCATCGCAAAAGAAAACGCCCCGGAAAACCGGGGCGTTGACATGGAATATGACGGGCCGCAAAAGCCCGGACAATGCATCAGACGAGATCAAACCGGTCGAGATCCATCACCTTTGACCAGGCAGACACAAAGTCACTGACGAAATGCGCTTCAGACCCGTTGCCGGCATAGACCTCTGCGAGGGCCCGCAGCTGCGAGTTTGAACCAAAGATCAAATCAACGCGGGTCCCGGTCCATTTCACCTCGCCACTCTTGCGATCCACAGCTTCAAACACATCCTCGGCCTCGGAGACAGGCTTCCATTCTGCACCCATATCCAGCAGGTTCACGAAGAAGTCGTTTGTCAGCGTTTCTGGCCGGTCTGTGAAGACACCATGTTTCACACCATCTGTATTGGCATCAAGCACACGCATGCCGCCAACAAGTGCTGTCATTTCGGGTGCCGTCAGCGTCATCAGATGCGCCTTGTCAAGCAACAGCTCCTCAGCGGATACGATGAAGTCCGACTGCAGATAGTTGCGGAAACCGTCAGCCAGAGGTTCCAGCACCGCAAAACTGTCAATGTCGGTCTGCTCCTGTGCGGCATCACCACGACCGGCACTGAACGGCACAGTGACATCATGACCGGCACGCCGTGCCGCTTCTTCAATGGCAGCAGCGCCGCCAAGCACAATGAGATCGGCCATCGATACCTGCTTGCCATTCGTCTGCGCCGCATTGAACGCCGCCTGTACAGCGCCAAGCGCATCAAGCACCTTGCCAAGCTGTGCCGGCTGGTTCACCGCCCAGTCGCGCTGCGGGGTCAAACGCACCCGTGCGCCATTGGCACCGCCACGCTTGTCAGACCCGCGATAGGTTGCCGCTGACGCCCACGCCGCGCCAACCAGCGCCGACACCGAAAGCCCGGTAGCAAGAATATCTGCCTTCAGCGACGCGACATCGGCATCATCGATCAAGGCATGATCTGTTGCCGGGATCGGGTCCTGCCAGATCAGGTCCTCGGCCGGCACCTCACTGCCAACATAGCGGCTCTTCGGCCCCATATCGCGGTGCGTCAGCTTAAACCAGGCACGCGCAAATGCGTCGGCAAACTCGTCCAGGTTTGCGTGGAACCGGCGGGAAATTTCGAGATAGGACGGATCGGTGCGCATTGCGATGTCGGTTGTTGCCATCATCGGCGCATGACGCCGGTCAGGGTCATGTGCGTCCGGCACAAGATCACCCGCAGATGCATCTGTCGGAGTCCACTGATAGGCACCAGCGGGGCTCTTTGTCAGTTCCCACTCATAGCCAAACAGCATGTCGAAATAGCCATTATCCCATTTGATCGGGTTTGGCGTCCAAGCACCCTCAAGACCGCTGGTGATTGTGTCGACACCCTTGCCGGTGCCGAAGTCGCTATGCCAGCCAAGACCCTGTTCCTGGATGCTGGCACCTTCCGGTTCAGCACCAACAAGGCCGGCATCACCGGCACCATGCGTCTTGCCAAAAGTATGCCCGCCCGCAACAAGTGCTACGGTTTCTTCATCATTCATTGCCATCCGCGCAAAGGTCTCGCGGATATCACGGGCCGAAGCCATCGGATCAGGCTTGCCGTTCGGGCCTTCCGGATTGACATAGATCAGGCCCATCTGAACAGCGGCAAGCGGGTTTTCAAGCTCACGGTCGCCAGTATAGCGTTTGTCACCAAGCCAGGTGTCCTCGGTGCCCCAATAGATGTCTTCTTCCGGTTCAAACACATCGACACGTCCGCCAGAGAAGCCGAATGTCTTGAAGCCCATCGATTCCAGCGCGCAGTTGCCGGTGAAGACCATCAGGTCGGCCCAGGACAGCGCATCGCCATATTTCTGCTTGATAGGCCACAGAAGACGGCGCGCCTTGTCGAGATTGGTATTGTCCGGCCAGCTGTTCAGCGGGGCAAAACGCAGCGTACCTGCACCGGCGCCGCCACGGCCGTCACCGGTCCGATATGTGCCGGCACTGTGCCATGCCATGCGGATGAAGAATGGGCCGTAATGCCCATAATCAGCAGGCCACCATTCTTGTGAATCCGTCATCAGATCGAACAGATCCTTGCGCAACGCCTCAAGATCAATGGTCTTGAAGGCCTCGGCATAATTGAAATCGCGTCCCATCGGGTTCGACAGCGCGGAATTCTGATGCAGGATCTTCAGGTTGAGCTGCTTGGGCCACCAGTCACGGTTNGACCGGACCCCAAAAGTGGTGTGTTTGATGCCGCCATGCATCACNGGACATTTGTTCTGTTCGTTCATGCCTCTCTCCGCATTGAAAGGTGGNCTGCATTACCGCATAGCGGNTNCAGGCCGCTGTTACCTGCGCNCAAGTCTATGGAGCGCTACAGGACAGGTCAAGCTGATTGAAATGATTTTAAACTGGACAGAATGCCACATTGCGCGGCCAGATGGCCGCGTCACNGTCAGTCACGTTGCGATGAAATGTGGATCAGCACGTTAACTGCCTCGATATTGTGGCCTTCGGGCACATCCGGCATGGCGGCAAGCTGGACCTGCTCCGCCGGGATGTCATAAAGCCGGTCTTGTTCGACATCATAAAAATGATGGTGGTGGTTCGTGTTCGTATCGAACACACTATGTTCATTATGCACTGTCACCCGCCGGAGGAGCCCTGCATCCGTAAACTGGTTCAGGGTATTGTAAACAGTACCGAGCGCCATCTGGGTACCGCTATCGTGTATTTCGCGGGTCAAACTGTCTGCAGACACGTGGCGGTGCCGCCCGTCAAGCAGCAAGGCAGCTAGCGCCAGACGCTGGCGGGTTGGCCGCAGGCCGGAGGCGCGCAGCCGTGCGACAAGATCAGCGGTCTGATCCTTGGATGGCGGTGATTTAGCAACATCACTCATAGCGACAAGAAAATGATCGGTTGCGTTCATCTTGTCAATAAGCCCTTGGCGCAACCGTCCATTCCGTGCTTTTTTGTGGGTCCGAAGTGACGCCGCGCCGGCAGCACCGGATGGCAGCGGCCATAAAGANCTGCCCCTATGGAATTGCAAGGAAGATGACATGTCGCCAATGCAGCAGAATGCTTTCAGTTATNACGATCTAATCCGCTGTGCGAAAGGCGAAATGTTCGGGCCCGGCAACCCGCAGCTGCCGCTGCCACCCATGTTGATGTGCGATCGTATCGCGCATATCTCGGATACTGGTGGACCGCATGAGAAGGGTGAGATCAAGGCAGAATTCGACATCAAGCCGGACCTTTGGTTTTTTCCCTGCCATTTTGAGGGTGATCCGGTTATGCCGGGCTGCCTCGGCATGGATGCTTTGTGGCAGCTGGTCGGATTTTTCCTCGGCTGGGCCGGCGGTGAGGGCCGCGGCCGCGCGCTGTCCGTCGGTGAGGTGAAGTTCACCGGACAGATCCTGCCGACCAACAAGCTGGTGACATTTGAAATCGATATGAAACGCGTCATCCTGCGACGCCTNATCATGGGTATTGCAGATGGCCGCGTCATCTGCGATGGCGACACNGTNTTTGAGGCCAACGACATTCGTGTCGGCCTGTTCAAATCCGAGGAGGGCTGATCATGCGCCGCGTTGCCATTACGGGTATCGGTATTGTGTCATCCATCGGCAATAATGTTGCCGAGGTTACGGAATCCCTGCGTGAAGGGCGGTCCGGGATCGTTCATGCGCCGGAATATGCCNAGCTTGGCTTTCGGAGTCAGATCCACGGCACGGTAAAAATGGACGTGGCGGAACATATTGATCGCAAACAGATGCGCTTCATGGGTGAGGGCGCTGCCTATGCCGTGCTGTCAATGGAACAGGCAATTGCTGATGCTGGTCTGACTGAAGATCAGGTATCCAACCCGCGCACCGGCCTGATCGCAGGGTCGGGCGGGCCCTCGACCGCCAACATGCTGACCGCATTTGACACCACACGTGAAAAAGGGCCCAAACGGGTTGGCCCCTATATGGTGCCGCGCTGCATGTCATCGACCGTTTCTGCCTGCATTGCCACCTTCTTCAAGATCAAAGGGCTGAATTTTTCCATCACATCGGCCTGTTCAACNTCGGCGCATTGCATTTCATCGGGTGTCGATGCCATCCGCAATGGCAGCCAGGACATTGTGTTCGCCGGCGGCGGGGAAGAGCTTCACTGGACCCTTTCGGTCCTGTTTGACGCGATGGGGGCCATGTCGTCCAAATATAACGACACGCCTGAGCGCGCCTCACGCGCCTATGATGCCGACCGTGACGGCTTTGTCATTGCGGGCGGCGGCGGCATGGTCGTGCTCGAGGACATGGAACATGCACTGGCCCGCGGGGCGACCATCCATGCCGAGATTGTTGGCTATGGGGCGAATTCCGACGGGCACGACATGGTTGCCCCGTCCGGNGAAGGCGCGGTGCGCTGCATGGAACTGGCGCTGGCCGGCTTTGACGGCAAGGCCATTACCGACAAAGTTGACTATATCAATGCCCACGGCACATCAACACCGGTTGGTGATGTCAAGGAANTGGATGCNGTGCGTGAGGTATTTGGCCCGCGCGGCTATNTNCCGACCGTGACATCCACAAAGTCACTGACNGGACATTCGCTTGGTGCGACGGGCGTGCAGGAAGCCATCTATACAATGATCATGATGAAAGAGGGCTTCATCGCAGCCTCGGCAAATATCGAAAACCCTGACCCTGCCATCGGCGATATCCCGGTGCCGTCCGAACGGGTAGACGGCGCTGCGATCAACCTTGCACTCTCGAACTCTTTCGGCTTCGGCGGCACCAACGCCACCCTTGCCCTGCGGAAGGTNTGACATGACGGCCGGCCTGCTAGCAGGAAAGCGTGGTCTCATCATGGGGGTCGCGAATGAACGTTCCAGCGCCTGGGGCATTGCCGCTGCGGCGGCGCAGCAAGGTGCCGAGCTTGCCTTCACCTATCAGATGGAGGGGTTCGGCAAGCGGTTGCGGCCGCTGGCAGAGTCCGTCGGCTCTGATCTGATGGTGGAATGCGATGTGGCGCATGAAGGCGCCGTCAAAGGGGCCTTTGACTGGCTTGCCGGGCACTGGCCGCATATTGATTTTGTTGTTCATGCACTCGCTTTTTCAGACAAGAACGAGCTGAAAGGCGGTTATCTCAACACCAGTCGCCGCAATTTCACTGATACAATGATGGTCTCTGCCTTTTCCTTTACCGAGGTCGCACAGGCTGCCCGCCAGATGATGCCGGATGGCGGTGCGTTGCTGACGCTAAGCTATATCGGTGCACAGCGGATATCGCCAAATTATAATGTCATGGGTGTGGCCAAGGCCGCGCTGGAATCATCGGTACGTTATCTGGCGGTTGATCTTGGTGGCCAGAACATAAGGGTAAACGCCCTTTCGGCAGGCCCGATGAAAACGCTGGCGGGTGCGGCCATCACTGGCGCGCGCCATATCTACCGCCATGCCGAAACCGCCGCCCCGCTGGGGCGCAANCCGGATATCAACGAAGTTGGCCGGTCCGGCCTCTATCTGATCTCGGACCTGTCATCGGGCGTGACCGGCGAGGTGCATTTTGTCGATGGCGGCTTCAACACTGTCGCCACCCCGCCAGAAGACATTGAATAGCACGCTGCCCGGGAATAGCACCCTGACTAACGGCAACTATCAGGCAAAAAAAGGGCGGCCGAAAAGCCGCCCCTTTTCATATCTGGTGCCAGAAAGATGCTATTCAGCACTTTCCGCTTCGAGATCGGCGCCGGTCTCCTGATCGACACGCTTCATCGACAGCTTGACCTTGCCGCGATCATCGAACCCGATGACCTTGACCTTGACCATATCGCCTTCCTTGCAGATGTCGGTGGTCTTTTCAGTCCGGCCATCCTGCAGTTCAGAAATGTGGACAAGACCGTCCTTCGCCCCGAGGAAGTTTACGAAGGCGCCGAAATCGACGGTCTTCACAACCTTGCCGTTATAGATCACACCCAGCTCGGGCTCGGCCACGATGTCGCGGATGCGTGCGACGGCTGCCTCACCTGACTCACCGGTGACGGCCGCGACTTTGACGGTGCCATCATCATCGATATCGATCTTTGCCCCGGTCACTTCGCAGATTTCACGAATGATCTTGCCGCCCGGGCCGATGATATCGCGTATCTTGTCGACAGGGATCAACAGGGTGGTGATTTTTGGTGCGCTGTCTGCCAGGCCGTCACGCGCCGAAGTCAGCGCCTTGGCCATTTCGCCAAGGATATGAATGCGGCCGTCCTTCGCCTGATCCAGAGCAATCTGCATGATCTCCGGCGTGATCGATGTGATCTTGATGTCCATCTGCAGCGAGGTCACACCCTCTTTCGAGCCGGCAACCTTGAAATCCATATCGCCAAGATGATCCTCATCACCAAGGATGTCCGACAGGACTGCGAAATCATCGCCTTCCTTGATCAGACCCATGGCAATACCGGCCACCGGACGTTCCAGAGGTACACCCGCATCCATCAATGCCAGCGAACCGCCGCAAACGGTTGCCATCGAGGACGATCCGTTTGATTCGGTGATCTCGGACACAAGGCGAATGGTATATGGGAAATCATCCTTTGCCGGCAGCAGCGGACGAAGTGCACGCCAGGCCAGCTTGCCATGGCCGATTTCACGGCGCCCCGGCGAGCCGACACGGCCCGCTTCACCGACCGAATAGGGCGGGAAGTTATAATGCAGCATGAAGTTCGAGCGGCTCTCGCCAACCAGCGCATCAATGATCTGTTCATCCTGGCCCGTGCCAAGCGTGGCAACGACCATGGCCTGNGTTTCACCACGGGTGAACAGGGACGATCCGTGGGCACGGGGCAGGAAGCCAGCCTCGGACACAATCTGGCGCACCGTCTTTGTGTCGCGCCCGTCAATGCGCTGTCCGGTCTTCAAAATCGATCCGCGTACAATATCGGCTTCCTTGGACTTGATCAGGCTGCCAACCAGCACCTGGTCATAATCCTCGCCAAGCTTTTCCTTCACAGCAGTGCGGACCTCGCCAAGCGCCGCCTGGCGTTCGGTCTTGTCAGCCAGCTTGTAGGCGGCAGCAAACTGATCATCAAAACCGTCAATGACAGCTTTGATCTCGCCCGTTTCTGACGGCTCTTCCGGCAGGGCGCGTGGCTCTTTTGCGCAGGATTCAGCAAGCTCGATGATCGCATCGATAACTGGGCGCATCGCTTCATGGCCATAATTCACAGCGCCGAGCATGATCTCTTCGGACAGTTCCTGTGCTTCTGATTCCACCATCAGAACGCCTTCCTGCGTTCCGGCAACGACTAGATCAAGCGCGGTTTCATCCATCTGCGCCACTGTCGGGTTCAGCACATATGCGCCGTCAATCCAGCCGACGCGCGCGGCCGCGATCGGGCCAAAGAACGGCACGCCTGACAGGCAGAGCGCTGCCGAGGCACCAATCATTGCGGCAATATCTGGGTTGTTTTCCATGTCATGTGCCAGAACAGTACAGATGACCTGTGTCTCGCATTTGAACGAGGACGGGAACAGTGGCCGGATCGGACGGTCGATCAGGCGGCTGACAAGGGTTTCATTTTCGGATGGGCGGCCTTCGCGTTTGAAGAAGCCTCCCGGGATCTTGCCGGCGGCGAATGCCTTTTCCTGGTAATTCACCGTCAGGGGAAAGAAATCCTGTCCTGGGCGCGGGCTGTGTGCCGCAACAGCGGTACAGAGTACTGTTGTTTCGCCGAGGCTGACCATAACGGCGCCATCGGCCTGACGTGCAACTTTGCCTGTCTCCATGACAAGCGGCGTGCCGTTCCAGTCCAGTTCTTTCCGGAAAATCTTGAACATTGGTTTTATGTCTCTTTCATCATCATCATGCCGGTAGGGACGGGTTCCAGAATAACTGGAGCCGGCGACTTTCAACGGTCATCCGGCAAGAGCAAGCGATGGTTTTGGGGGTATGGCGATCGACGCTCGGTCCGCATCCTGATCGTTTGGGCCCCCCTAACATCTCGTCCGGGCCCGGGCTTTGGTTCCTGATCTTCTTGTCTCGGCGCTGTTGTGGCACGTGACCTTGCAAAATGCAAACAGGAAATGCGACAACCCGTGATGGTGATCCGGCGCGGGTTTTCCTTTGTTGCACATGAAAAAGGCCCGCCACCCGAAGGGCGGCAGGCCGGTATGCAATCTTTTGGTCAGCGCTGCCTAGCGGCGCAGGCCAAGGCGCGCAATCAACTCCTGATAGGCAGACTCGTCACCAGCCTTGATATAATCAAGCAGGTTACGGCGTTGACCGACCATCGACAGAAGGCCGCGGCGAGAGCCGAAATCCTTTTTGTGCGTCTTCAGATGCTCGGTCAGATTAACGATACGCTCGGTCAGAATCGCAACCTGCACCGCAGCTGAACCTGAGTCATTCTCCGACTTGCCGAATTCCTTGACCAGCTCGGCAGTACGTTCACTTGTAATCGACATCGAAACCTCCTTTGGTTTCATCCATATCCGCCCTGTCAGGCGGCCATGGACTAAAGATTGAACACACGCAACGGCTGCAGCTGGCCGGACCGAACCGTTACCAGCGCGACAGGCACGCTGCCGGCGAGCGCAACACCGACTTCGGACGTTGCGACCGCTGCAAACCGCGCCTGTGCCGAAGGGCCAAGTGCGGGCAGGGTCTGTCCGTGACGGAGTTTTGCCGCCTCTTCCGCCGCAACGGGAACCGCCGGGATGTCGTCCAGCGCACTCGTTACCGGCTTCAGATGCTCGAAAGCGGCCGCACTATGCTCCAGCCTTTCAAAAAAAGCCAGTGAAATCGCATCCTTCTCGTCAAAGGGCCCAACGGAAAGCCGCCGCAGACGGCTGACATGGCCGACAGTGCCGGCGGCGAGGGCAATATCACGGGCCAGAGAGCGGATATAGGTACCTTTCCCGCAGGTAACAGTGAAATCCGCCGCGCCCTCTGTCACCGCATCAAGTTCGAGGCGTTCGATGGTAACGGGCCGCGGATCAAGCGCTGGCAAGTCCGGCTTGCCATCGGCGATAGCACGGCGCGCCAGATCATAGGCGCGCGCGCCATCTACCTTGATGGCCGAGAAAATTGGCGGNCGCTGGTCAATCCTGCCGGTGAAATGTGGCAGCAGGGCCATGATGGCATCACGCCCGGGCCGCACATCACTTTCATGGATGATCTCNCCCTCACGNTCATCCGTCTGNGTCTGTGCNCCAAAGGCAAGGGTGAAGCTATATCTCTTGCTNCCCTGCATCNCGAATGANGTAGTCTTTGTGGCCTCGCCAAAGGCGATNGGAAGGATTCCNGTCGCGAGCGGNTCCAANGTGCCNCCATGGCCAGCTTTCGCTGCCTGAAATACCCGCCTGACAANCCCGACCGCGCGCGAGGAGGTAACGCCTTCCGGTTTGTCGAGAATCACCCAGCCATGGACCGGGTTGCCCTTTCGCGACACCATGCGACCTGTCCGCCCCGCCGTCCTGCTCAGCTGTCTGGCTGGCGGATATTGTTGAAGACAACATTCAGCCTTGCCGCATTTTCAAAACTGTCATCCAACATGAATTTCAGCTTTGGGACACGGCGCAGATGCACGCGACCCGCCACTTCACGCTGGATTATTGGCGCCAGGCGATTCAGCGCAGGCAACACTATGTCGGCATTCTTTCCACCAAGCGGCATTGTATAGACGCGCGCATTCGACAGATCAGGGCTGACCGAAATCTCTGATATGGTGATTGATGACCCTTCAAGATCGGGGTCAAAAAATGTGTCACGCACCAGAATGTCGGACAGCGCATGGCGCAGGGTCTCACCCACGCGCAACTGTCTCTGGCTCGGCAGATTTGAGGACACTGACCGCCGGGATTTTCCAGCCATAGCCTTTTCTCCGCTTGCAGGATTCGATGATGATCAGTCGAGCGTGCGGGCGACCTCTCGAAGCTCGAAACACTCAATCATATCGCCTTCCTGAATGTCCGAGTAATTCTCGAATCCCATGCCGCATTCGAACCCTTCACGCACGTCCTTGACCTCGTCCTTGAAGCGCTTGAGCGTCTTCAACGACCCTTCATGGATCACAACATTATCGCGCAACAGACGCACCTTGCAGCCCCGCTTGATGACGCCCTCGGTCACATAGCAACCGGCAACCTTGCCAACCTTCGAGACACCGAATACCTGACGGATCTCGGCATAGCCGATAAAGTCCTCCTGCGTATCCGGGCTGAGAAGGCCGCCCATCGCCGCCTTCACCTCGTCGATCAGCTCATAGATGATCGAATGATAGCGAATTTCGACACCATCGCGCTTGGCAAGATCACGGGCCTGTGGAATGGCGCGCACGTTGAAGCCGATAACAATGGCGTTGGAGGCGCTGGACAGCGAGATGTCCGACTCACTGATCGCGCCAACACCGGATGACAGGATCCGCACCTTCACCTGGTCAGTACCCAGCTTTTCAAGTGCCACACGGATCGCCTCCAGCGAGCCATGCACATCCGTCTTGATCACAACCGGCAGTTCTTCAGCCTCACCAGCCGCAATCGCCGACAGCATCTGTTCGACCGATCCGCGCGCACCGCGGGCAGCCTCGCGTTCCTTGATCTGGCGGGTACGGTATTCGGCAATCTCACGGGCGCGGGCCTCCGTTTCGACGACAACACAGGAATCGCCCGCCATCGGCGTGCCATTCAAACCGAGGATTTCCACCGGCTGTCCGGGCAGTGCCATTTTCAGTGTTTTGCCGCGATCATCAAGAAGGGCACGCACACGGCCACTTTCGGCACCGATGACAAAAATATCACCCTGCTTGAGTGTTCCCCGCTGCACCAGCAAGGTTGCCACAGACCCCCGGCCGCGCTCGACCTTGGCCTCGACCACTACGCCGGTGGCCGCACGGTCTGGATTGGCTTTCAGTTCGAGAAGCTCGGCCTGAAGCATGATCGCTTCCTCAAGCTTATCGAGGCCCTGTCCGGTGATCGCCGACACATCCACGCAAAGCACATCACCACCAAAATCCTCGGTGATAATTTCATGCTGCAAAAGGTCATTGCGCACGCGTTTCGGGTCTGCCTCTGGTTTGTCGCATTTGTTGACTGCAACAATCACCGGGCAGCCAGCAGCCTTGGCATGATTGATCGCTTCAACCGTTTGCATCATCACCGAATCATCGGCCGCCACCACAAGAATGACGATATCGGTGATATTGGCACCGCGTGACCGCATTTCGGTAAAGGCCTCATGGCCGGGCGTGTCGATAAAGGTGATCAGATTGCCTGATGCGGTATTAATCTGATAGGCACCGATATGCTGGGTGATGCCACCCGATTCCCCAGCCGCAACATCGGTACGGCGGATGGCATCGAGAAGGCTGGTCTTGCCGTGATCGACATGTCCCATAACGGTGACGACGGGCGGCCGCGGCTTCAGGCTGGCCTCATCATCATCAGCGCCCTCAAGGCCGCTTTCAACATCCGAGTCCGACACACGCTGCGCGCGGTGGCCAAGTTCCTGTGCGATCAGTTCGGCGGTTTCACCGTCAACTGTCTGCGTTGCGGTGGCCATGACGCCAAGCTTCATCAGCTCCTTCACCACATCAGCCGTCCGCTCGGCCATGCGGTTGGCCAGTTCGGTAACGGAAATGGTGTCCGGAATAATCACATCGCGGACCTGCTTGACCTGCGGCTGGTCATCGCGCATCCGTGCCTTTTCCCGCTGACGGCGCACCGAGGCGAGTGAGCGCTGCCGGCGCTGTTCATCACCCGAAAGCGCCTGCGTGATGGTCATCTTGCCAGACTGGCGACGGCCGGGCCCGTCACGACGGGCAGGTGCCGGGCGCCGTGACGGTGTGTCATCGACCTGGCGACGGCGACGGTTGAAAGGTTCGCTGGCCGCGTCACCGGGCGCGCGTGCCGCCGGCGCGGCCGTGTCCGCAGTTGCCCGACGCGCCGTTGCCTCGGAATGTTTGCGTGCTTCGTCCTCACGCCGACGTTCCTCGGCGGCTTCAATTTCGCGCAGCTCGGCGAGTTCAGCTTCCCGACGCGCGCTGACTGGGTCCAGCGGCGCGGCAACCGGTGCTTCCACAGGCGCGGTATCTGCCGGCGTGGCCGCGTCTGCTGCGGGCGTCTCTGCAGTGGCAGGGGCATCTTCAGCACTGCCGACACCATCTGCAGCTGGCGAATCCGGTGCCGGTGCATCTGGTTTCCGCAGGCCTTCTTGCAGGGCGCGAACACGGGCGGCGCGCTCCTGTGCGGTCAGCTTGTCATCGGCTTCGGCCGGTGCGGGCTGGGCAGGTGCCGGTTGTGGGGCCGGTGCCGCAGGCTCGGCGACAGGTGTTGCGGGCACCCGATGTGGCGCGGCGGGTGCGCGCTTGCGACGAACCTCAACCTGAACGGTACGGCGCGCGCCACCTGTGGCGCCCGCGCGCATCTGTCCGGCGTCAACACCGCCAAGGGTCAGCTTACTGCCCGACAGGCTGAGTTTTTTTGATTTGCCGCTATCGTCACTCATTGTGAACCCTTTCCTGATCGGAACCCCTGACTGTCCTGGCATTTCTGCCAACAGGTATCCGACCCGTTTGCGCTCGGTGATACACCGGTATCACCTCGCATGACAAGCCGAAGCGGCATAAAACCTTTCCAGCCGCATCAGTTCAAAACGCAGTTTTTCCGCCATCTTTTGCGCTTTGCCACCACGAATGGCGGCGAAAGCAAGGCTCGGTCTGCCACAAATCTGTCCCAGCGCTTCAGAATCAAGCGCACGACTCGTCCAGCTAACTTCCAGACGCGAGGACAGTTTTCTGAATTCACGCTCCGAGGCATCCGGCGCCGCGAGCAGCCCGTCAAAAGCACCCTCGGCCGCCAGTTTGCCAGCGCCGCCAATCAGCGCCCCGGCGCGGCGGGCCATCGAGGCCGCTGCCATTGCACGCATGCGCATCAAATGGCCCACCTGTTCCAGTGTGGACTCAATGTCATCAAATTGTGCGTCGATGGATCGTCTCAGCAATCCCCGGTCAGCCACATGGCGCAGCGCCTCGGCACTGTTCGTTACCCAGACCCCGCGGCCCGGCAGCTTTTCGGCAAGATCAACAACAGCCACACCGTCTGGTCCGGACACAATCCGGATCAGCTGGTCACGCGGAAGGGCGCTTCCGGTAACAATGCAGGTGCGGTCTGCCATGCGCGATCCCACCCATGGTCCTAGCTGTCGGCCGTATCGGACGGGGCTGGCTGCTCGGCCTCCACATCCTCATCGGCAAACCAGTGGGCCCGGGCCGCCATGATGATATCACCAGCCTCGGTGTCATCCTCCAGCCCGTGTTCGGACAACAGCTCGATCAATTCCTCATTATCCAGATCGGCAAGGTCATCGAGGGTCAGGACGCCGTTTTCAGCAAGTTTCAGCATCATACCAAGGCTGATATATTCGAAATTGCGCAGATCATCGGCGACTTTCAGGCTATCCAGTGCCTCGTTGATTCTTTGTGCCTCACGCTCGACAAATTCAGCCGCACGTGCCTGCAACTCTTCGGCAATTGATTCATCAAAGCCCTGAATGGTCGCCAGCTCTTCAACCGGTGTCTCGGCAATTTCTTCCGGCAGAACAAATCCCTCGGCCACGAGCAGATGCGCAATCACATCATCAATGTTAAGCGCCTCGATAAAGCGGCTGGACCGGGTGCGGAATTCTTCCTGACGACGCTCGGATTCCTCTGCTTCGGTCAGGATATCGATATACCAGCCCGACAGCTGTGATGCGAGACGCACATTCTGCCCGCGGCGGCCGATCGCGAGGCTCAGCTGATCCTCAGGTACCACGACCTCCATCCGGCCGGTCACTTCGTCCATGACCACCTTGGCAACCTCGGCTGGTGCCAGAGCGTTCACCACAAAAGCCGCCGGCTCGTCGATAAAGGGAATAATCTCGACCTTTTCGCCCTGCAATTCACCGACAACAGCCTGAACGCGGCTACCGCGCATGCCAACGCAGGCACCAACCGGATCAATCCCCGGATCATTGGACAGGACGGCGATCTTTGCACGGCTTCCTGCTTCACGGGCCACACCCTTGATTTCAATGATGCCGTCATAGATTTCAGGCACTTCCTGAGTGAACAGCTTTGCCATGAATTCATTACAGGCACGCGACAGAAAAATCTGCGGGCCCCGCTGTTCCTCACGCACGTCGATGATGTAGGCACGCACCCGGTCGCCCTGGCGCAGATTTTCACGCGGAATCATTTCTTCGCGGCGGATCACCGCCTCGGCGCGACCCAGATCAACAGTGATCGAGTAACTTTCGGCCCGTTTCACGGTGCCAACGACGATTTCGCCAACGCGGTCCTTATATTCTTCATACTGACGGGCGCGCTCGGCATCACGCACCTTCTGCGAGATCACCTGCTTTGCCGTCTGCGCCGCAATACGCCCAAATTCGATGGGGGGGAGTGGCTGGCGCCAGAATTCACCTGCGGCAAGCGGCGGTGTCTGCTTCGCACCCTCGGCGATGCTCATCTGCGTGGCATCATCCTCAACCTCCTCGACAACCTCGATCCAGCGCTCGAGGGTGATAGCGCCGCTCTTGCGGTCAATCATCGCGCGGATATCGCGATCAAGCCCGTATTTTGCGCGGCCGGCCTTTTGTATGGCTTCTTCCATCGCCACCATCACTTCTTCGCGGTCGATGGATTTTTCGCGGGCGACAACATCTGCCACCTGGATGAGTTCAAGCCCTGGAATTGATGAGGTATCCATGATTCTGCTACCTGTTCAGTCTGCCTGTTAAAATTCGGTTCCGTAGATATTCAGTGTTCCGTAGATATTCAGTTCTGCCGCGATGCCTCGCGCTCAAAAATCTCGGTTGGGTCGATTCGCGCCGAGTCAATTTCTTCAAAGGCAAAAGCAAATCTGCCAAAGCTGGTTTCCAGAATGATCTTGCCATCCGCATCCAGCCCGCCAAGCCGGCCATTGAAGCGCCTGCGCCCGTCAAGCATCAGCCGCAACGTGATTTTGGCCAGTTCACCATTAAAGCGCGTGTAATCCTCAATCCGCGTCAGCGGCCGGTCAATGCCGGGCGAGCTGACTTCCAGCACATAGGCGTCACCGATCGGATCCTCGACATCGAGCAGCGCCGCTATATGCCGGCTGATGGCCTCACAATCCTCAACCGTCATGTCGCGGTCGTCCGTTGGTTCGGCCATGATCTGCAATTGTGCGCGGCCACTCTTCGAGCCTGAAAACTGCACACGCACGAGATGAAAACCGAGATCGGTTATCGCCCCTTCAATAATCTGGCCTACGCGTGATTCAACCACGTTACGTCCTGCGTATCTCTATTCCATGCCGCCAATGCCCGGTTGAGCACGCGCGATGCGCGGTCAGGTTTCGGGCAATAAAAAAGTGGGCCAGCGGCCCACCGTCATATTCGACAGCAATTTCTGCCGCTGTTTATAGGCCTGCAGCGCGCCAGAAGCAAGATCGAAATATGAACGGGTCGAAATGCCTAGTCCGGCTTTCGGTGGAAAACGAACCAGCTTGGCACACGAGATTCACGTTCCGCCTTTTTCATATAGCGTGTGGCATTCAACTCTTCGGGCATCNGCTGCCAGTCGGCAGGGCGCCGTGCCGTCCAGTCAAATTGCGGGTGTGCCGTCGCCAGTTGCAACAGCCAGGATTTGGCCACCGGGTGATCGCTTGCCAGGACAAGGCTGCCGCCAGGGCGAATCAGCCGCGCCAGAATATCCAGCATGGGCGCGTGCAGAATACGGCGNGCATGGTGTCGGTATTTCGGCCACGGATCGGGGAATAATACATAGGCACCAGCAAGGCTTGCGTCAGGAATATCCTGCAGGATCAACCTGACATCATCATCCCAGATACGGATATTTGTCAGTCCTGCAGCCTGTATGTGACGGAGCAGGCTGGCCACACCATTGACGAAAGGTTCAGCGCCGATAAATCCGGCTTCAGGCCGCGCGGCGGCCATGGCGGCCAGATTTTCGCCGCCGCCAAACCCGATTTCAAGAAAGGTGTCCTCAACCGGACCCTCAAACTGCGCCGTTACAGGCCGCGCCGGATCATAACGCAGCCCCGGCAGCTGTTCGGCCATCAGCCCCTGCATGGTCGGACGCAGCCGACGCCCTTTCCGTCGTCCATAAAATTGGGGACGTTCGGGCATCATATGGCGCACTCCATCAGCGATCTTCGTGACAGTGCGCCACCGCCAACACGCTGCAGCAGTGACATCAGACGGCAGCTGTGAGACGATCCGCGAGGTCTGTTGCCTCCCAGCTGAAGGTGCCAGGACCCGCCTCGCCGGCGGTGCGCCCGAAATGGCCATATGCTGCACTTGGCGCATAGATTGCTCTGTTCAGGCCCAGCTGGTCGCGGATGTTGCGCGGGGTGAGCGGCATGCATGCGACAAGTGCCGCTTCAAGCGCATTGTCAGCCACCTTGCCAGTGCCATGTGTATTTGCATAAACCGACACGGGTTCCGCAACGCCAATGGCATAGGCCAGCTGGATAGTACAGCGGTCAGCAAGCCCGGCTGCGACAACATTCTTGGCAAGATAGCGCGCTGCATATGCCGCTGATCTGTCGACCTTGGTGGGATCCTTTCCAGAAAAAGCGCCGCCCCCATGCGGTGCTGCCCCGCCATAGGTGTCCACAATAATCTTGCGACCCGTCAACCCGGCATCACCATCCGGACCACCAATGACGAAATTGCCGGTCGGATTAACAAGAAGATCATCCGCACCGACCATCCAGCCATCTGGCAGGATATCAGCAATCACGGGTGTAACCAGCTTGCGGATGTCGGCCTGGCTTGCCGAGGCGGCATGCTGTGTGGACAGCACGATCTTGTGTGCGCCCGTGGGGCGGCCCTCATCATCATAGACAAGTGTGATCTGGCTTTTTGAATCCGGTCCGAGGATCGAATCGGCATCCGCTTTGCGGATGTCGGCAAGGCGCTTGAGAATCTGATGCGAATAATGGATGGCGGCGGGCATAAGCGCATCTGTTTCACGACAGGCATAGCCAAACATCAAACCCTGATCTCCGGCACCCTCACCCTTGTCGTCACTGCTGTCGACACCCATCGCAATGTCGGTCGACTGCTTATGCAGATAATTCTGAAACTCAAAATGTGCGTGATGGAATTCTTTCTGTTCATAGCCAATATCCGCGACGGCATTCCGCACGGCAGCCTCTATCGAATCCATGATGCCTGGCAGCTTTTCTTCAGAGGCGCGCACCTCGCCACCAATAATCACACGATTGGTCGTAGCAAAGGTCTCGCAAGCAACCCGGGCGTCCCCTTCTTCAGCAAGAAACAGGTCAAGAACAGTATCCGATACCCGGTCACATAATTTGTCTGGATGTCCTTCCGAAACAGATTCGGAAGTGAAAAGGTATGCCATGTATATCTCCTATTTGCCGCAAGGCTAGTGCCCGAAACCTAAGCGGCCGTCAAGCCTGATTGCCAAGACAGCTAGCAAAATTAACCCGATGACCAAAGCCGTTTCCCGCCATCTGGCATAAAAAGTGACAGGNGCCGGATCAGGCAATGTCAGATCGGCAAAACCGGCGACCCCCATTTCAATTCGTGCCAATGTCCTGCCATAGGGATCGAACGCGGCAGACACACCGGTATTGGCGACACGCACCATTGGAATACCTTCCTCGACGGCACGCATCCGCGCCTGTTCCAGATGTTGGTAGGGTCCCGGGGTGCCACCAAACCATGCATCATTCGTGATGTTTACCAGCCAATCAGGGCGCGTGCCCAGACCGCCGGCAACACCTGGAAAAATGACCTCGTAACAGATCAATGGGCGAACAACGCCATAATGCGGTATCGAAAACAGCCTGTCTGTCGTGCCATGGGTGAAATCCATCGGCCCGACAATTGCCGTGGCAAACGGGAACAGACTGCGGAACGGAAAAAACTCGCCAAAAGGCACCAGCTTCTGTTTGTCATATTCGGCGTCGATTTCGCCATCAGGGCCAACCATGATGGCTGAATTGAGCAATTTCGTGCGGCTGTGCCGGCGCGGCACGCCGGTAATCAGCAAGCCGTCAGCTGGCAGGGCGCCTGCCACGGTGCGTCGAAAAAGATCGCGTTCGGCAGCCAATAGACCCGCAAAGGCGGTCTCTGGCCAGATCACAAGCTGTGGCACCGGCTTTTGACCCATTGAGAGACGCTGTAATCTCTCAAGATGTGCCGTGCGGCGATCACGGTCCCATTTTTCAGCCTGCGGCACCGCCGGTTGCACCATGCGCACAGATTTTGCCGCGCCGTCGCCAGACGCAATCTCCGCATGGCTGGCAAGACGCCATATACCTGCCCCCGCCAGCACCGGCACAAGAACAGCAACCAGGATGGCTGAGCGGCGCCAGCCGAAATACCAGAAGGCCGGTATCATGGCCACTGTGACAGCCAGCAGATTCAGCGCATAAAGCCCCATGACACTGGCAGCCTGTAGAAGTGAAAGATGCGCCGAGAACGCATATCCGGGCGCATTCCATGGAAAGCCTGTGGCCACATATCCGCGTGCCCATTCCATCAGACCCAGCAGGACAATGAACCAGATCAGCCTTGCCTCAACCCGATTGGCAAGGCGCCAGCTGATTACCGCCGCCGCACACCAGAAAAGTGACAGCAAGAAAGGTACAAACAATACCGCCAGCGGGAACAGAGGCCAGTGACCTGTTTTCCCCGTGACCATTGAAGCGGCAATCCACCAGCTCGAGAACAGAAACCAGCCAAACCCGGCCGCCCAACCGATGCGCATCGCCTCGCCGACCCGCGCAGCGCGGCCAAGACAGATTGCCGGCCATGACAGCGCTGCGATCAGGGGCAATAATCCGAAGGGGGGCAGGCAGAGAGATGCAATCGCGCCGGCCAGCATATGGCCGGAGACAAACTTCAGGCTTTGTTTATTCACTCGGGGCAGCTGCAATCTTCGTCGCCCCATGTATCTTCACCATGGTCAGGCGGCGCGGGTCACCATCAACAACTTCAAAACGCAAACCGCCCTGATGACGCACAACCTCGCCGCGGGCAGGTACCCGTCCGGCAATGGCACAGACAAGCCCGCCCAGCGTGTCGATTTCGTCGCGGTCATCTTCCTCAAGAAGCGCACCCACAAGTGACTCCAGCGTTTCAACTTCGAGCCGTGCTTCGGCAAGAATTGTGCCGTCATCATTAAAGGTGATTTGCGGCTGCACGGCCTCATCATGTTCATCTTCGATCTCACCGACGATTTCCTCGACCAGATCCTCAATGGTGATCAACCCGTCGACACCGCCAAATTCGTCAACAACCAGTGCCAGATGTCGCCGCCGCAACCGCATTTCATGCAACAGGTCCAACAGTCGGATCGTCGGCGCCACAAACAACGCCGGACGGAGCAGCGTGCTTACATCGGGCGCGTTCCCTTCCTGCAGATGGGCAAAGACATCCTTGATGTGGATGATGCCGGCAATATTATCCAGCGTGTCGCGGCGCACCGGCAGACGGCTGTGATTGGCAGCCGTCATCTGTTCGATAATCTCGGCAAAGCTTTCGGACATGCTAACCGACACAATATCGGCGCGCGGGATCATCACATCGGACGCATTCAGGTCGCGCAGCCCCAGAAAATTGCGTAGCAATGTACCTTCATGATGATCAAAATCTGCCTTATCCGTGCTGGATACAGCAAGCAGCGTTTCCAGCTCGTCCCGTCGCGAGGACGGTTGTTGCAATGCCGGAAACAGGCGACCAAAAACACGGCGCAACATCATGTCTTCACCTTGTCTTCCACATGGAACCCTGCATAGGGGTCGGCGATGCCGAGGCGTGCAAGGATGGCTGTTTCAGCAGCCTCCATTTCCTCTGCGTCCCCGACCGTCTCATGATCAAGGCCAAAAAGATGCGCCAGCCCATGCACCCACAGATGTGTCATATGGTCGGCGAGGCTCTTGTCTTCTTCATTTGCCTCGGCAGCCAATTGGCCATAGGCCAGCGCCAGTTCGCCAACCGCGCGCGGAGATGCACCCGCCGGCACCGCCGAATCATCCAGTGGTGCATTATCCGGGGTCGAATCATCCGGGGCCGAATCGTCCGGGAATGACAGCACATTGGTCGGGCTGTCCTTGCCGCGGAACTGTAAATTGAGGTCACGCATGCGCGCATTGTCACAAAGCAACGCGCCCACCTGTATCGACGGCTTGCCAAAAGCTGCGCAAACCACATCTGTGGCAACACAAAAGCGCGCCTGCGCCTGCGCAACAGCGGCATCGGGCCAGCTGCCCGTGTCGATCATCATTTCAAGAAGGCTGCCGCCATCAGTCTGCCAGACGGTCGATTGGTAAGGGTCGTCGTCCGGACTGTCGGGCTCCAGGGGTATATCGCTTACGCCGGTTATGGTGCAGGCTCCGTCTGTCTGTTGCGCGGTGGCACGTCGTGACCGGCCACCATTCGTATTTGGGCTGATTTTTTCACGCCTGTCCAGTCGCGATGCATTTCTAGCTACCTGATTCATAGGCCTGAAGGATGCGTGCTACCACCGGGTGCCGCACAACATCCTTGCCCGACAGATGTATGATGCCGACGCCTTCAACGCCCTGGAGCCGGTCAACCGCATCCGCGAGACCCGAAGGCTGGTTGTCCGGAAGATCGATCTGGCTGAGATCACCCGTAATCACCATCCGCGACCCCTGGCCAAGCCGCGTCAGTACCATTTTCATCTGGACGGGTGTTGTGTTCTGCGCCTCGTCGATGATGACATAGGATTCGCTGAGCGTTCGCCCCCGCATAAAGGCCAGCGGCGCAATTTCGATCTCGCCGCTCGTCAGCATGCGATCCACCTTGTCGGACGGCATCATATCGTAGAGCGCGTCATAGAGCGGCCGCAGATAAGGGTCGACCTTTTCCTTCATATCCCCCGGCAAGAAACCAAGCCTTTCGCCAGCTTCCACCGCCGGTCGGGACAGCACGACCCGCTCGACCTCCCTCTTTTTTAGCGATTCAACAGCTTTGGCCACCGCCATATATGTCTTGCCTGTGCCCGCCGGCCCAAGTCCNAACACCACCTCGCGCCCGCGCAGCAGACGGCAATATTCCTTCTGGCCAGGGGTTTTGGCGATGATCTTCTTTTTCCAGGTGTCAAAGGAATCGCCATTCGCCGGCCCTTTTTCATCGGCCTCTACCCAACGCAGCACATCGCTTACCAGCGCCTTGCCGGCGGCGCTGTCCTCTTCGCTGGATAAACGCCGATACATATCCTCCAGCGCCCGCTGTGCCTTCTTTGTCATGGCTGCTGCACCCGACACGGTGATGCTGTTGCCAAAACTGTCGAGGGTAACGTCCAGTGCCGCCTCGATCTGCGCCAGGTTCTGGTTATGCTCGCCGGTGACAAGGGCCAGAATGCCGTTATCTTCGAAATCCATGCGAATGGTATTGGGTTTTACCGCCACTGCCAGCCCGTCCCGATCATGCAACCGCGCCAATGACGCTATTTTGCCGCGCGTCAGTAATGGTGCAAGGCACAATGCTGCCAATCATGGATTCATCACCAGCAAGATTCACCGCCTGCATATAGGGGCTGCGACCGGCCATCTGTCCGTCGCGCCCGCCCTTGCGTTCGACAAGAACATCCAGCGTGCGCCCCTCGGTCTGTTTGTTGAACGCCAGCTGCTGTGCATTGATCAGCTGCTGCAATGCTTCCAGCCTGCCCGCTTTGACATCTTCCGGCACCTGATCTTCCGAGGCAGCAGCTGGCGTGCCGGGGCGCGGGCTGTATTTGAACGAATAGGCCGATGCGTATCCCACCCGGTCAACGAGTGACAGCGTGTCGGCGAAATCCCGGTCGGTCTCGCCTGGGAAACCGACAATGAAATCGCCGGAAAAGGCGATATCGGGACGGGCATCACGCAACCGGTCAAGGATGCGCAGATAGACATCATGCGTATGCCGGCGATTCATTGCTGCGAGGATCCGGTCAGACCCGGCCTGCACTGGCAAATGCAGATATGGCATCAGGCTGGGCACGTCGCGATGGGCGGCGATCAGNTCATCCTCCATATCCAGAGGATGCGAGGTTGTGTATCGGATGCGATCAAGCCCATCAATTTCCGCAAGCGCCAGAATCAATCTTGCAAGGCTCCAGCTTGACCCGTCAGCCGCCTCACCATGATAGGCATTTACATTCTGGCCGAGCAGCGTCAGTTCGCGTGTGCCGGTGGCTANAAGCCGNCTNGCCTCGGCCATCACGCCATCGACNGGNCGGGAAAACTCCGCACCGCGTGTGTAGGGAACAACACANAAAGCACAAAACTTGTCNCAGCCTTCCTGAACACTCAGNAATGCCGCCGGTCCCCGCGGCGCATGTTCACCGGGAAGGCGGTCAAACTTTACCTCTTCGGGAAACTCCGTATCGATCGCGCGATGGCGTGCGGCCGGATCAATCTGGCTGACCAGCTCGGGCAAGCGATNATAGGTCTGCGGGCCAACAACAATATCCACCCATGGTGCGCGGCGGGTGATTTCCTCACCCTCAGCCTGTGCAACACAGCCCGCAACNGCAATCGTGACATCACGCCCTTGCTGGTCACGCGCACGATCCTTCATCATCCGCAAACGTCCCAGTTCGGAAAACACCTTTTCGGACGCTTTCTCGCGAATATGGCAGGTATTCAGGATCACCATATCCGCACCTTCGGCGGTGGTTGTCGGCGCATAGCCCAGCGGTGCCAGAACATCTGTCATCCGGTCGGAATCATAGACATTCATCTGACAGCCATAAGTCTTGATGAACAGTTTCTTGGTCACGCGCGCGGCTTTCGTTTTGCAGTCAATATCGCGGGTGTTTCTATGCCGGACACCGCGGCGCGGGTCAAGGTACAGCATGCCGCGTCTGTAGCCGCATTACCACAGCATCGACTGCACCTTGCGCACGCCGGTAATAGCGTGGCCTGATCGCCACCTCGCTGAATCCGGCACGTGTATAAAGACTTTGTGCCGCCATATTGTCGACAGCCACTTCCAGCATCAGGGTCTCCGCCCCGCGCTCATGCAGGGTTGCCACCAAATGCCTCAGAAGTGACAGACCATAGCCCGAACGCTGGCAATCAGGGGCTGTGCCGATGCTGACCAGATCAGCATTGNGACCGTCATTCAGGGCAAATATATAGCCCGCAACCCCCTTGTGTAACGGCAGGTCTGTCTTCAGAACAAAGCCGATAAAAGCGGGGTTGGCAAACAGGNTGGCAAGCGCCGAAGCCGTTGTTGGCTGATCAAAGAGCCGCACCTCAATGGCAGCGATATCCGCCAGATGATGTTCTGCGATCGGCGCAATCAGATGACCCGTAGCCATGGTGCTTCCCTAGCTGCGCGGCGGTCCAAGAAAGGCGGGCGCTACATAAAGTGGNACCAGTGGGGGCAAAGGCTTCTGGCTGGCCACAAGGGTGCTGGCAAGCTGTGCGATNTGCATCGCTTCCAGCGGTTGGTGGCCGTCATCAGCCAGCAGGCGGCCGGCGCTGGCTGCCGCCAGAATTGCGGCGCCTGGCCCGATCACCCGCGCGCCTTCCCAACCATCCGCGATCATAGCATTGATGCTCTGGGCGCTGTTGTCTGGCAGATCAGGATCAATATCCATAATCTCGCCAAGCGCTGTGCCATCCGCAGCAAATGGCTGACAGAAAAAACTGCCNCGGCGGGTGTCGGCAGTTGCCAGCCATATCGCTTTATTCTCTGGATGATCATGCTGCGCATGCGCCGCCATGGCGGCCAGACACGAGAGGCCAACCGGCATAGCCTTGCAGGCAAGCTGATACCCCTTGGCGGCTGCCAGCGCCACCCTGATACCGGTAAATGANCCGGGGCCGCACCCTGCAGCCACATGCGTGACAGCGCCAGCATCCATGCCGCAGGCTTGCAGCGCGGCCTCGGCAAGACTGGTGATTGCCGCAGCATGACCATGGCGGGCCGCATGGTGAAACATGGCCTGACGCCCGTCAGCTGCCAGCACAGCGACCGAAGCCTGATCACCGCTGGCTTCAAAAGCCAGAAAAACAGGATTTGTGACAGGCCCGGACATCGACTCTTCCAACATTCAGTTGCACTCTGGCAGTGNNAANCTGGCAGTGCTAAACTGGCATCATTAATCTGGCGGCAGCCCTCTGGTGCCATGGCGAAGGCTGCTGTCAGTCTCGAAATGACCAGCAGACAGCTGTTGATACTTTTGCAACGTGATCATTCGCCCTATGATTGGCATGGCTGTCACGAACTATCCACTGCAGAAACGAAGTTGCTTGAAATGTTTTCACGCTTGTTACTCATTCCCAGCCTTGTCTTTGGACTTCTGGCCGGCTTTATCGCGCCGTCATTTGCGGCGGATCATGCTGTCATCCTGATGTATCATCGCTTTGGTGAAGATCAGTATCCAAGCACAAATGTACGCCTTGAGCAGTTTGAAGAACATCTCGAGGTGCTGGCACAGGGCCAGTATAATGTCCTGCCGCTGGATGACATCGTTGCGCATCTGCAANCTGGCGAGCCGCTTCCGGATCGTACCGTCGCCATCACGATTGACGATGCTTACCTGTCCGTCTACGAGCAGGCTTTCCCGCGCCTGCAGCGCTATGGTTTTACCGCCACCATATTTGTGGCCACCCAGCCGGTTGACCGTGGTTTGCGCGGCTACATGTCATGGGAACAGCTCCGGGAATTGCAGGCAGCAGGCTTTGGCATTGGCAGCCAGACCCGCAGCCATCCGCATATGCATCGCCTGTCAGTTGCCGAGAATCGTGACGAGTTGGCCGTCTCAAATGACAGGTTCCTGACCGAGCTTGGCATGCGGCCGAATCTGTTTGCCTATCCTTATGGTGAATACAGCATTGATGTGATCAATGAGGTCAAAGCGGCCGGGTTTATTGCCGCCTTTGGGCAGCATTCCGGCATTGCGCATGGCTATGACGGATTTTTCGAGTTGCCGCGCTTTGCAATGAATGAACAATATGGCAGCCGCGACCGCCTTGAACTGGCGATTAATGGCCTTCCCCTCAAGGTGAACCAGATCGTACCGGAGGATGTCGTGCTTGCCGAGAACCCGCCATCCTATGGCTTTACACTTTCCGGTGATATGGATCAGGAACGCCAGTTGCGCTGTTTTACCAGCCGGTATGGCAAGCTTGACGTGGCNATTCTTGGCCGGCGCGCAGAAATCAGAATGCCCGGTCCGTTGACGGGGCAGCGCGCAAAAGTCAATTGCACAATGCCCGGGCCAGAAGGGCGTTGGCGCTGGTTTGGACGGCAGTTTCTGCCAGAATAGATGAAGGGTGGCATCGCCGGATAATCACGGCTACCCGTTCAACTTCATGCCCTATTGAAGACGCGCGGCTTCAAACTGACCCAGATCATTGCTGCGAATGATGGTCTGAATTTTTTCGACATATTCAACGCCGATTTCCGCATACCCGTCCAGAAAGACCGACAGTTGCGTGCCAAGATCATTGCGCTTTCGGCCACTCAGCAGGCTGCGCCGATCACGAAAGCGCGCATATTCGGAATGGGTGTTCAGATTATGCATATAGGCGCGCACCGANCCGAACAGATTGGGAAAGCTGCGCACCACAGCACGTGAATTCGACGCTTCGATCGGCTTCAGCCCGGCGCTCTGATCCCAGGCCCATTGCCCAAAAAGGGCGTTACCCTTCAGGGCAAAGCGCGATGTACCCCAGCCGGATTCGATTGCAGCCTGCGCCAGCGCAAGAGACACCGGAATGGTATCCGCACGGCGCAGCAATTCACTTTCCATACGGTCGAGGGGCATGTCTCTAGTCTTGATGCGATACAGGCGGGCCCATTTTTCAAGCGACGACCTGTCGGCGTTCTCGGCAGCCCGCATGATCGCCTGCCGCCGCTGTCTGATTTCATCATTTGCCGCCAGAATCAAAGGTAGCAGCATGTTAATGAAAGCCTCTTTCTGTCGTTTGACCGGAAGATCCAGATGCGCCTCGGGGATGGTTTTCACGAATGTGCGCGCCACAATCATCGGTGCCTGCCGGCTGGAGGGCTCAGGCAGTTTGGCCGTACGCTGAAGGCTGGCAACCTCAACCGCTGGTGAAGCTGCCACCTCCTTGCTGGCACGCACGGCTGGTTCTTCCCTTTCCTGAGGTGGGGGTTTGGGCGACACAACGGTCTGCTGTATTTCGGCACGCGTTACGGGCTTGCGTACCGTCTGCGGCGGCGCCTTTTCTGCGGTGATAGCAGCGACGGGATTGGCGGTGGCTGTCGACCCCTCTGTTCCTGTTGACGTCTCACCTGCTGTTGACGTGTCGATCTCTTTTGCCTGCCGGGCGGCAGTGGCCACGGGCTGCGCGCTGCTCACCTCGGTATCTGCCCGTGTCGGAAGATCTGTATTGCCGGTTTCTGATAACGTTGAATCCGCTATTGCCCGACTTGTATCAGCAGGGCCACGCTCCCCAGCGGCGACATCTGNACTGATCGAATTCATGGCCGATAATGCCGGTGACGGGTTTTCCGTTGGCAAGGCGGGCGTGTTTGCGGGATCTGCGACCTTGGCAGCCAGAGAGGCATCTTGCGGGGCAGATATGCCCGCTGATACCCCTGAATCACCGAAATATTGCGGCGGTGCAATGCCAAAGATACCCGGCACGATCAGGCTGATGGCCACAAGTGCGGCCATCCCCTTGAGCAGGTGAATATCTTTGATTGCAAATCCGGACGGAAAGTACACGACGCATCAACATCTAGTAGTCGGTCAGGCGAATGACAGGTCGGGCGCGGCCTCGCCTAGATTTCGGCTGCCCGAACTTCACGAACATCTGGGATGTAATGGCGCAGCATATTCTCAATACCCATCTTCAACGTCGCGGTTGAACTGGGACAACCCTGACATGCGCCACGCATCTGAAGCGTGACGACACCATCATCAAATCCCTCAAACACTATGTCGCCGCCATCCATCGCCACGGCCGGCCGCACACGAGTATCGAGAAGCTGTTTGATCTGGCGGACAATATCCGATTCATCGTCGCTGCCTGCGTCTTCTGTCGCTACTGCCTGTTCGACAACCGGCATGCCGGACGCATAATGCTCCATGATCCCGGCAAGGATTGATGGCTTGAGCGCAAACCAGTCAAGTGCGTCTTCCTTGGTCACGGCGACAAAGTCGCCACCGAGAAACACACCCTTCACGCCATCCACTTGAAACAGCCGGCGCGCCAATGGCGAGTTAGTCGCGCTTTCTGCGGCCGGATAATCAGCCGTTCCCGACGGCATCACTGGCACGCCCGGAATAAATTTCAGCGTTGCCGGATTGGGTGTGTCTTGGGTCTGGATGAACATTTGTTTCATTCCTTTGTCACGGGCCGCTCAAGCTGGCCCCTTGGCAGCCGCTTCGCATGGCTGGGCTTGGCGGTGCCGGATCCGATATATCCTTGGCGCCGGCAATCAGGGATTGTTCGAAGCGCTCTTGTCTGCCCGGTGGGCTTGCTGTCCGGGATGAAGGCTGCACCTTCACACCGAGTGTACCACAATACACATCAACAATATGTGAAAATTATGGCACTGCAGGACATCAGGAGCGCCGGCCGAGAAAGCCGACTATTTCATTTACCTCATCGATGATAGGGGCAGCGATGGCCTCTGCGCGCGCCGCACCGACATCGAGTATATTGTCAATGTGATCCGGGTTTTCCAGCAGGTCGCGCATTTTTTCACCCATCGGGGACAGCGTTTCAACCGACAGGTCCGCCAGCGCCGGCTTAAAATCACCAAATCCGCGACCGCCAAATTCCGCCAACACCGCATCGACCGTCGAGTCAGCGAGCGCCGCGTAGATGCCAACAAGATTTTTTGCTTCAGGACGATCTTCAAGGCCAGCCGCCTCGGAGGGCAGCGCGTCCGGATCCGTCTTGGCCTTGCGGATCTTCTGTGCAATCTGATCCCGATCATCTGTCAGATTGATCCGGGAGTTGTCCGAAGCGTCAGATTTGCTCATCTTTGCCGATCCGTCCCGCAGACTCATGACACGCGTGGCCGAGCCAAGGATTTGCGGTTCGGGCAAGGGGAAGAAATCCACTTCGTATGCCTGATTAAAGGATTGTGCGATATCGCGGGTCAGTTCGAGATGCTGTTTCTGGTCCTCGCCAACCGGCACATGGGTCGCCCGATAGGCCAGAATATCGGCCGCCATCAGGATGGGGTAGGAGTATAGCCCCACCCGTGCATTCTCACGATTCTTGCCAGCCTTTTCCTTAAACTGGGTCATCCGGTTGAGCCAGCCAAGGCGGGCAACACAACTGAAAATCCATGCCAGCTGGGAATGCTGCGCAACACGCGACTGGTTAAAAACGATGGCGCGCTCTGGCGAAATACCGGCAGCAATCAGGCTGGCTGCCACTTCGCGGGTGCTTTGCCGCAGTTGGTCAGGATCCTGCGCCACCGTTATGGCGTGCAGATCAACAACACAATAGATCGATTCAAAACTGTCCTGCAGCTGCACCCAGTTACGGATGGCGCCAAGATAATTGCCAAGATGCAGGTTGCCTGTCGGCTGAACACCGGAAAAAATCCGGCCGCGTACGTTGCCATGCTGCATGCTGGAGGGGGTCATGACCTGATGTTCCTGCGCTGTGTGACGGCTTGTGAGCCGCATGTGTCACGGGTTTATGATTGTTGCTGGCTGCGGGGTCAAGCCCTGCCTGCCATCACCCTCTGACCAGCTGTGGCGGGATGGCGCGCAACATCAGGGCCGCTACGAGAAAGACCGCACTGCCGCCACCGACAAGTGCCCCCATTTCCAGCCAGCTGGCTATGGGCGGCAACAGCGAATCGATAGCTGCAAGCGATATGGCCATTGCTATGCAGGCAGCAATGATACGGACAAGCCCTGACACCGGCAGCATGCCAATATACCCGCTGCGAACGGCAAGGAGAAACAACGTCACTGCTGCAAACAGGCCGCTGACAGATGTCGCCAATGCAAGTCCAAGATGCCCGTAAACCGGCATCAGAGTAACAGATAGTATGATATTCACCGCCACCATCACCACAGAGACGGCAAGCACCAGACCGGGGCGGTGCGCCGCATAGAATGCCGGCTGGAGAATTTTCACCAGCAGGTGCCCCGGAAGCCCGATTGCATAGATCGACAATGCCATACCGCTGGCCAGCGCATCTGACATCGAAAAGGCACCATACCGGAACAGGCCAGCAATAATCTGCGGTCCGATCATCATCAGGGCAATGCAGGCCGGCAGGGCCAGGAAAGCGGCAAACCAAATCGCATCTGACAGAGTCTGCCGCGCTGGCTGCATATCGTTTTCACGAAACTGGGCCGACAGACGCGGTAACAGTGCAGTGCCAAGGGCGATTCCAATAACACCCAAAGGCAGTTGGACAATGCGATCTGCGTAATAAAGCCAGGATATGGCACCCACCCCGAGGAGCGATGCCAGCACCAGATCGACAATGAGATTGACCTGCATCGCTATAGCGCCAGCTGACGCTGTCACAAAGCGCCGCCACATCCGCCGCGCTGCCGGAACCATGCGTGGCATATGCCAGCGTGGCATGATGCCCGCGCGCGCCAGGACCACCGCCATGACCACCAACTGAATGCTGCCTGCCAACAGCAGCGCCACCGCCAGCGGCATTGCCCTTGCATCAGCGCCCCCCCAGAATGGCAAGGCCAGCGCGCCGGCAATCAGACAGATATTGAAGATCACTGGCATCAGCGCCGCAGCGGAAAACCGGTCATGCGCNTTGGCAAGCGCAGCCCAGAAGGCCACAAGCGAAATCATTGGCAGATAGGGGAACGTCACCCGCGCCAGGTCAACTGCCGCCTCCATCCTGTCCGGCGTATCGACAAAGCCCGGGGCCAGCACGCCGATAATCGCGGGCATGTGCCATTCGGCCATGACAACCAGCGCCAGAAGGGCGAACATAAGCGTTGTCTGCACTTCACCGGCCAACCGCATCGCAGACGCATGGCTGTCTGATGAACGCAGGTCNGCAAAGNTGGGAACAAAGGCGTTTGCAAGGGCGCCTTCTGCTGTCAANCGNCGAAACATGTTGGGCAANTTCAACGCNACAAGGAAAGCATCCGCCGCCGGGCCGGCCCCCAGAAACGCAGCAAAAGCCACATCACGAAGGAACCCAAGAATACGGCTGATGCCGGTCAGACCGCTAATCCGGCGAAAGGCCGCAGCAAGAGACATCGCTCTCATTCCGCAGCCTCGTTCACATGATCAAACACCCCCAGCAGGCGCGACCGGATCACCTCGAGGCGCGCCTCATTATGCACCTGCAGACCATACAGATCTTTCACATAGAAAACATCGACAACGCGTTCGCCATAAGTCGATACCGTGGCAGTCTGGATTTGCAGGCCCAGATCCGCCAACACCCTGGTGATGCGGTAAAGCAGGCCAGGAAAATCACGTCCATTCACCTCGACAACCGTATGTGTCGAACTGATCTTGTTGGACAGGATGACCCGCGACGGCACCGGCAAGTGACGCACCCTTTCGGGNAGACTCTGCCATCTCTCGCGCAGGGCCGCTTGCGGGCGCAATGTGCCGGTCGCCGCGCGCGTAAGGCTGGCCCGCAGCCTGTCCAGCAGCCCCGCATCCGCCACCATCTCGTTACCCGCTGTCTGCAGCATGAAGACATCCAGCACCGAACCATCAGAACAGGTCGTGATTCTGGCACCGGCAATATTCAGACCNTGACCGGCAACGGCACCGGCAATGCGTGAAAACAGGCCAGCATCATCGATCGACAGAACTGTCAATTCCGTGACTTTGCGCGCCGGATCCTGACGGAAGTCAATGAGAAGCGGTTCATCAAGCTGGCTGAACTGCCGGCTGAGTTCGGCATGGCGTACATGCATTTCGGTATCAAAACCGGTCCAGTAGGCGCGCGGCAGATTGCTGCTATGTGNTGTGAAAGCTGCCTCACTCCAACCGTCAAGCGCAGCAAAGGCTGCCTGTTGTGCATCTTCTGCTGTGTGCAACGCAATGGCGCCCGCATCAGCGCCGCGCAAAACCGCATCCGTCTGAAAATACAGCTCACGCATCAGGGCCGCTTTCCAGCCATTCCAGGTGGTCGGGCNAACGCCGCGAATATCAGCCACTGTCAGCACCAGCAGCAGCTTAAGCCGCTCCGGCGACTGCACAATATCCGCAAAGTCGGCAATGGTTTTTGGATCGTTCAGATCATAACGGAAGGCGGTCTTGCTCATCAGCAAATGATGGCGCACCAGCCAGCTCACTGTTTCCGTTTCTTCCGGCGACAGACCGAGGCGCGGACACAGCTCCTGCGCCAGCTCGGCACCCAGAATCGAGTGATCACCACCCCGCCCTTTGGCGATATCATGCAGCAGGGCGGCAACGAAAAGGGTCCGCCGGGATTCGATTTCCGGCATAACGGCGCTGGCAACAGGTGCGGTTTCAGCCAGCTGGCCTGTTTCGATATCGTGCAGNATGCCGATCACCTGGATGGTGTGCTCGTCGACGGTAAAGCTGTGATACATGTCAAATTGCATCATCGCCACGATGCGCCCGAAATCCGGCAGATATCGTCCCAGCACACCGCTTTCATTCATCAGGCGCAAAACCCGTTCGGGATTATGCTTTGACGTCAGGATGTTCAAAAATTTTTCGGATGCCTCGGGGTTGGACCGGGTGGCAGCACCAAGCGCCGGCAGCCCNCGGGTCAGCCGCTGCAACGCTTGCGGGTGAATATCNGCATTCTGTTGTAGCGCAAGCTCGAACAGGGTCAGCATCCGCAACGGGTCATCGCGAAACATCAGTGCCTGGTCAAGATTGATCCGGCCGGCCCGAATGGTGAAGGGGCCAAATGACTGGCCAAACCGAAAATCCTCACGCCATCTTGTCCGCCGCTGACGAAAATCCATTTCCATGGCTGCGCACATGATCCGCGTCAGATTGCCGACATCCAGCGCCGCCAGATAATAGCGCTTCATGAAGCGCTCGACTGCCCGCATGCCGGAACGGTCGGCAAACCCCATCAGCGGCGCAATGGTCATCTGCGCCTCGAAATCCAGCCTTTCATCGGGGCGTCCCCGGTGCAGATGGATATGGCAGCGAACAGTCCACAGAAACCGCTGTGCCGCCGCGAACCTTCGCGCCTCGCTCTCGCGCAGGACGCCCTTTTCCACCAGCGCGATGATGCTGTCTGCACGNTAGGCAAATTTGGCAATCCAGAACAATGTATGGAGGTCGCGAAGCCCGCCCTTGCCCTCCTTGATATTGGGCTCAACAACATAACGCGTGTTGCCATGCCTCTTGTGTCTCGTGTCACGTTCACCCAGCTTGAGGGCTGCAAACTCGGCCGGCTTTATGCGCCCTGCCTCGCGTCGAAAGGCGCGCCNGAGATTGCCCCATATGCGCTTGTTTCCCTCAATCAGGCGCATTTCGAGAAGGCCTGTGAGAATGGTGTGGTCCTCACGCGCAGCGCGCATTGTTGCCGTAACGGTGCGTTTGGCGTGGCCAACCTTCAGCCCCAGATCCCACAACAGATACAGCATCTGCTCGACAACNANATCCGCAGNGCTGGCGCTGTCTTTTTCCGTCAGAAACAGAAGGTCGATATCAGAATTTGGTGCCAACTCCCCGCGCCCATACCCCCCGACAGCAATCAGCNCCACATCTTCAGCCCCATGGCGGGTGCATAATGTTCGCATTACCGTGCCGAGGAGAAGGTCCATTCCCCATGAATGACGACCAACATAGACCGCGCCGTCCCCTGACTGTGAAAGCGCGTCCTGCAGATTCTGCCGCATGTCCTGGTGCGCTGCCTTGGTCGTGGCAAGGAGCTGTTTGGCGAATGCCGCATCGCTGGCACCTGCCATAGCTGACAGGCTGTCCTCAAAAGCCAGCACATCCAGTGGCGCAACGCCCTGGTCGACAGCCGCACCCAGCGGGTCGATCCATCGCCGCCAGGCCCTTGGCCTTGTGTGTTGGTTTTCGCTTTCTGTCGACATCTCGCCTTTATCCTGTCAGCCGCCATCTGCCTCATCGGCAAGCAGCGCCCGAAGTTCGTAGAGTATTTCCAGCGCGTCGCGCGGCGCCATCAGGTCCGGATTGATCTCTTCCAGACGCATCCTTAACCTGTCCNCGGGTGCGGATGGTGGTATATCTGCCGTAAAATCATGGTCGAAAAGCGGCAGGTCCGCTGAAAGCTTGCCAGCATCAATGACACCATGACCTCCTGCTTCCATTTCACTCAAGAGCGCCTGCGCCCGGCTGATGACCATCGCGGGCAGACCGGCGAGCCGTGCCACATGCACCCCGTAGGACCGGTCGGCCGCCCCGTCGACAACCTGATGCAGAAAGATGATCTCTCCCTCCCATTCGCGCACCTTCATCGAATGGCAGGACAGGCGTTCAAGGCTGGTGCGCAGGTTGGTCAGCTCGTGATAATGCGTGGCAAACAATGTGCGGCAACGGTTGCTTTCATGCAGATGTTCCAGCGANGCCCAGGCGATGGACAGCCCGTCATAGGTGGCGGTCCCGCGGCCGATCTCGTCAAGGATGACAAAGGACCGTTCCGTGGCACGGTTCAGGATGGCGGCTGTCTCGACCATTTCCACCATGAAAGTGGATCTGCCGCGCGCCAGGTCATCGGCCGCACCGACGCGACTGAAGAGACGGTCAATCACACCAATCCGCGCGCTTTCGGCCGGTACAAACAGGCCCGCCTGCGCCATGATGGCGATATGTGCATTCTGCCGCAGAAAGGTTGATTTACCGGCCATGTTGGGGCCGGTGATCAGCCAGATATCACCACTATCACCAAGCTGGCAGTCATTTGGAATGAAACTGTCACCGGCAGGCAGCATGGTCTCTACAACCGTGTGCCGCCCCTTTTCAATGTTGAAACAAACACCATCGCTGATATCCGGCCGGCAATAATGGCGGCTTGTGGCCATCACCGCTGCGGCAATCGCAACATCGAGCTGGGCCAATGCCGCCGCCGCACCGGACAGCGCCTCTGCACGCGCCAGCACCATGGCGCGCAATCTTTCGAAAATATCAAGTTCACGTGCCAGCGCGCGATCCGCCGCCGAGGACATGTCCCGTTCAAGTTCCGCCAGTTCGGTAGTTGTGAAACGTACTGACTGCGCTGTTGTCTGACGATGGATGAACCGGTCATCCTGCATCAGTTTTTCGCCATGCGTGTTGCGCACATCCACATGATAGCCAAGCACATTATTATGTTTGACTTTCAGCGATGAAATGCCGGTTGTGGTGCAATATTCCTGTTGCAGCGCGGCGATCAGCCGCCGGCTTTCGTCACGCAACAGACGCAATTCATCAAGGGCCGCATCAAACCCGCTGCGTACAAAGCCCCCATCCCGCGCCAGCAGCGGTAAATCATCCCCCAGCGCGGGCGCCATCTCGTCAGCAAGAGGGGCTGCTGTCATAATGGAGTCATAGAGACCGGCAAGATCCTCCGGCGGGGCCAGACGCGCCTGGTTCTGGCCTGCCGCTGCCACAAAATCCGAACCGGCCACCATGCCGCGCGCCAGCGCATCAAGATCGCGTGGACCACCATGCCCCAGCGACAGCCGCGAAAGTGCCCGATCGATATCAGGTATCGCTTTCAGGCTGCTGCGAAGGGTGTCTGACAGATCAGGCGTGGTGGCAAACCATGAAACAAGATCAAGCCGCCGGTTGATGGCCGCAGCGTCCGCCAGAGGTGCCCCGATCCGCTGTGCCAGCAACCGCGCGCCGCCGGCCGTGATCGTCTGGTCAATGGCTGCAAGCAGGCTGCCCTGGCGGTCGCCGGACAAGGTACGGGTAATTTCCAGCGAACGACGCGTTGCCGGATCAATTTCCATGTAGCCGGCCTCGGTGACCGGCTGCAGGGTGCGCAGCCGCGGCAGATTGCCTTTCTGCGTCAGCTCGATATAGGCAAGAAGCGCCCCTGCCGCACTTGTCATAGACCGCGAAAACCGGCCAAACCCGTCAAGGCTTGCAATGCCGAAATAGTCGCACAGGGCGCGCTGGCCCGCCGCGGAATCAAAAAGCGACGGTGCCTGTTCGGTACACAGGATGCCATGCTGGGCCACCGCATCAGGTATCCTGGCCCCGGCAAGGCTGATCAGCTCGGCCGGATTTAACATGGACAGCAACCCTTCCAGCCGCGTCTGATCCGTTTCCTGAACAGCAAAATCACCTGTCGAAATATCGGCCCAGGCGACCGCCATCGCGTCACCNGACCGGCCGATNGCCGCAAGATAGTTGTTGGCCCGTGGTACAAGCAGATCATCTTCGGTCAGGGTGCCCGGGGTGAGGANCCNGATGACCTCGCGGCGCAACGGGCCTTTGCCGCCCCGTTTTTTCTGTTCGTCAGGNTCCTCGACCTGCTCGCAGATGGCGACCCGGTGACCCGCGCCGATCAACCGCGCGAGATACCCGTCAACCGAATGGACCGGCACGCCGCACATGGGGATGTCATCACCATCGCTTTTCCCGCGTTTCGTCAGGGTGATGCCGAGCACGGATGCGCCAATTTCCGCATCCTCGAAGAACATCTCGTAGAAATCGCCCATGCGGTAGAAAAGCAAGCTGTCCGGATGTGCGGACTTGACGCTCAGATACTGGGCAATCATCGGCGTGGGCGACTTTACTTTTGGTGTCGCAGATGTTGATAATGGCGGCGTCATGACGGACCTTCTAAATGGGGCTGANATGATAGCAAGACATAAACGAGATGGTATCTAATTCCGGAACTGTTTCAGGTTTCGGAAATGAAGCACCCTCCACCGCATAAGGGGCAGCACGCGCGCCATGAGCAANAAGATGAACAAGCTTGACCAGGAAGCCCTCGCATTCCATGCAAATGGCCGCCCCGGCAAGCTGGAAATAACCGCGACCAAACCGCTTATGAGCCAGCATGATCTGTCACTGGCCTATTCACCCGGCGTTGCGGCACCCTGCCTTGAAATCGCAGAAAACGCCGATGCCGCCTATGACTACACAGCCAAGGGNAACCTCATCGCNGTTATATCNAATGGCACAGCTGTTCTGGGCCTTGGNGATATCGGCGCTGCCGCCTCCAAGCCGGTCATGGAAGGCAAAGCCGTCCTGTTCAAGAAATTTGCTGATATCGACGGGCTCGATCTCGAGGTGGACACGACCGATACTGACCGGTTCGTCGACACAGTGGCGGCACTGGCACCTACCTTTGGTGGCATCAATCTTGAAGACATCAAGTCGCCGGAATGTTTCATCATCGAGCAACAGCTTCGCGAACGGCTGGACATCCCGGTATTCCATGATGACCAGCACGGAACCGCCATCATTGCCGCCGCTGGCCTGATCAATGCCCTGCACCTCACTGGCCGCGACTTCAAGAATGTGAAAGTTGTTTCTAACGGCGCGGGTGCGGCATCCATTGCCTGTGTTGAGCTGATCAAATCCATGGGNGTGCCGCATGATAATGTCATTCTCGTCGATCGCGCCGGTGTGATCTACAAGGGCCGCGAAGAATCGATGAACCAGTGGAAATCAGCGCATGCGGCAAAAACCGATGCGCGGACGCTGGAAGACGCCATGAAGGGCGCTGATATCTTTCTTGGTCTNTCTGTTGCNGGTGCATTGAGCACATCGATGGTTGAAACGATGGCGGACAGGCCGATCATCTTCGCAATGGCCAACCCGGTGCCTGAAATCATGCCGCAGGAGGCAAAATCCGTACGCCCGGATGCCATCATCGCCACTGGCCGGTCAGACTTTCCGAACCAGGTGAATAATGTTCTCGGGTTTCCCTACATTTTCCGCGGCGCGCTCGATGTACGGGCCAGCAAGATCAATGAGGAAATGAAAATCGCAGCCGCCGAGGCGATTGCCATGCTGGCACGCGAGGATGTGCCGGATGCCGTTGCCGATGCCTATGGCGGTGAAGCGCTGCAATATGGCACAGACTACATCATCCCGGCGCCTTTTGACCCGCGCCTGATTTCGGCAGTGTCGTCCGCAGTTGCCGAGGCGGCGATGAAAAGCGGCGTCGCCAGAAAGCCGATCNAGGACCTGTCCCGGTACCGCCGGCAGCTGTCGGCACGCCTTGATCCCACCGCATCCACATTGCAGGTGATTTTCGACCGGATCAGCGCGCAGAAGAAGCGTGTCGTCTTTGCCGAGGGTGAGGAGGAAAAAGTCATTCGTGCGGCGCTGTCCTTTCGCAATGCGGGGTATGGTGATCCCATCCTGGTGGGTCGCGAAAGCCGCATTCGCGAAACAATAGAAAGGCTGGGGCTGGAAGGGGCGGAAGATCTGCCCGTTACCAATGCCAAGATATCCGACCATAATGAAAGCTATATCGATTTCATGTATGCGCGGCTGCAAAGAGAGGGTGCGCTGCGCCGCGACTGCCAGCGCATGGTGAATCTTGATCGCAATGTGTTCGGGGCCTGCATGGTTCTGAAAGGACATGCCGATGCGATGGTGACCGGCGTGACGCGATCCTTCAAGCCAAGCTTTGACCATGTCACCCGTGCCATCTCGCCCAAGGAAGGCAAGGATTTTGTGGCAACATCGATGATCGTGTCACGCGGGCGTACAGTCTTTATCGGCGATGTTTCGGTGCATGANCGCCCGAATGGTGAGCGGATTGCCGATATTGCAGAAGCCATCGCCGGCAAGGCAAGACAGATGGGCCACACCCCGCGCGTGGCCATCCTGTCCTTTACCAATTTCGGCAGCCCGGGATCAGAGATTGCCGGCGAGGCGCGGCGGGCCATCGAGATTCTGGACAGCCGCAAGCCTGACTTCGAATATGATGGCGAAATGTCTGCGGATGTCGCGCTTGATTACGAACTGATGCATCAGCGCTATCCGTTCTGCCGCCTGTCCGGTCCGGCGAATATCCTGGTNATGCCGGGACTGCATTCGGCAAACATCTCTTTCGAGCTGATCCAGAACCTGACTGAAGGCGCGGTCATAGGGCCCATCATGCTCGGCGCTGAAAAACCATTTCAGATCGTGCAGATGGGGGCTTCGGTCACCGATCTTGTGCAGGCCGCAGCCTTTGCCGCCTATGAGGCATTACGCTAGAGATTCGCAGCCGCAACAAGGGCGGCCAGGTCCTGATCGGGGCGGGCGCCGATATGCGAAATGACCTCGCCAGCGGCAATGCTGGCAATCACACCGGACTGACGTACTGAATGGCCATTGGTGCGCCCGTAAAGATATCCCGAAGCGAACAGATCGCCGGCGCCTGTTGTATCGGCAACAGCGCCAAGCGGCATCGCTGGAATCTCGTGCCTGTCATCGCCACAACCGACAAAGGCACCATCCGCACCGCGGGTGATGATGACCTCATCAACTTTACCGCAGAGCAAATCGCGCGCAGCGTCGCCAGATGACTCGCACAGGCTTGCCGCCTCATCCTCATTCGCAAACAGAATATCAACATGGTCATGGCAGAATTTTGAGAGCGCCTCACGATGCCTGTCTGCACACCATGGATCGGACAGGGACAGGGAGATTCGCTTGTTATACCGGGCCGCCAGTGTCACCGCCTGGCCAAAGATATCTGGACCGGCGGGCGCATCGAAAAGATAGCCCTCGAGATAAATCACCTCGGAGGCAGCCACATCCTCGGCACGAATGTCATCCGGCTGAAATTCGATACATGCCCCGAGATAGGTGTTCATNGATCGTGATGCATCNGGGGTGACCAGAATGATGGAACTTGCCGTTGGCGCGCCATCAGGCTGCGGGTCAGCGCCGAAATGCACCCCTGCTGCCCGAATATCATTGATGAAACCATGGCCAAGCGCATCATCGTTAACGCGGCCCGCAAACCCTGCCGTGCCGCCAAGAGCGACAATGCCAACCGCGGTATTTGCGGCCGAGCCGCCAGAAATTTCACGCGGCGATTCAAGCGCCNCATACAGCTGTGCGGAACGGGCGGCATCGACAAGATTCATCATGCCCTTGCCAATTTCCTGTGAATTCAGGAATTCATCCTCGCAGCGGGCGAAAATATCGACGATGGCGTTACCCACCGTCAGAACATTCATCTTTGGAGACATCAANCCCTCATCTGGGTGCAAAGTACAAACGAGCGGGACCGTAATGAAGTCCTGCATCTGCGGCAAGGGTTAACTATGCACATAGCGCGAGACGTTCAGAAACGGGCATTATCTGTTTGCCTGAAGGTAACTCTCGTCTATTGTGCGNCCACCCGCCTATCCTGTTTCCGTTACGGCGCATCTGTCATGAACGCACATCTAAAAGCGATCTTTCTTGGTGGATCGGCACTGCTTGTTGCGGCGTGCGAGACCACGCTGCCTGATGCCGGGTCGCCCGCAACCGCAAGTTCGGCCAATACGCTGATATCGCCAGCTGAAGACACAGCGGTGCCCGCCACGCCATCCGCCAATGCCGCTGCCGCCGCCGAAGATACCCTTGCCGAAAATACTGTTGCCGAAAACAATGATGCTGGCAGCACGGCTGATAGCGACGCGGTGACACCAGCAGGGTCAGACCAGACAACCAATTCAGAGATCGCTGTCGACACAAAGCCCGCCACAGCGATCCCGGCCGAGCGTACCGAAGCGATGCCACTTCCGGCAGACCAGACGGCAAGCAAGAACGCTGCACCAAACAATGATGCGCCCGCAGCAAACACCGCGGACACGATTGACGAAGCCTTTGATATTGCCGCCGGAAGCCTGACCCCGCCACCCGCACCACCCGAAGCTGCACCAGAGATATCAGAGCCTGAACCGGCACCGCCGCCAGCAGAGTTTGAGCCGGCATCCATTGTCGGCCTGTCGGCTGATCAGCTTGAGGCACGCTTTGGCACAGCCGATCTGTTGCGCCGCGAAGGCACCGCCGAAGTCTGGCAGTACCGGCTGTCAGCCTGTGTTGTGGATTATTTCGTCTATCCCGATGCGGCTGGTATCAGGAAAATTGTGGCATGGGACTGGCGGGCGCCTGTTCTGTCAGCAGATATTGATGCGCTGAAATGCCGGCAGGATCTTGCCATTCGCGATCAGACAACCGGCCAGGGCTAGGCTGTCTTTTCCTTGAACCGGCAGAATTCAATAATGACACAATCGGCACAGTCGGGCTTGCGCGCCTTGCAGATGTAGCGGCCATGCAGAATCAGCCAGTGATGCGCCCCTTTCTTCCATTTATCGGGCACCCGCCGCAGTAATTCTGCCTCTACGGCATCCGGTGTCTTGCCGGGGGCCATGCCGGTGCGGTTTCCAACGCGGAAGATATGCGTATCAACGGCGATTGTGGGGTGGCCAAAGGCTTCGTTCAACACAACATTGGCCGTCTTTCGCCCAACGCCGGGCAAGGCCTCCAGCGCGCCACGGTCTTCCGGCACCTGGCTGTCATGTGTTTCGATCAGGATTTCTGACAGCCTGTGGACATTCTTTGCCTTCATATTGAAAAGTCCAATCGTACGGATGTGGTGGGCAATGCCATCAACACCCAGNGCGACCATCTTTTCAGGCGTGTCCGCCACGGCAAACAGACCCCGCGTCGCGCGATTGACGCCAACATCTGTGGCCTGTGCCGACAAAACCACCGCGACAAGCAATGTGTAGGGGCTGGAGAATTCCAGTTCGGTTTGTGGGTCGGGTGATCTGGCCGACAACCGGACGAAGCATTCCTCCATATCGGCAAGCTTCATTTTGCGTGGCCGTGGTGATGCGCACATCCCTATTGTCTCCCTTGGTTCTTCTGCATCGAAAAATGCTGGACGATCGACAGCTTTGCCCTAATCTCACTTAGTATCCAACTGGCTGATTGCGCGTGGTGACGACCAAATATGACAGTCTTTAATCTTGGTTCAATCAATATTGACCTGTTCTATCAGGTACCACATTTCCCAGCCGCCGGGGAAACGCTGACGACCCTTGGGCACGCCCGCATGCTTGGTGGCAAGGGCGCCAACCAGTCCATTGCACTGGCCCGTGCCGGCATGGATGTCCTGCATCTTGGTGCCAGTAGCGCTGAAGACAGCTGGCTGCGCAAAGAGCTTGAAGCGGCGGGGGTCAATATTGCCCACATCCAGGACAGCGACCGTGCCAGCGGGCACGCCATTGTATCGGTGGACCCGGAAGGCGAGAACCAGATCCTGCTGGCACCAGGCGCCAATCGCGACATTGACATGGACAACGCCTGTGCGGCGCTGGATCTGGCACAGGACGGTGATTGGGCATTGCTGCAGAATGAAACCAACGGGGCTGACAGATTTGTGGCCGAGGCGCGCGCAAAGGGGTTGAAACTTGCCTATAGCGCAGCACCCTTTGATGCCGATGTCGTTCTGGGCCTGTTGCCACATACAGACCTTCTTGTTGTCAATGAAGGTGAGGCGGCGGCGCTTGGTGCTGCCATTGGAAAGCCCGTCGAGACGGCGGGCCTGCCGCATCTGGTGATCACACTTGGCGGGGCAGGCGCCACCTATCACGGGATCGATGGCGATATAAAACAGCCTGCCTTTGCAGTTGAGGTTGTTGACACAACCGGCGCGGGTGACTGTTATCTGGGCTATCTTCTTGCCGGNATGGCGGCTGGTCGGCCAACAGAACGGTGCATGGCCGAGGCCGCCGCCGCCGCCGCCATTCATGTGACCCGCCCCGGCACAGGGGCCGCTATCCCCACCCGCGCCGAGGTTGATGCGTTCCTTGAGAAAACCGGCTGATTCCCTGTCTGCCGCCCATCGTGCCGGCATAACCTTTTTATTGATGTAGAATTCGGTACCGCATGACACAGAAACTGATAATTGATACCGACCCCGGCATTGATGACGCCATGGCCATCCATCTGGCCTTTGCTGACAGCCGTATTGATGTCATTGGCATGACCACGATTTTTGGCAATGTCACAACCGCGCAGGCGACACGCAACGCGTTATATCTTGCCGAAATGGCCCATTATGACCTGCCGGTGGCCGGAGGGGCCGCCATTCCGCGGCACCGTGCCGGCGCGCCACCCGCCGATTTTGTGCATGGCGATGAGGGGTTTGGCGACCTGCCAGCGATGCAGCCAGCTGGCAAACCTGACAACCGCGATGCCGCCCGGTTCCTGTGTGAAAGCTGTGCAGCCCACCCTGGCGAGGTGATCGTCTGCGCCGTTGGCCCGCTGACAAATCTGGCAGCAGCACTGGATCATGACCCGTCCATTACGCAGACCGTCAAGCGTGTGGTTGTGATGGGCGGCAGCGCCGCGCGGCACGGTAATGTCAGCGATTGCGCCGAGGCCAATATATGGAATGACCCGGATGCGGCGGATGCTGTTTTCGGCGCTGACTGGGATGTCACCATGGTCGGGCTGGATGTCACCGAGAAGACACAATGCACGCCGGAGGATTTTGCAAGGCTGGCCGAGTCGGCGCCGGTCATTGGGGGCTTTCTGGAACAGGCGTCACGGTTTTATTTTGACTTTCATGAGGCAAAGACGGGCAAGCGAAGCTGCTTCATGCATGACCCGTCCGCAATTATTGCCGTCACTGATCCCGACCTGTTTGGTTATGAACGGCACCCGATCACCGTTGTCTGCTCGGGAAGCGAAATCGGCCGGACTGTCATCGACCCAAAGGCCGACCGACGCAGCACGCAGATTGCCATGACAGTCGACAGTAAGGCCGTAGGTGAGATATTCATGAGATATGTTGCGGCTGCCGACCACATGGCAGACGCCCGCAAGAACATGGCCTGACAGACCAAAGCCTGGAGGAACAAATGAGAGTTGAAACCGTTGACTATCAGGCGCCGGATGCCGGCGAGACGCTGGCCCGTTCGCTGAGAGATACCGGCTTTGCCGTGCTGGCAAACCACCCCATTACGCCAGAGCGCATCGCCGGCATTTATGATGGCTGGGGGCAATTTTTTGCAGGTGATGACAAATTCGAATTTGCCGTCCAGCCGCCAGCACATGATGGCTATTTTGCCTTTCGCTCGGAAAACGCCAAAGATTCACCAGTCAAGGATCTGAAGGAGTTTTTTCACGTCTATCCTGATTGCCGTCTGCCTGACGCGCTGGAGGCAATGACCCGCGCCATCTATGCCGATCTGGAAGCGCTTGGCTGCGAATTGCTGGACTGGATCCAGGCCGAGGCACCAGCCAGCGTGACGGATGGTCTGGCAATGCCGCTTGGCGACATGATGAAAAGCAGCAACCAGAGCCTGCTGCGCATTCTGCATTATCCGCCAGTGGAAGAGGCAGAGCCGGGGGCCATTCGCGCCGCTGCGCATGAGGACATCAATCTGATCACCCTGCTGCTATCCGGATCAAAGCCCGGACTGCAGGCACAAGATGCCAACGGGAACTGGCATGATGTCGCCTGNGATGCTGGCATGATCACAATCAATAATGGCGACATGCTCGCCAAGGCAACGGGCGATTACTTCCCCTCAACAACGCATCGGGTAACCAATCCCGACGCCGGTCAGAATGTGTCGCGCTACTCCATGCCGATGTTTCTGCATCCCCGTCCCGACGTGCCGTTGCAGCCCGGGTTGACAGCCGACGACTATCTTCAGCAACGCCTTCGCGAGATTGGTCTGAAGTAGCCGGCTGGCCGCCCGAATTCAGCGTAGCCAGACGCAAAGCGGTTGGACTAGCGCTGCAAAACAGGATAGGAATCAAGAGTAGGTCTGAAACATCTTACGCGATGTTTTGCAAAGAAGAGGCGGCCTTTTTTGCCGGCCTCTGTCAAACGGGAGAAGAAACCATGTTTTTAAAGAATGTTGCACTGACTTCTGGCGTCGCGGCGGCTTTCATGCTCGCCGGTGCGAGCGCGGCATCCGCCTTTACCGCATGCCAGGTTACCGATGTNGGCGGGATCGATGATTCCGGCTTCAACCAGACTGCCTGGAAGGGTGTCCAGGATTCAATGGCCGCCTACGGGATTGACGGCCGCTATCTGGAATCGCAGTCGGAAACAGATTACGAACCAAACCTGAATGCGCTTCTTGACGCCAAGTGCGACATCATCATTTCAGTTGGCTTCCTGATGGCTGATGCTACCGCGACATCGGCAAATGCCAACCCGGGCGCCAAGTTCTCAATTGTTGATATGGCCTATAACCCGACGATCCCGAACGTGTTGGGCATGGTCTACGCAACCAACGAAGCCGCCTTCATGGCTGGATATCTGGCGGCCGGCATGTCNCAGACAGGCGTGGTCGGCACATTTGGCGGCATCAACATTCCGCCGGTNACCGGCTTCATGGACGGCTTTTATTACGGCGTCGCCTATCATAACAGCCAGAAGGGCACAAATGTGCAGGTTCTTGGCTGGAACCCGGAAAGCAAGGACGGGCTGTTCACAGGCAATTTCGAAAGCCTTGATGACGGTCGCGCCTTTGCCCAGAACCTTTATGATGAAGGTGCTGACATCGTGATGCCGGTTGCTGGTCCGGTTGGCCTTGGTTCCGCAGCGCTTGCCGCCGAGCTTGGCACAGATGCGCTGAAGATTATCGGTGTTGATGCCGACCAGACGCAGACTGACCCGGGCAATGCCGCTGTCTATCTGACATCCGTTCTGAAGCGCATGGATTCAACCGTGATGCAGGTGATCAAGCAGACCATGGACGGCAAGTTCGATGGTGGCATGATGGTCGGTACGCTGGCCAATGAGGGTGTTGGCCTGGCACCTTATCACAGCTTTGACAGCGCCGTTCCGGCAGCGCTGAAAGCCGAAGTCGAGGCAATCCGCGCCGGCATCATCGCCGGATCGATCAACGTCGGCGGCTGATTCAGACAAATGCCCGTTGCCTCGGCCTGTGCCGGGGCAACGGTTTTTTTATATGATCCGTCTGTAATGAATATTGAACCATGAATGTTGAACTGCGCGGTATCAGCAAACGGTTTGGCGCTGTCCAGGCCAACCGGGATATTCATCTTGATATCCGGGCAGGTGAGGTTCTCGGCCTTCTCGGTGAGAATGGTGCTGGCAAATCAACATTGATGAATGTGCTGTCGGGCCTTTACAGGCCGGATGCAGGAGACATCCTGATTGACGGTACGCCCGCCATCTTTGACGGGCCGGGGGACAGCATCGCCGCCGGCATTGGCATGGTGCATCAGCATTTCATGCTNGTCCCTGTGTTCAGCGTTGTGGAAAATGTCATCCTTGGCGTCGAGCCGACCGGCACCGGTGATTTTCTGGATCTTGCCACGGCACGCCAGCAGGTGGCAGAAATCAATGCCCGCTATGGCATGGATGTGCCCCCGGACGTCCTGATCGAGGACCTGCCGGTTGGGATCCAGCAGCGTGTCGAGATTTTGAAAGTGCTTTTCAGATCGGCCGATGTGCTGATCCTTGACGAGCCGACCGCCGTTCTGACGCCGCAGGAGGTCAAAGCCTTCTTTACGATTGTGCGGGCGCTGCGCGATGCCGGCAAGGCGATTGTCTTCATCACACACAAGCTGCATGAAATCATAGAGATTGCCGACAAGGTCAGCGTATTGCGGCAGGGCGAGATCGTCGGTGGCGGCGTGCCGTCTGATTTTTCCGAAGCTGATCTTGCAGAAATGATGGTGGGGCGACCCGTCAGCTTTTCCGTGGGGCGCGGTGCCGCCACACCGGGGGCGGAAATGCTGGCCCTGCAGAATGTCACGCTTGTCGACGCAACCATGGAAACACGCCTTCAGCAGATTGCCCTGTCGGTGCGTGCTGGCGAAATTGTCGGCATCGCCGGCGTGCAGGGCAATGGCCAGACGGAACTTGTCGAGGCAATCACCGGCCTGTCACAAGTGACAGATGGCACCGTGATCTTCAACGGTGTGGATATAACCGCTACCAGCGTGCGCCAGCGCCACCATATGGGCATTGCGCATATCCCTGAAGACCGCCAGAAATCCGGCATGGTGTCGGCCTTTACCGTCACCGAGAATATGGTGCTGAACTCCTATTATGACGACAGCGTATCAACAGGCGTGCAGATTGATTGGCGCCGCGCCGAACAGCAGGCTGCAGAAGCCTGTCTGAAATTCGATGTGCGCACCCCCAGCGTTTTTCTGGGTGCTGGCGGATTGTCTGGCGGCAACCAGCAGAAAATGGTGGTGGCGCGCGAGCTTGAGCGTGATGTAAGGCTGGTGGTGGCTTCACAGCCGACCCGCGGCGTGGATGTCGGATCAATCGAATTCATCCATACACAGCTTGTCGCTTGTCGTGACGCCGGCAATGCCGTGCTGATCATTTCCTCGGAACTTGACGAAATCCTCGATCTTTCAGACCGCATCTATGTGATGTATGAGGGGCACATCACAGCTGAATTCGACAACAGCGGCGCACAGGCCGACCGTAACGCCATCGGTCTTGCCATGGCCGGCGCCAACAGGACGGCCGCCGCATGACCGGATCGCAACCAGACAATGCCGCCAGCGGTCAGAACGCCCATAATGAAAAGCTGCGCGCCCTTCTCGCACCAGATTTCGAAACAGGCGGTAACAGGCGCGAAATCATTCTGATTCCTCTGGCCGCTGTNTTTATGGCGCTTGTCATCGGCGCAGTCATCATGATGGCCACATCGGTGGCNCCTGCCACCATTCTGCGCAGCTTTGTGGCAATGGCCGACGGATCCGTCGGGTCCATCAACGCCATTTCGGAAACGCTGACAGCCTCCATACCACTTGTTCTCGCCGGGCTTGGCATAGGTCTCGCCTTCCGCGCCGGGCTGTTCAACATCGGTGCCGAAGGACAGATGGTCATTGGCGGGCTGGCAGCCGCCATCGCCAGCTTTTCAATCACTGGCCTGCCAATGGCAGTCCACATGCCGCTTGTCTTGGTCATCGGCCTGATATTTGGCGGGATCTACGCCGCCATTGCCGGTTTCCTGCGGGCGGCAACCGGCGCGCATGAAGTGATTTCAACGATCATGTTGAACCTCATTTCTTTCCGCCTTCTGGATTATCTGCTGCGCCAGCCCTTCATCCAGAAAGAGGGCCGGTCCGATCCCATTTCGAAGGCCGTTCTGGATACGGCCGAACTACCCCGGCTTCTCAGTTTCATCGACCCGAATTTGCGCCTGCATCTTGGTCTGTTTCTGATGCTGGGCGCGGTAGCGCTGGTCTATTGGCTGCTGTTTCGATCAAAGCTGGGCTTTGCCTTTCGTATTTCCGGCGAGAATCCGGACGCGGCTCGCTATGCNGGCATCCGTGCCGGCATGACAATTGTCATCGCAATGGCCATTGCTGGCGGGCTGGCCGGGCTGGCCGGGGCCGCGCAGGTCACAGGCGTATTGGGGCGCGCGACACCAGGCTTTACCGCCGGAATCGGTTTTGATGCCATCGCTGTTGCGCTTCTTGGCAGGTCGCATCCGGTGGGCATCCTGCTTGCCGGCATTCTGTTTGGTGCGTTGGAGGCAGGTGGCCGCCAGATGCAGGTGGATGCAGGTGTATCAATCGACATGATCAGCATTATTCAGGCATTGATCATCATCTTTGTCGCTGCGCCGTTGCTGGTGAAGCGCGCCCTGCCGTTCCTGTTCCCCGCCCAGTCGAAAGAGGGGGCAGATCATGGCTGATCAAACAACCCCGGCCGGATCATCTGCCGATGCTGCGGTGACCAGCGGCACAGCGCCTGCTGTCATAATGGATAAGCGGCGCATCATTAGCGGCTTTGCGCTGGTGTTGCTGGCTGCCGTTATCATGTTCTTTCTTGATGCGCCGTGGGACAGCGTTTCGACATTCAAGATTTCGCGCCCGCGGGATAATTGGGCTGTCGGCAATCTGGTATTGCCAAGCCAGCTCTTCAACCTGATTGCCGCAATCATTCTGGCNTTTCTGGGCACAAGACTGTTCCTGCGGGGCGGCGGCCGATGGACCGGATTATCTCTCGGGATCGGTCTGGTCATTCTGGCCATGGCCTTTCTGGTGTGGGCCACTGCCGGCAAATCAATTTCGCTGACGGGCATGCTGCAGGCAACGGTGGTGCGTGCTGTCCCCATCGCTTTGGCCGCGCTTGGCGGCATCCTGTGTGAACGCGTCGCTGTGATCAATATTGCTATTGAAGGCATGCTGCTGGCCGGCGCCTTTGCCGGCGCCCTCTTCGGGTCACTGCTCGGCGGCTGGGCCGGCATTATTTGTGCGATGATCACAGGCGGCGTTTTCGGTCTCTTGCTGGCAGTGCTTGTGATCACATATCGCGTTGACCAGATTATTGCCGGGGTTGTGATCAACCTGTTCGTACTGGGGCTGACCTCTTATGTATCCAGCCAGGTATTCGCCGAATTTCGCTGGCTGAACAAGGCAACGCCGTTTCGGGCATTCAAGATCCCGGTGCTTGGCGACATCCCGCTGATCGGACCGGTGCTGTTCAACCAGAACCTGTTTGTCTATGGCGCGCTGATCCTCGTCACCATGTCGACCTATTATCTGTTCTATACCCGCATGGGTCTGCGCGCACGTGCGGTCGGGGAACATCCGCGCGCGGCTGACACACTTGGCATTGATGTCATCAAGACGCGCTATGCCCACGTGATTGTGGCCGGCATGATTGCCGGGTTTGGCGGGGCCTGGTTTACCCTTGGGTCGGTTGGCCGGTTTGACGAGAACATGACCTTTGGACGCGGTTTTATCGGGCTGGCAGCCATGATTTTTGGACGCTGGCACCCGTTGGGCGCCCTTGCTGCGGCGCTGGTCTTTGGCTTTGCTGATTCGCTGCAGCAAAAGCTGTCGATCCTCAACACGCCGATCCCGTCCGAATTCCTGTCAATGGCCCCCTATATCGCAACCATTGTTGTGGTTGCAGGCCTTGTTGGTCGGGCCCGCCCGCCGGCCGCCATTGGCAAAGCCTATGTAAAGGACTGACGACGGACAGTCAGGAAGCGGATACCCATGGCCACTGATTCAGAACTTGTCAACGCAGCCATTGAAGCGATGAACAAGGCCTATGCGCCCTATTCAAAATTTCATGTCGGCGCCGCGATCCTTGATGAAGACGGGCAAATCCACTGCGGCGCAAATGTTGAAAACGCCGCCTATCCTATTGGCCATTGCGCCGAAGCCAGCGCGATTTCGGCGATGATCATGGCGGGTAGGCGCCGGATCGTGAAAATTGCAGTTGCCGGCGGTAACGGAGAAGATGGCCTGCTATGCACACCCTGTGGCGGATGCCGTCAGCGAATCCGCGAGTTTGCGGCTGCGGATGTACCGGTTCTGGTTGCCGACCCAAACGGGTTGCAGGCGCGTTTCACCCTCGAGGATTTATTGCCAGAAAGCTTTGGTCCGGAAAATCTGGACAGCTAGTTCGTGCCATAAATACGGTCGCCCGCATCACCAAGGCCAGGCAGGATATAGCATTTCTCGTTCAATTCGCGATCAAGCGCCGCTGTGATAATTGGCAGCGTTGGGTGGGCTTGATGCAGGGCGGCCACACCTTCTGGCGCGGCGACCAGACAGGAAAAGACAATATCTGTGACACCCATTTCCANTAGCTTGTCGACGGCCATGCTGGCGCTGCCACCGGTTGCCAGCATCGGGTCGCCCAGAATGACCTGGCGTTGCGCAATGTCAGAGGGGAGGCTGGTGTAATAGGACACAGGTACCATCGTGTCATGATCCCGGTAGAGACCCAGATGTCCGACACTCGCCTCAGGGCAGAGTTGGCTGAAGCCATCCACAAGCCCGTTACCGGCACGCAAAATGGATACAAGACACGGATAGGGCGTTGCCATCGTGGCAGCCGACATTTTTTCCAGCGGTGTTTCAATATCCAGATCGCGCGTTTTCAGTGCCGCAAATGTCGGAAATGCCAGCAACCAGGACAGTTCGTGAAGCGTATGCCGAAATTCATGCGGCGGCGTATCCTTGTCGCGCAGGATGGCCAGCTTGTGCGCAACAAGCGGATGATCCATCACATGAAGATGTGGNTTTGATGAAGCTGTCATGGGGATCTCCACTGCCGGTTAAGACAATGAGAATAGAACCTCTGTGATCCTTTTTCCATTCACAAAATGCGAGGCTGNCGGCACTATGTTGGCTGTTTCCAGACAGGTGTGACCATGGCCAAGCTTTATTTTTCCTATGCCGCGATGAATGCCGGAAAATCCACAATTCTTCTGCAGGCATCGCATAACTATCAGGAACGTGGCATGCATACGCTTTTGCTGACCGCGCGGCTTGATGACCGTGTTGGTGAGGGCAAAATCGGATCACGGATCGGCCTGCAGGCACCAGCACTCGTCTTTTCCCAGGATACCGACATGATGGCGGCAATTGGCGCGGCGCATGACCAGCAACCTGTTGATTGTGTGATGGTCGATGAAGCGCAGTTTTTAAGTGACGGGCAGGTTTGGCAGCTTTCCAGGGTCGCGGATGATATGCGTATTCCGGTGATGTGTTACGGGTTGCGCACCGATTTTCAGGGCAATCTTTTTCCTGGCAGTGCGCGTCTCCTTGCGATCGCAGATGTCATCCGGGAGATCAGGACGATCTGCCATTGCGGCAGCAAAGCCACCATGGTTGTCCGTCAGGATGAACAGGGGGCTGTTATCCGGGAGGGCGCACAGATCGAGATTGGCGGCAATGAACGCTACATTTCGCTGTGCCGCAGACACTGGTGTGAAGCGATGGATGATGGAACGGGCTAACCGCCCAGAACATCATCCATGCTGTAGAAGCCGGCAGCCGCTGCATGTGCAAAACGGGCGGCACGCAGCGCACCACGGGCAAATATCGCCCGGTCATTTGCTTTGTGGCTGATTTCCACACGCTCGGAATCACCAAAGAAAATAACCGAATGCTCACCAGCCACATCACCGCCGCGCAAAACGGCAAAGCCGATATCCCCCTGTTTGCGTGCGCCCGTCTGGCCTTTGCGAACCATGTCGGACACCGCATCCAGATCAACCCCGCGGCCGCGTGCTGCCGCCTGTCCAAGCGCCAGCGCCGTGCCAGAGGGTGCATCCACCTTGTGATGGTGGTGCGTTTCAAGAATTTCGATATCCCACCCATCAACAAGCTGCGCAGCCACTTGTTCAACAAGGCGAGATAAAAGCGTTACGCCGACAGACGTGTTAGCACAATAGACGAGCGCCGCGCGATCGGCTGTTGCGGCAAGGGCCGTTTCGTCTTCTTCTGTCAGCCCGGTGGTGCCAACCACCAGCGATGTCGTATGGTCACGGGCAAGGGCGGCATGCGCAACGCTGGCCTGCGGGCTGGTAAAATCGATCACCACATCTGCGACGGCAAACAGATCTGCCGCATCCGATGTAATGGTCACCCCATTTGAACCAATGCCTGCAAGGACGCCGCTATCCTGACCGATAAAGTCACTGTCGGGCCGGTCGGTTGCCGCAACGAGAACCATATCATCCCGTAACGCCATCTCGCGGATGATCATGCCGCCCATGCGGCCACCAGCGCCGGGGATGCCAATCTTGATCGGGTGTGTTGTCATTTTGCGAAGTCCTTTATCGGCCACAATGCGGCAGGACTATAGGACAGAGCTGGCAAAAGCGCCACATCCCAACACAAAAGCAATAAATACCAGCGATAAAGGATCAGTTGCTGTCAGCCCAGATACGGCGGACACGTTTCAGGAAACTGTCTGTCTCGGGGCTTGTATCACCCGCATCGGCAAATGCCGCCAGCAATTCCTTTTGCTTTTTTGTCAGGTTGGTAGGCGTTTCGACCTGCACCTCGACAATCTGGTCGCCGCGGCTGCTGCGCCGCAGAATGGGCATACCCTTGCCGCGCATACGGAAACGACGGCCGGACTGGGTTCCAGCCTCGATTGTCAGGCGTGCCATTTTGCCTTCAACCGTCGGGACATCGATCGTGCCACCCAGCGCAGCGGTCGTCATCGGCAGCGGGATCCGGGTCATGATATCAGCACCATCGCGCGTCAGGATGGGATGCGGATCCACCGCCACGAAGATATAGAGATCGCCAGCTGACCCGCCGCGCATCCCGGCCTCGCCCTTGCCGGACAGGCGGATACGCGTTCCGGTATCAACACCGGCAGGTACCGAAACGGACAGGACCTTGCTCTGCTGTACGCGGCCATCACCATTACAGGACCGGCAGGGATCGGAAATCACCTGGCCAAGCCCCTGACAGGCATGACATGTCCGTTCAACAGCAAAAAAGCCCTGCTGCGCCCGAACCCGGCCACTGCCACCGCAGGTGCCACAATTCTGTGGCCGGCTGCCCTCTGCCGCCCCCGACCCGTTACAACCATCACACGCAACCGGCACCGTAACGGTGATATCACGCTGCACCCCGGTGAAAGCCTCGCCAAGCGAGATGTTCAGATCATAGCGCAGATCATTGCCAGAACGGTCTGCCTGCGGATTGCGCGCACCACGCGAAAACTCCGAAAACATCTGGTCGAAAATGTCGGAAAAGCCGCCACCACCAAAGCCACCGCCAAAACCACCCGCACCGCCAGCACTCTGCTCAAACGCAGCATGACCCAGCTGGTCATAGGCAGCCCGCTTTTGCGGGTCCTTCAGGACATCATAGGCTTCGGTTGCCTCGCGAAACCGCTCGGCCGCAGCCTCGTCATCCGGATTACGATCCGGATGATTTTGCATCGCCAGCTTCCGGTAAGCGCCCTTCAGCGTCTTTTCATCGGCATCGCGCGACACACCGAGAACTTCATAGAAATCACGCTTGCTCATGCTTCTTGCCGTCTGACTGACATATGATTGGAAAAAGGGCGGCCAGTGGCCGCCCCGGTAAAGTTTCAGCGGTTACTTCCGCTCGTCATCTCCGGCGGTGCCGTCAACCTCTTCGAAGTCGGCGTCGACGACCGTTTCATCGTCAGGCGCTGCATCGGCATTATCAGCATCAGGCGCTTCGGCCTGATAGGCTGCTTCGCCCATCTTCATCATCGCCTGTGAAAGAGCGGCCGATGCAGATGAAATGGCTTCCATATCATCGCCTTCCAGAGCCGCCTTCAACGTACCAATGCCGGTTTCAACCTCGGCTTTGGCATCCGGGTCAGCCTTATCACCGAGGTCGGTTATTGCCTTTTCAGCCCCATGCACAAGTGCCTCGCCCTGGTTGCGGGTTTCGACAGCCTCACGGCGCTTTTTATCCTCTTCGGCATTGGCTTCCGCCTCGCTGACCATGCGGTCGATCTCGCTGTCATCAAGACCACCAGATGCCTGGATACGGATTTCCTGTTCCTTGCCGGTCGCCTTGTCCTTGGCGCTTACTTTGACGATTCCGTTGGCATCAATATCAAAGGTGACTTCGATCTGCGGCACGCCACGCGGCGCCGGGGCAATGCCTTCCAGATTAAACTGGCCGAGATGCTTGTTGTCTGACGCCATCTCGCGCTCGCCCTGATAGACCGAAATAGTCACCGCCGACTGGTTGTCATCAGCTGTCGAGAACACCTGACTTTTCTTGGTCGGAATTGTGGTGTTGCGATCAATAAGACGGGTGAAGACACCCCCAAGGGTTTCGATACCAAGGGAAAGCGGTGTCACATCAAGNAGCAGAACATCTTTGACATCACCGGTCAGAACGCCAGCCTGAATGGCCGCGCCCGAGGCGACAACCTCGTCTGGATTGACCCCGCGATGCGGCTCTGTGCCGAAAAATTCCTTCACGGTCTCGACAATCTTGGGCATGCGGGTCATACCGCCGACGAGAATGACTTCATCAATGTCGCCAGCCTTGATCCCGGCATCTTTCAACGCCGCCTGACATGGCTTGATGGTGCGCTGCACCAGGTCTTCGACAAGCTGCTCCAGCTTGGCACGCGTCAGCTTGATATTCAGATGTTTGGGGCCCGATGCATCAGCAGTGATGAAGGGTAGGTTCACATCCGTCTGAACAGCTGATGACAGCTCAATCTTGGCCTTCTCCGCCGCTTCTTTCAGGCGTTGCAACGCAAGCTTGTCCTTGCGCAGATCGATCCCGTCGCTGGCTTTGAATTCATCTGCCAGATGCTCGATGATCTGGTGGTCAAAATCCTCACCACCAAGGAAGGTGTCACCATTGGTCGACTTCACCTCAAATACGCCATCACCAACCTCAAGGATCGACACGTCAAACGTACCACCACCGAGGTCGTAGACAACAATCTGGCCGGATTCGCGCCGGTCAAGACCATAGGCAAGCGCCGCTGCGGTCGGCTCGTTGATGATCCGCAGCACTTCCAGCCCGGCAATCTTGCCGGCATCCTTTGTGGCCTGCCGCTGCGAATCATTGAAATAGGCCGGTACAGTGATAACCGCCTGGGTCACCGTTTCACCAAGAAACGCCTCTGCATCCTCTTTCAGCTTGCGCAGGACAAAGCTGGAGATCTGGCTTGGTGAATAATCCTCGCCATCAACACGCACCCACGCATCGCCATTGCCCGACGCGGCAATTTCATAAGGTACCAGTTCGGTGAATTTCTTTGTGGCAGCGTCATCATGCCGGCGTCCGATCAGGCGCTTGATGGCGAAAAGCGTCTTTTCCGGGTTTGTGACAGCCTGGCGTTTTGCAGCCTGACCAACCAGCCGTTCCTCTTCATCAGCAAATGCGACCATTGACGGTGTCGTACGCGCACCCTCGGCATTTTCGATGACGCGCGCGTCTTTACCATCCATGACAGCGACGCATGAATTTGTTGTTCCAAGGTCAATACCGATAACTTTGGCCATGACTAGCTCCTTTCACTTTCACCAGAACCCTTTGCTGACACCTGGTGAAATATTGGCACCCTTTTGCCCACCTCGCCCTTGGCACCGCGTCGGTGGAAGATGCTCATTATTCATCCTTTATGACGTCCATATAGGACGCCATGAACCCGATACAAGAGTGTTGCTATTCGGAGTCACCTGACTCGGACGCTTCTGTGTCCGCAGCCTTTGCAACGCCCACCATGGCCGGACGCAACAACCTGTCATGAAGCACATAGCCATGTTGCACCACTTCGACTACGGTGCCCGGCTCATGCGCATCTGACGGCACTTCGAACATCGCCTGATGCAGATTGTAATCGAATTTCTCACCCTTTGGATCGACGCGCCTGATTCCGTGCCGCTCCATTGTGGACTGGATTTCTGTCCAGCTCATTTCCAGCCCGGTGAAAAGACCGCTAAGCGCTTCTGGCGAAGGCGCTTCGTCTGCTGCCGGTGCCGCGTCAATCGCGCGAGACAGGTTGTCAATGGCCCCGACAAGATCGCGCGCAAAGCCTGTATGGGCATATTTGCGGGCGCTTTCCAGNTCGCGTTCAGTGCGACGGCGCATATTCTCGACATCTGCCAACGCCCTGAGGAGCTGATCNTTCAGGCTGTCACGTTCNTCNAATAACGCTGCCATTACCGGGTCATCCGTTGGCACNGCCTCTTCCGGCGCGTCTGTCAGCGCATCTTCGGCCTGGTCTTCCAGCATGTCACCGGCGCCTGCAGTTACCTTGTCATCGTCGGNGGATGTTGCAGGCTCATCTTTCTTCTTGGCCATTCATTATCCTTTTCAATACGACACCGGGACGGCTATCGACGCCCTGTTGTCCGTTATTTAAGGCACTGGGCCAAATGATCCAAGTGGGTAAATGCCGGTTTTTTTGACTCAATTACACGGGGGTGGCCGCCAGAACGGGATTACGCCTTTATTTATGAATTTTGTGCTATAGTCGCACCGGGATATCAGATTCTGGCGCCGGCGGCCCCATTTTTGAGATCTGACAACAATAACGCTGACAAAAAGGCCATCCGGGACATGACGTCGGTTCAGGATTCAATCAACGCGCTCTACGCCGAGGCAGAACGGAACGCCAAGGATGGCACACCCATGTTTGCCTTGCTGCATGGAATGCCGACAGATGACGCGCCAGCAGATCCTAAACTGGCAGATCCTGCACTGGCAGATCAGGCGCTCGCAGATGGCAAACCGACGGCCGATGCGCACGCAGAGATCCCAATCCCGATGCAGCCAGACACCTCTGCCATGGATATCGCTGACGCTTCACCGCGTCAGATGATGGAAACGGCACCAGCGCATACAGATAAGGCTGTTGCCTATGCAGAGCCGTCGAGGGCAGCGCGTTTTGAAGCGCTGCGCATGCTGGCTGAACGCGAGGTGGACGCAGCCCCCGCGCAGGACGATACTGTCGGCAGAACGGTCACGCATCATTCGATAGATAGCGAATCGCTGCGGGGTGCGACCCCTGTGACGCATGCTGCCGAGGGTTTGCCGGCAGCACTTCCTGAACAGCCGCCGGCACCGCCAGCACTCGAAACGGATAAAGACCTCGACATCACTGACATCCATCAGCTGGTTCAGCAGGCATGGGAAGATGGTGATGCCGGCATGATCAGCCCCGTGCCAGAGAAACAGGATCAGAAAAGCCCAGGGGATGATGCGCCCGCCTATAATGGTCAAAACATGCATGATCAGGCAGGTGACAAGCGGACCGGTACAGACACAGATCATCCCCAGAACCAGGCCGCAGCCGATATTGGCATCGCCATGGAGAATATTGCCGCAGCCGTCAAGGATCAGCAGCCCCCCGCAGCGGCGCCACTAGATGTTGACGCGCTGAAAGGCGAGATCGTGCAGGCGGTAAAAAGTGAATTTCGACAGGCCCTGCGTGATGATCTTGCGCCCGTTGTCAAAAATGTTGTCACCGAGGTAATGACCGAAATAGCCCGGGAACGGGCGGCCCGGGAACGCGCTGCCAAAGAGCGGGCTACCAAGGAAATGGTGGCAAGAGAACTGGCAGCCAAGGAGCAGGCAGCCTCAACACCCGTCGTCAAAAGCACATCAGCCAATGCAGGTGCCAGAAAGGCGACAAAATCCGCGGCTGTAAAGACTGCCGGTACGGTGCAGGCCAAAGCAGCAGCGAAGAAAACGGCAAAGTCCAGTGCTGCCAAATCCAGCGCTGCCAAATCCACTGGCACCAAGACAAAAGCCAAGGCGAAAACACGCGCCAAAAAAACAAGAAGCGATCTGGATATCGGGTGATCTGGCCGGTATCAGTGATCCCCGCTGGCGCTAAACCGCGCTGACGCATTTTTCTGCAGCACAGATAACCTTTTCTTAGGCATTTCCCGCGTAACATGGATGGCGGTGTTTTTCACCCAAATCCATTGGTGGAGCGCGGAGCGTGCATATCATCTGCCCATCCTGTCAGTCATCCATTGTCCTGACAGCTGCTTTCACACGGTTTTGTCATATGCCCGTGCGCTGCACTGTTTGCATGCATGCCTTTGATATGCCGCGACGCGCATATGGTTTGCGCGGCGCTGGTGGCAAGCAAGAATCAACCGTGCCCTTCGCCGGAACAGTGTCAGCGCAGCGCAACCATCATCCAATACGCTGTAGCCATTGCCGGCACACATTGCTGCTTGCCGGCAAGAATCCGCCGGTTCAGTCGATCTGGCTGACATGCCCATTCTGCAACCGTTCCTTTCGCCATAATTCAGCGCATTGGCTGGGCTGGCGATATGGTGTGGCGCTGGCATCTGGTGCAACGATTGTTGTTATTGCAGCTATCCTTGTGCTGGACCACAACCGGCTGATTGCCCTTGATCATATAACCGGCTGGCCATGGCTTGCCGAATCAAGTGCGCGCATGCTGGAAGCGTTGCAGGACGGAACGATCAGCGCGTTTGATATGGTCAAGGACCTGGCCCTGCGCATGCGCGACACGCTGCATGACACGCTGGATCAGGTCAGAACAGCCGCAATGGCACGGCTGGTGTAATCAACCATCGGAATGATACGGGCATAATTCATATGACGCGGACCGAGCACGCCAATCGCGCCAATGACCTGTTTTTCAGCATTGTGGTACGGGGCAATCACCAGCGAACAGCCCGTATTCACAAAAAGATTGTTTTCGGCGCCGATGAAGATCTTCACACCCTCGCCTTCGCCTGTTGCCGATAACAGCCGCAGGGCGTTTTCCCGTGCCTCCAGCTCGTCGAACAATCGTCTGATCGTATCCAACGCCTCGNCGCCCTGAATATCATCAAGAAGATTGGACTGCCCGCGCATGACCAGCACGGCGTCATCACCCGTACTGTCATTTGACCACAGCCCCACACCCGCCTCGACAAGCTGGCGAGACATTTCGTCCAGCTCGGCCCGCTGGGCGGCAATTTCAGAGCGGATCACGCCGGTTGCCGTTGCGAGATCGCGCCCCGAAAGACGCGCATTCATATAGTTGCTGGCGCGAACAAGCGCCGATTGCGGGACACCAGCCGGCAGATCGATCAGCCTGTTTTCCACCTTGCCATCCAGACGGACGAGTACGGCCAGCGCACGATTGCGGCCTAGCGGCACAAATTCGAAATGCTGCAGCTCAGCATTGCTGGCCGGCGACAATACAAGGCTGGCGCATCGGGACAGTCCGGACAGGGTGCGGCTGGTCTTTTCCAGAAGATCATCCACTGAAATGCCGCGCGTTGCGCACTCGCCATCGATGGACAGCCTGTCTTCNTCATTCAGATCACTGCTGTATTCCATCAGCCCGTCGACAAACATGCGCAGCCCGCTTTCCGTCGGCACACGGCCTGCCGAGGTATGCGGCGAGAACAGCAACCCGGCTTGTTCCAGNTCACTCATATTGCTGCGAATGGACGCCGGCGACAAATCCAGACGGAAGCGCTGTGCCANAATACGCGATCCCACCGGCTGCCCCGACTCAAGATAGGCAGTGACAAGCGCGTTAAAAATTTCGAGAGCGCGCGGTTTCAGGCCGAGAAGGGTGGCATCGTTCATGGTTACAGCTTAGGGTAACGCCTTTCCGATGGTCAATCGCCAAGCATGGCGCCCATGGCAGCATGGTACAAATTACCGCACGGCCGCATGCAAGGCCGGCGGGCAAGGCAAATAGAANGGTTATTCATGACACGTCCATCCGGCAGAACAGCCGACCAGATTCGCACCGTAACGCTTGAACCCGGGGTCTCACTTCATGCAGAGGGATCCTGCATGGCGCGTTTTGGCAATACGCATGTGCTGTGCACGGCCTCGGTTGAGGACCGCGTACCGTCTTTTCTGCGCAATAGCGGTCGTGGCTGGGTGACAGCTGAATATGGCATGCTGCCGCGTTCAACGCACAGCCGCAGTGACCGGGAGGCATCACGGGGCAAACAGGGTGGCAGAACGCTGGAAATACAGCGGCTGATTGGCCGCGCATTGCGATCGGTGACAGACCTAGAAGCGCTTGGCGAGCACCAGATCAAACTGGATTGCGACGTCATTCAAGCCGATGGGGGCACACGCACCGCCGCCATTACTGGTGCCTGGGTAGCGCTGCGCATCGCCTGCGAGAAAATGCTGTTGTCAGGCGCAATATCACGCAACCCCATGGCCGATCAGGTTGCNGCCATTTCATGTGGCATCTGGCAGGGCCAGCCGGTGGCCGACCTTGATTATGCGGAAGACAGCACCGCCGAGATTGACGCGAATTTTATCCTGGCGGCCGAAGGCGGTATCGTAGAGGTGCAGGCAACCGGTGAGGAGCGCCCCTTTTCAAGGCAGGAGCTTGATGCGTTAATGGACCTTGCCGAGTCCGGATGTGCGCAGCTTTTTGACCTGCAGATGGCCGCTGTGAAATCAGCGCTCTGACCGGTCATCTCGTCTGCATCGCAACCAATCCGGAAGTCGTTATGTCCTATCGTCAATTTGCTGAAGACGAACTTGTCCTCGCCTCGCATAATCCGGGCAAGCTGCGCGAAATCGCCGCCCTTTTTGCAGACCAGCCGTTTCGTGTCACCTCGGCACAGGACTATGATCTGCCCGAGCCCGAAGAAACCGAGGTCACGTTCTCGGGCAATGCGCTTCTGAAGGCGCGGGCCACGTCATTTGCCACGGACAAGCCGGCCCTGGCCGATGATTCGGGTCTGGTCATACCGGCGCTGAATGGTGCCCCCGGGATATATTCAGCGCGGTGGGCCGGGCCGAACAAGGACTTCATCATGGCAATGGACAAGGTCAACACATCGCTCGCCGCCGTCCAAGCCAAGGATCGCACCGCCTGGTTTATATGCGTTCTTGCACTTGTCTGGCCGGATGGCGAAGAGGCGGTGTTTGAGGGCAGGATNGATGGAACTCTCATCTGGCCACCCCGCGGTGACCAAGGGTTTGGCTATGATCCGATGTTTGTTGCTGACGGCCATGATCTCAGTTTTGGTGAAATGGACCCTGACAAGAAACTGGCCATCGGCCATCGGGCGCGTGCCTTTGACCAGCTTGTCGCCAATTGTTTTTCATGAGTGGCAAAGCTGACAGTGGCGCCANGGACAACAGCAGCACGGCAAGCATAGCCCCGCCTTCATTGGCCCCNCCNCCGTTGGCCCTCTATCTGCATTGGCCCTTCTGCCGCGCGAAATGCCCCTATTGTGATTTCAACTCGCATGTCGCGACCCAGATAGACCATGCTGCTTTTGCCGCCGCCTACCGCCNGGAAATGTCCCATATGGCCAGTCTTTATGGCCGTGGACGCCGCCTGCACAGCCTGTTTCTGGGGGGCGGCACACCCAGCCTGATGCCACCATCTCTGGTTGAAGAGATCATCGAAATGGCAGAAACCCTTTTCGGGTTCGAGGCTGGCATAGAAATAACCCTTGAAGCCAATCCGACATCCAGCGAGGCCAACAATCTGGCAGGCATGGTAATGGCGGGCGTTAATCGCTTTTCGCTTGGTGTGCAGTCACTGGACGATGCAGGGCTTGCCTTCCTGGGGCGGGAACATTCTGCCGCAGAGGCGCTGGCCGCCTTGGATGCGGCACGCCAGCTTGTGTCTCGCCTGTCGATCGACCTTATTTATGCCAGAACCGGTCAGGATGCGGCCGCCTGGCGCGCCGAGTTGCAGTCTGCGCTGTCGATCGGGCTTGACCATATGTCGCTTTATCAGCTGACCATTGAGCCGGGCACCGGATTTTTTACACGATCGCGCGCGGGCGAAACACTTGTTGCCAGCGATGATCTGGCGGCCGACCTCTATGATATGACAGCCGATATGATGGAATCAGCCGGCCTGCCGGCCTATGAGGTCTCGAACCATGCACGGGCTGGACAGGAAAGCCGCCATAATCTGGTATATTGGCGTGCGCAGGACTGGATCGGGGTTGGACCGGGGGCACATGGCCGGATAACAGATGGCCATGCACGCATCGGAACCGCGACAAGGCGCAGCCCGCAAGGCTGGCTTGAAGATGTCCGGACCAAGGGGCACGGTATTGAAACTGAAATTCGCGACCATGGCGACGACGTTCTGGCAGAACCTCTGATGATGGGGTTGCGCCTGACCGAGGGCGTGGATCTTGTCACCCTTGCACAGCGTATTGGACACCAAGACCCTTTCACTGGGCGGAATCCACTGCTCGACAGGGATGTTGTTGAAAGGCTGGTCGCGCTGTGCTTGCTGGAATGGCGCGACAATGCGCGCTTGGCAGTCACTTCCAAAGGCCGTCTGGTGCTGAACAGCATCATTGCCGAATTATTACCGCAGCCATGATCCGGCCGCCGGCATGATCCGCCTGCGATTGTGCGGCGATCCTGTCAGAGCTTGTCTGGTGCGGACCGGAAAAGAGTTGAGACCCCTGACCCGATCTGCCGTAATTCGAAAGCCCGCCGGTTGCTGCCATCCGGGTACAGCCTGTAGGCACCGCTGAAACCGTTGAAGCCTGAATCCGAGACAAGGGCGGCGCGCCATCGCGGCGGTTTATTGCGCGCAACAACCGAGATCATCGCCATGGCGTCAAAACTCAACCTGGCCAGCGTGCCGGGCCGGCTTTCCCATATATCAGCCCATAATGTATTAAAACGGTCATCCTGGCCGGTAGGACGCGATGCAAACAGAGCGCCATAGAGCGATGGCTCCATCAGCAACCGGCGCTGGTTCCATTGCGCATTTCCGAGATAGAGAACACGTTCTGAATCAGCATCGTAATAGGCAAGGACCGGCGCGGTGCGCAGCGCAAATTCGGCCCCGCCAGCAAACACCACCGCATCAAAACGCGGCGGCGGCAGATCTGCAAATGCAGGCGCTTCCTCATCTTCCTCCAGAGGCACATAACCGGTGAATTCACGGATGGCGGTTTTCAGCTGATCATCTGCTGCCAGCTGTGCCTGTGTTAATGTCTGCATGACCTCTGGTGTCAGGCCAAGCTGTTGAAGGCGCTGTACCGTGTGCGCTGCGAGGCGCTGTCCGAAAGGTGACTCCTCAACCAGAATAGCGATCTTGCTATGGCCAACGGTCAGCGCGTGACCAAGCAGCAATTCGATCTGCTGTTCTGGCATGTAGCCCAATAGCCAGCTTGCCTGATCTGCAATCTGCAGATTGTTGGACAGTGCCAGCATCGGCACACCGCGCTGACCGATAATGCTGCGCGCCGCTATTACAGATTGTGAAAATAGCGGGCCAACGACAATATCGACATCGGCAGCCATAGCCTGACGCGCTGCCATAGCCGCTGCCGGGCCCCCTGCAGTATCAAATGACAGCAATTCGATTGACGGGTCACGCATGGCAAACAGTGCCAGTTCGGCACCCCGCAACAACTCTGTACCAAGCCGGCTATTTGGTCCTGTTTTCGGGATAAGGAGCCCGACCCGTGTCACAGCCGACAGTTTTGTTGGCAGCCTGAATTCCTCAGATATCATTGGCGGATTTCGGTTCGCGATCATGGCAAACGCCGCCTCAAGCGCATCACTTGCCAGTGATGCGTCCGGGCCTGTTGGTGCCACAGCTTCTGGCGGAGTAACCCGTTTCTTCTGGGCGGTTTCGATATTCCAGATAACATCCTCTGCCGTGTCACCAGACGTGTCGCCGGCCGTGTCGCCGGCAGCGGCAGCCCGGCTGGTATTGTCCGCCTCCGGCTGTTCAGCCGTTTCCGGTGCGGTCCGGCGTGCAGCATCGGCGATAGCCGGCGCAAGAAGTGCAAGGATGGTTTCGGTGCCCGAAAGCCCGCTATCCTTTTCACCAACTGACNTGTCTGCATCTGCCGCATCTGTATTTTCTGCGTCCCCGCTGACGGCTTTGTCCGGATCCGTCCCCTGACCGGCAAACAAATCACCGACAGGAGAGGTGTCGTCATCAGGCGCTTCGAGGGAAGCGATNATATCATCGATGGTCTGGCCTTCTGCCTGAGCAATGTCCGGTGCAGAATTATCTGCCGAATTACCAGCTTGCGCAGCCGATATTTCGGTTTCCGTCGATGTTGGGATTTCGGGTGCGGACGCGGTTTCGGTGATGGTCTTGTCTGTGACAGTGCGCGGCGAGGCGGTCTGTGGCGCCTTCTCAACAGCCACACCGCAGGCTGACAGGAACATCAAAGCAGCAGCAAATCCGGAATGTCTTGAGAAAGACGGCATCTGAGTCCTCGTTACACGCGTTCGCATCATGACCTGTTTTTGCGCGCAAGTCATTATTCGGCTATACAGGTGCCTATACAGATGATTATACGCCCCTTCATGGTCTGGCTTCACACAGATCGGAACAATGTCATATGACACGCGCCGGAATTCTCAGCATCGTTGCCACACCGATTGGCAATCTGGGTGACTTTTCAGCGCGTGCAGCGGAAACGCTGTCGAAAGCTGATATCATTGCCTGCGAAGATACCCGTGTGACCAAAAAATTGCTGCGCCTTACCGGAACATCCGTTTCTGGTAAAATCATGGCATATCACGATCACAATGGTGAAAAAATGCGCCCCTATCTGCTGCAACGTATGGCAGATGGTGATCATATTGCGCTCGTCAGCGATGCCGGTACGCCGCTGATATCAGATCCCGGCTACAAGCTTGTTGCCGCCTGTCGGTCGGCCGGAATAGCTGTNACGACAACGCCCGGTCCCAGCGCCGTCATTGCAGGGCTGGCCGTATCNGGCCTGCCAACTGACCGTTTCATGTTCGCCGGTTTCATTCCCGGCAGCACCAAGGCACGGGCAAAGGCCTTTTCTGAAATTGCCGATATGTCNGCCACGNTGATCTGGTTTGATNCGCCGTCACGGCTCGCCCGCAACCTGTCGGAAATGGCGGATATTCTGGGGCAGCGCCAGGCCTNCATCGCGCGCGAATTGACCAAACTGCATGAAGAAACAATCAATGGTGATCTGCGGGAACTTGCCAACAGGGTCGCATCCATGCCGCCGCTGAAAGGCGAAGTGGTTCTGGTGGTGGCCGGCCGCGCAGGGGATGTGGACGCGATGGATGATGCAATGCTTGCGGAATTATTGCGTGCTGAAATGGACGGCCAGCGATTGCGCGATGCCGTCGCCAATGTCGTCAGTGCCACCGGCATTGCCAAGAACCGTGTCTATCGTATCGCGCTTGCCGTTGCCAATAACAGCACCGGGACCGAAGATTGATCCGTCGGAAGACCAAGGCCTCGCACCAAGAATCGCGGCATCCCCCGGTTAATCAACGCCGCCGTGCCGAGCGATCTGGCCGGGTGGCAGAGGCCCTTGTGATCATCTGGTTGCTTGTCCGCTTTCACCGGATTCTCGCCTGGCGGTGGAAATGCCATGCTGGCGAGATTGATCTTGTTGCCCGTCGCGGACGAACCATCAGCTTTGTCGAGGTGAAATATCGGCGACGCCACGATGTGGCTGCCGCACCCTCCCCACGCCAGCAGCAACGTATCATCCGCGCCGCCGAGGGTTTTGCGAACCGGCGGCGAATCTCACGCAATCTTGAATGGCGATTTGATCTGGTACAGGTTGGCTGGCCGTCACCTGCCTTTCCATGGATTTTGCGGCATCTTCCACATGCGTGGGACGCGTCGCCGGGCAGAAACACACTTCGCAGACCTTGACCGGTAGCGGGGCAAGCGGCACATTGGCACAAACTGACCCCGGTGCATTTTCACCACCGCTTGAAAAGGGATCGCTCCTGATGAATTCTGCCTTGAAACCCATCGCTCTTCTCGGTCTCCTGAGCCTTCTGCTGTCCGGCTGTGCCAGCGCCGTACTTGGTGTGGGAACGGCCGCTGTCGCTGCCTCAAGTACAGAAAAAGGGTTGTCTACCTCGGTGTCTGACGGCCTGATCTTCACCAAAGTTCACGATAAGTTCGTACAGGCGGACGCCAGCCTTTCAACCGCACTGGATGTGACCGTCAGTGATGGTGCTGTGCTGCTGACCGGTAAGGTGAAGACACCGGAAGAAAAGGTTTTGGCAACCAAGCTGTCTTGGGAAGTGAAGGGCGTACACGAGGTTGTTAACGAGGTTCAGATTACCGACAAGTCATCGCTCAAGGATGTTGCCAAAGATCTGGCTGCCGGTGCGCAGCTGCGCGGCAAACTGATTGGTGACACGAAAGTATCCTCGCTCAATTTCAGCATCGATGTGGTAAATGGCGTTGTGTATCTGTCCGGTGTTGCCAGGGATACCGAAGAGATGAATCGGGTGGTGAGCCATGCGCGCGAGTTGAGATTTGCCAAACAGGTGGTGAATTACATCTCGTTGCTGGCAGACCAGCGCGACTAGCAGCAACATGGCCCTGTCTGTTGCCATTCAGATGGACCCGATCGGGTCTATCGAAATCAGTGGAGACACGTCCTTCGCGCTTGGCCTTGAGGCACAGGCACGCGGCCATCATCTCTGGTATTACACCCCGGACAGCCTGTCCCTGAACGCAGGACGCGTAGAGGCCACCGGCCAGTCGCTGACTTTGCGCGATGTGGCGGGGGATCATTTTGACGCTGGTGACCGCGAATTGCGGGCGCTTTCAGATTTTGATGTGATCCTGATGCGACAGGACCCACCATTTGACATGAACTACATCACCACGACGCATCTGCTGGAAATGTTGCCAGCCTCGACCATGGTTGTGAACAATCCGGCAGAAGTACGAAACGCACCCGAGAAGTTGCTTGT
>NYYG01000045.1 GCA_002686685.1 SAR116 cluster bacterium | reverse complement strand
ATCCGGCTGAAAATGCCCATTTGACCCTGCCGGCGGGATGGACCTTCGAGCTGGTGGCAGAGGCAAGCAACACCAAACAGCAGGGCCGAGTATCGGTGCCGTCCTCGGCACCGCAGGGTCATTACCAGATCGGCGCAAAGGTTGAGGAACAGGAGGTTTTCGGCAGTCAACGCCTAGTCTACCCGCACATCCGGCCACAGACACGTTTTGAAAGGGCCTCGGCCGACATCGCGCTGGTGGACACGGCTGGCCTAGACGGTGTGCGCATCGGCTGGATCGATGGCGGCGTCGACGAGGCGCATCACTGGGCTGGTCAACTTGGTGCCCAAATCATTCAGCTTGATGACAATCGTCTGATCTCGGGTGACTTTGAGGGTATTGACGTGATTGTCGCCGGGGTGTTCGCCGGTGGCACGCGTCCATTGAACCGGTCGATGCAGCACATACGACCCTGGATCGAGAGTGGCGGACATTTCGTAAGCCAGTATCACCGCCCGATCGACAATTGGGACAAGACGCAGAGCGCACCCCTGCGGCTAAACCCCGGGAGTCCGTCGATCCGCTGGCGCGTTACAGATGCAGCTGCTCCAGTACAGATGCTGCAGCCGGATCATCCGTTGCTCAACAGCCCCAACGGCATCACAGGTGAGGATTTTGACGGGTGGATCAAGGAGCGTGGACTATATTTTGCCTCTGAGTGGGATCCCGCCTATGTTCCGCTATTGGCGATGTCAGATGCCGACGAGGCACCGCTGGAAGGTGGCCTTCTAGCAGCGAGGATCGGTGCTGGCAGCCATGTCCATTGTGCGCTGAACCTATTCTATCAGATGGACCACATGGTCGTTGGCGCGTTTCGTCTGTTCGCCAATTTGCTGACACCTTCTGGCAGGATATGAACGCGACACCATCGGACAATCTGGGCGGTCTACGTTACCTGCTGCTGAACGAGGTCTTTACACTTAGCCACCTGGTGATCGTAAAGCTACTGGGCATCGAATTTGCCGCGGTGCAGATCGTCTTCATCCGTTGTCTTAGTAGCGCGGTACTACTTGTCCCGCTGCTAGCCTGGCAAGGATCATTTGGTGAGATCAGAGCTCAGCTCGGCCTGAACAGCCTTCGCGTTCTGTTGTCGTCGGTTGCCATCACCATCAATTTTTTCACTATTTCACAGATCCAGCTCGCACAAATGAGCACGATCGGCTATCTACGGCCAGCTGTGACCTCGCTAATCGCCTATTTCTTTTTGAAGGAGAGCCAGTCGTGGCACCGCTGGCTGGTCATCGTCATCGGCTTTGCCGCCGTGCTGTTTATCTTCTCGCCAGAAAGCAATCACCTTCAGATTGTAGCATTTCTTGCGCTTTGTGGCATGTGCTGCGGTAGCGCGGCGACCATTCTGCAGAAATATCTGTCACGTAATCTTTCCGACCTGCCGCTGATGGTCTGGTATTCCGTCGGTGTTGCCGTGGTTACCGCACCATTTGCCATCTGGTTATGGACCACCCCCTCACCAACAGAGCTCTTCATGATGGTCATGACCGGCCTTCTGGCGACAACCGCCCAATTCTTTTTCATTCGTGCCTTTCGCCGGGCCGATGCAAGCTTTCTGGCGCCAATGTTCTATTTCCACATCGTGCCAACTACGCTTATCGGTTTTTTCGTCTTTGCCGAAATACCGTCGATCAACACCGTTGGTGGCGCGCTGATCATCCTTGTCACGTTGATTGCCATGACGCTTCTCGAAAGACGGAGATCGCACCGAAATGCTCCGATGTAGCGTTCGAGTCTTTGACACGCCTCAACTTGCCGCCGCCGCCGCTGGAGATGCATTCATAGACGGCGTGTCTGAGTTCAGCATGAGACTGGCTGGAGTGGCCGCGGGCCACACCATGAAACCGGTCTATGATCATCTTGTCTCGGCTGAGGCCCGGTCGAGCGGACTGTTCTCCCGGACAGCTTTCGTCCAGCTTGACGAGGTCGTGTCGCCGGTTTGGGGCGATGCCAACTTTTCCGAAGAGATAGACAGGCATCTGTTGTCCAGACTATCCGGCGGCTACAGGACGTTCCTTGTCATTAACGGGCAGACAAACCAGCCTGACGTTGAAGCAAACCGGCACCGGGCGGCCATTCTCGAGAACGGCGGTCTCGGCGTGCAACTTCTCGGCATCGGCGTGAATGGCCATGTTGGCTTCAACGAACCAGGATGTGAACCGGATAGTCGGTGCAGGGTAACGGAGCTTGCCATGAGCACTCTGGAACGTAACGGATATACCCCTGGCACGCGCGCGGTCACCCTTGGCATTACGGAGATTGCGTCCGCGCAGAGAATCATCATTGTGGCAACAGGTGTGGCCAAATCACTCGCCGTCAAGGCAATGATCGAAGGGCCAAAGTCAGGAGCCTGTCCGGCCAGCCTTCTTCGGGGACATCCGGATCTGACGCTGTTCCTAGACCGGGCAGCGGCGAAGGACCTTTCATAACCAGAAAGAGGGAGTTTTCATGCGCTATCTTCACACAATGGTTCGGATCTCTGATGTCGACGCCTCACTGCACTTCTATTGCGACCTACTTGGCCTTAAACTCGTTAAGACCATTGAAAGTGAAAAGGGGCGCTTTACGAATTACTTTCTATGTACACCAAGTGACAGAGAACGCTACGAGGCCACGCGATCGCCCGCGCTCGAGCTGACTTATAACTGGGACCCGGAAACCTATTCTGGCGGCCGGAATTTTGGTCATCTTGCCTATCGTGTCGATGACATATACGGCCTGTGCGAGACGCTGATGGCTGCCGGCATAACCATTAACAGGCCACCACGGGATGGGAACATGGCCTTTGTTAGGTCGCCGGACGGCATCTCTATCGAGTTGCTTCAGGAAGGCGAACCCCTGGCGGCAGCTGAACCATGGCAGTCGATGGGCAATACGGGAACATGGTAACGTGGGCGTGCAGGCACCACAACGGCGCTGGTCATGGCGGGTTGACAGCGGCGATTGTCATAAAGATCTATCTTGTGACCATGCGGTGGGCCAGATAAGAATTGTCAAAGGCGGCCTTTGCCCCCTTTAGGCCGGCATGCGGATCCATGGACAACCACACCGGAACTTTCTCCAGTATATGTGACATCTCACCGGCTGATCGGAACCGCCGCTCCAGGGGGCTGGAGACAATCAGCGAATGGAGGCGTGGCATGATGCCGCCAGTGATGACGGTGCCACGCCAGCAGCCCATGGTCAGCACATGATCACGAACCACCGCCCCCAGAATGCCAGTCATTAGGTTTACCGCGTCGCGACAGATACCTTCCTCGTGCAGGGCCAAAGTGACAATCATTTCGGCAGACAACGACGGTTCCTTGCTGGCGGAATCAGTCAAAAAACGATGGATGTTCTCAAGTCCGGGACCACTTACAAAATGCTCAACAACCACATGGTCGGTCTGTTGCTCCATAAAGGCACAAAGTTCCCGTTCAGGTTCGGTTTGTGGCGCAAACCGAATATTGCCGCCCTCGCCTTCAACCGGCAGCGGTCCCTGCGCAGACGGGATCAGGGCGGACACTCCAAGACCCGTCCCAGGCCCGATCACGAGCAACGGTGCGCTGGCATCTTCAACACCACCAAGGATCTGGCTGCGTTCACCATCGGCGGCTTCATGCTGCGCCAACGCCTGGGCGGTGAAATCATTGATCACAAGCAGCTTGTNCAATGCCAACCGCTCCAGAATCCAGTTTTTGTCAAACCGCCAGTGATTGTTGGAAACATCGACAATCTGGTCATTGACGGGCCCNGCCACAGCCAGGCTCAATAAATGNTGGCCACTTTGCTCGTCACGGGGCAGACCGGCCAGAAATCTTTCAAATGCATCCTCAAACCCTTCAAAATCCGAGCATCGCAGATAGGTTATGTGACGAAGCGAAGGATTACCCTTCTCAGAGACGGCAAATCTAGCATTCGTGCCGCCTATGTCGGCAACTATGAGTTTCATGAAGGTCACCCCCAGCATCTTCACACAGTCAACTATGACAAATGCGCCTGCGCCAGTCAGCAGATCAGTAAACTAGTATCACCACTCTTTTTAAAGCAGCTTTATGCCTTTTGCTGCGCCCCATTGGTCTGCCTGACGATAAGACACTGCCCAATATAAAATAACCCTCCAAACGGATAGCGGTTTTGGCGGGGTCATTATCGTTGCCGGGGCAGGATCCACTCAAGGCGCTACAATTAGTAAAGTGGTAAGAGTAATTTGGCGGACAGAAACCGCCGTTACGTGAGAATGAATTTCCCGGGGATGTCGCGCCTACACAGTTGCGAAGAGCCACCGTCTAGCTAGCTCATTATTTCATGCCGAACTGGAAAGGGGTCAAGGGCGTCTTCGGGATAGTTATCGTCTTTTCCTCGGTGTAAAACTCCTCGCAGGAATGCCCGCCTTCACGTCCAACGCCAGAATTTTTATAGCCCCCAAAGGGCGCGCGGAGCTCTCTTGTCAATGGTGTGTTCACCCATACAATGCCCGAGCGCATCTTTTCACTCACATTCATTACGGTTGGCAAGTGATCAGACCAGACATAGGACACCAAACCAAATTCCGTATCATTGGCCATTGAAATGGCCTCTTCCTCTGTCTTGAACGTCAGAAAACTAGCAAAAGGGCCAAAAATTTCAGCCTGGCACACGGTGCTTGCATTCGATTTCGCTGTCACAGCTGTCGGTTTTATGAAATAGCCTTCGCCAAGCTCTTCGATCCTGTGACCGCCACCAAGCAGCTCATCGCCATCCTGATCGGCATGATCGACGAATGATAAAATTCGCTCCATGTGAGTCTTGGATGCGATGGGGCCGACTTCGGTCTCTACGGCCATCGGATCGCCAACCTTCAGCCGCGACATGCGCGCAAGAAACGCATCCACAAAATTGTCGAAAATTGTTTCCTCAACAAGAATTCTTGACCCCGCCAGACATTGCTGTCCGTTGGTTGAGAATATGCTCAACAGCGCACTGTCCAGTGCCTTGTCGAAATCAGCAGACGCGAAAATAATGTTTGCCGACTTGCCACCCAGCTCCATGGTGCAGGGTGTGAGTTGTCGCCCGGCGGCGGCCATGACCTCGCGGCCGGTCACCGTGCCACCTGTAAAACTGACGCGGTCAATGGCAGCATGGCCGACAAGATGCGCTCCGGTAACCGCACCGCGCCCATTCACCAGATTTAAAACACCCTCAGGCAGCAATTCATTCAACAGTGAGACGAGCTTGATAAGGGAATAAGGCGTTTGTTCGGATGGTTTAAGGACAGCGCAATTGCCAAATGCAAGCGCTGCGGCGATTTTCATCGTGGCAAGTGCAAGCGGCGCATTCCATGGCGCGATGAGAGCGACGACGCCCGCCGGTTCACGCTTGACGGTGCTCATATACCCGTCGGTGTTGTCATAGCGCTCACCGCACGCCTGGCTTATATACTGGGCGAAAAACCGAAAATTATAGGCCGCCCTTGGCAGATGAAATCCCTTGATCTGAGTCATCACCAGGCCTGTTGCCAAACATTCAAGTCTAGCCAGCTCGTCGATGTTTTCGAGAATGATTCTTTCGCATGCCTCTAATAGTTCGACCCGCTTTTCCACCGACAATTCGGGCCATCCCGACATGTTGAAGGCCTGACGTGCCGCCGCCACCGCCCGGTCAACATCCTGCGGCCCATCCTCAATCAACGTGCCAACCTGCTGGCCGGTTGCCGGATAAAAGATCGGTATTTCGCTGCCGGTTCCCTTAATGGCAGCACCATTGGACAAACCTGTGGCATATTCAGCCGGGGTGATTGGGATCTGAAACTGTGTCATCTTGCTTAATTCCTTACTTGCTGGGTTTTGGCGTATGTCAGTCTGCTGCGACGGGCACGAAGTCACCAGCCTTCATGACCATCCCGGGCAGATCGTGCTGCAACTGCACCGCAAGCCATTGCGCGGTCTGGATGCAGCGATCAAGATCCACCCCTGTTTCCAGACCAGATCGCTGAAGCATATAAGCTAGATCCTCAGTTGCGATGTTGCCCGTGGCGCGAGGCGCAAATGGACAGCCACCGGCACCACCCATTGACGAATCAAAGGCATCTACGCCAGCCTCAATGCCCGCCCAGGCGTTGGCAATGCCTGTGTTGCGCGTGTTATGAAGATGAAGGCGCAGCGGTAGATCTGGATACTCGCTCTTTATCGCGGTCACAACGCTGCGAACATCAACCGGCGTTGCCACACCGATCGTATCGGCAATGGAAAGTTCCTTGGGCGGATCAACCATTGCTTTTTCAATGATCTTCAAGACGCGCTGGAGGGGAACCTCTCCTTCAAAGGGGCACCCGAATACGGCGCCAATTGTCAGCCCTATGTCGATTTTGTCCTTTGCGTCCTGNGCCATCTCAGACCAGAGTGCCAGNGTGTCGTCCGTTTTTGCGCCCTGATTGCGCTGGTTGAAGGTGTCACTGGCAACGACCACGAAATTTGCCTCGTCGACGCCNGCTTCCACTGCCCGCACATACCCACGCTGGTTNAGAACAAGGCCGATATAGCGGGCAACACNGCGCGGTAGCCGTGCCACGAGTTCGGCCGAATCATACATCTGTGGCACCCTTTTCGGATTCACGAAGCTGGTGACTTCCAGCCGCCTGATTCCAGCAGCAATGGATCTTTCGATCAATTCCAGCTTGGTGTCGGTATTCAGGATCACCTCTTCGTTCTGTATCCCGTCTCGTGGGGCAACTTCGATGATCTCGATCTGCTTCATGTCCTTGATTGCCCACCTCAAAGGCGCCTTATGTGCCTATTTTTGAGGCTCCCGTTATGTATGTTTGTTTGTGAATTTCATGTCATTTAGGAATTCATTTGGAAACTTGTCCAGACAAATTTTTTGACTTCATTAGGCTATGAGATACAATCTGTGCAGGTCAGCAACCGGCAAAAATTTGTAATTCAGCAACATATGTTGGGCGATTGAGGCGAGCATGAATCAGAAGCAGGAAGAACATGAAGACAAGCCTCGCAATGGGCCGCTTTCCGATATCAGNGTGGTTGAGATGGGGCAGCTGTTGGCGGGCCCCTTNTGCGGTCAATTGCTTGCAGATTTNGGCGCCGAAGTGATCAAATGTGAGCCTCCNGGTGTGGGTGATCCGATGCGCCAGTGGGGACGNGAAAAACCCTATGGAAAGTCACTCTGGTGGCCGGTTGTGGCGCGAAATAAAAAGTCGCTGACNATAAATCTGCGGACAGCAGANGGNCAGGCAATCATCCACGACCTTGTCAAAAGCTGTGACATTCTNATCGAGAATTTCCGCCCAGGNACCATGGANCGTTGGAATCTNGGCTATGANANATTGANGGAANTAAATCCAAANCTGATCATGGTCAGGGTGACCGGGTTNGGGCAGACCGGCCCCTATGCGTCACGNGCCGGCTACGGGTCCATAGGCGAGGCNATGGGCGGTTTGCGCTATGTGGTTGGTGACCCTTCNACACANCCNAGTCGCATGGGCATTTCCATAGGTGATGAACTGGCAGCGACCTATGCGTGTCTCGGTGCCATGATGGCTCTGCATGCGCGCGANCGAACGGGAGTNGGTCAGATTGTCGACAGCGCCATTTACGAGGCCGTNCTTGCCATGATGGAAAGCATGGTCACTGAATACAGTGTNGCTGGATATATTCGCGAGAGGACGGGTCCGATACTNCCAAACGTNTCGCCGTCAAACATTTTCAANACCAAGGATGGCAAANTGCTTCTNATTGGCGCCAACCANGACACTGTCTTNGCGCGCCTTGCCGAAGCCATGGACAGGCCGGATCTNGCCACCGANCCCCGNTATGCGACGCACGCNGCAAGAGGCGAACATCAGGCCGAGCTTGATGGGCTGATAGATGACTGGACAAAAACCATCGATCTTGACCCGCTGCAGGAAAAACTGAATGCCGCTGGCGTCCCGTGCGGTTTGATTTATACCGCGCCGGACATGCTTGAAGATCCGCATTTCAAGGCACGGAATGCCATTGTCGATGTGGAGCATCCCGATTTTGGGACCATCAAAATGCAGAATGTCGCACCGCGGCTTTCCGATACTCCCGGTGCCGTCAGGCATGTCGGGCCAGAATTGGGGCAGCATACTGATGAGGTGCTGGCCGACATCCTTGGCTATGCCGAGGATCAGATAATAGCATGGCGCGACGCCGGCATTGTTTGACCGGCTTGCCATGGGGAACGACGTGTCCTGTATTGACGCGTCTGGGAATGACATGTTCGGGCATTTATGCCATGGCGATATGACCGGAACTGGACAGGTGATGCAATGANGACAGATCTTGACGCCAACTATGAGCGAGCCGGGTATCACAGCACGCAGGTGTGGGGCCAACGCCCNGCCTTGCTTCTGGTTGATTTTGCCNGNGCCTATTTTGAACCCTCNTCACCATTATTTGGCGGCGAGGGTTGTCTCGAGGCCGTGCGAAANGTTNAAAGGCTCCTGGAAAAGGCNCGTANCGAGNCCATTCCNGTNATCTTCACCGAAGTGCGGTANAGGAAGGGTGGACAGGATGGTGGCGTNTTCTTTCGGAAGGTNCCCCCTTTNGCCTGCTTTGAAGACGACAATCCACTTGCCGATTTGCAGCCACCCTTGGAANGTCGCGATGACGAGATCATGATTACCAAACAATATCCGTCCGCATTTTTTGGCACATCGCTTGCGGCGATGCTGACGGCCATCCAGGTCGACACGATCCTATTGACCGGTTTGACGACGTCAGGCTGCGTTCGAGCCAGTTGCATCGACTCAATGAGCAATGGCTTCATCACTATGGTCGTTTCCNATGCCTGCGGTGACATCGCGCCAGAGCCCCATGACGCAAACCTGTTCGATATGGGNGCCAAATATGCGGATCTNGTCACAACGGACGAGGCCACCCAGTATCTCGACAGCNTCGCGAGGGGGTAAGCGATCATCGATGCATCGCNGCCNCTGCNGCACCTATTTCGATGCNGCGACAGATTGCCAAAAACAGGTCAATGATCGCGAAACAAGGGACCGTGTCCGTCGAACTGGTCCTTGATTCCCATCGCTCGCAATGCATGCCAGTATGTGGCTGCGTTGATTGGTATCATTGGTTTGCCAAGCTCAACCGACATTTCATTGCACACATCAATCATCGACAGGTTTGTTCCCACCTGCACAAACGCGTCTATGCTGTCATCGTTCATCTCAAGCACATGTGAGCGAAGTTCATCGGGCTGCACATGGGCAATCGCCACTGGGCTCCCACATTTCAGGCCACGGAATTTCCGCACATCAAAACCGCAATCTTCAAAGAACTGAGTCACATTCTTATCCGAGACGGGGAAATAGGGGGAGATCACCGCTATCCGCTTGGCAGCATAGAGTTTCAGCGCTTCCTCGCAGGCAAAGGAACCTGCCGAAACNGCCACTCCGCAATGCGCTGACAACTCCTGCATGCGCTTTTCCGATGGCGCCCGCCCGCCCCAGAACATAAGTGCGGACATACCCATGACCANATAGTCAGGTTCACACGTCATACAGCGATCAACCGCGTCATAGAGCGTAGCGCCAATCGCCTCCACCATCGCAACAAATTCCTCATCATTCCCCACCTTCATGTTGGGGATGTGAATTCTGCCATAATGATTGGTGACACCTTTTACCCGCAAACTGTCCATATCAGGTTGCACAATCGTGTTTGTGGAAGGGGCTACAACAGCAAATTTACATCGCCAGCCTAGTGCGTCACGGGACATGGTTTTTCCTCGATGTTGAACACGTTACACCAAGTGTCGACGCCGCTAAAAATGAAGTCAACAACTTGTCTGGACAAATTTTTGAGACAAAGTACTCTTTCACCAAAGAAAGGGATCGTTAAATGGCGACAAATTCGCTCTTTGACCTGATTGCTCGTGGCCAGCCGGTTGTTGCCCCCGGTGTCTATGACATGATTTCCAGCAAACTTGCTGAACGCGCTGGGTTTCCTGCCCTTTATGTCAGTGGTTACGGCATTTCCGCCGCGCATCTTGGCTTGCCAGATGTTGGTTTGATGACATTCACTGATATGCTGGAGCGGGTGCAGGTCATTGCCCGCAATAGTGGCGTCCCCATCATAGCAGATGCTGATACGGGATATGGTGGGCTGATCAACCTGCGCCATACCGTGCATGGCTATGAGGCCGCCGGTGTGGCCGCCATCCAGATCGAGGACCAGGAATTTCCAAAACGTTGTGCCCATGCGCAGGGCGTCCGTGTTATCGACATGAAAGATATGATGCGCAAGATCGAAGTTGCCTGCGAAAGCAGGTCGCGTGATGGATTCCTTGTTATTGCACGAACTGACAGCCTTTCGGAGTACGGAATCGATGACGCCATCCAGCGTGCAAATTCATATGCGGAGGCGGGAGCTGATATGCTGTTTGTCGAAGGCGCAAAGACACGGGACCAACTTGCCCAGATAGCTGCCGCTATCAAGACGCCGATGCTGGTCAAAATGGTTCCTGACAGCCCCGATCTTTCTATCGACGTTACGGAACTGGGTGAGATGGGCTATGACGTGATCATATATCCGAGCTTCGCTTTTTTGGCTGCCGGTGCTGCAATGGACGCAGGGTTTGTCGAGTTGCACACCAGGGGGCGCGTAAGCAGCACGCCCATAATGGAATTCGATGCCTTCAGCAAAATGATTGGGTTTGATGAAATCTATGAGTTTGACGCGCGTTGGAACGACCCTTCTCACGACTGAGATGTCTGAAGAAACAAGGCGGAAATCTGTTTTAGTCCACCCCGGCAAATCAATAAGGAAACACCCAAATGCATTACGACTTCGTGCCATTTCCTGACCGCAAGCCACTTAAATGGCCGAACGGCAAGCGCATGGCGGTAATAATCACCACAAATCTCGAATATTGGGATCGCACAAAGGATACTGACAGGATCATCTATCCCGGAGGGCCGGGCATCGTGGGCGGCACACTTACAGGCCGCATCTATGACAATCCAAACTGGACGTGGCGTGAATATGGTCACCGGGTTGGTGTCTGGCGGATGTTTGATCTGTTCAAGGCCGCCGGCATTCCAACCAGTTGCACAATCAATGCGATGNTGGCGCTTGAGCGCCGGGCCATTGTGGATCATGCNGTGGCCGCTGGATATGAGATCGTGGCACATAATTATGAACAAAGTGAGCTGCTGACCGACTTCCAGGATGATGAAGCAGCAGAGCGTAAGATCATCCGAAACACCCTCGATGTATACAGAGATGTTGTTGGGCGCGAGGCAAGGGGCTGGCTTTCCTCGTCACTCCGCTCGACACCAGCGACGATCGATCTGATCGCTGAAGAAGGTCTGACTTTCTTCTGTGATCTTCTGAATGATGATCAGCCTTATCTTGTGCAAACCCGCTGTGGCCGGCCGATCGTGTCAGTTCCCTACACTTCGGAAGTGAATGATTTCACAGTGTTCATGCGACAAGGCAAGGATGTTGAAGGCGCCTTCAAGGTTTTTAAGGAGCAGTTTGACTGGCTCTACATGGAAAGTGAAAAAAGTGGCCGGCACATGAATATTGGCCTTCACCCTCACGTGATCGGACAACCTTTCAGAATTCGGTCACTGCAGATGTTCCTTGAATATGCGCGCGGCTTCGATGATGTCTGGTTCGCTACACGCGAGGAGATAGCAAGCTGGTATCTGGAGCATCATGCCGAGCATATTGGGGAATAGACAACTCCATCTGGGCACCTCGACAAGGAGCGTCTCGATAGGGGGGGTGGGTCACGAGGAGATGAACTGGTCGACCACTATTCGTGAGCCTTTTGCTTGAGAGAGGATGAAAAGATGAAATTGTCCTCTCCAAGATGCCAGTTGAAGGAAGCAAGCACGGTTTTCGTGGATGATTTGTAACGCCGCAATATGCGAAGCGACAGATCTATGGCTGGGTTTCCAAGGCTCTGCTTGACATAGGGTGGCATGGAAACCGCCTGTATGTCTTGATCAATGGTTGTGACAGCCACCCCGGTTGCTTCCTCAAGGAAGCTGTAAAATGGCGGGGTTCNTTCNGACACTTCCCGCCAGTAGGGACGAAACAACGGCGACACATAGGTTTCGATCAATGCCAAGGGTTCGCCCCGCAGGCCCTTCAGTCGAAGACCACGTTGCAAGAGCCATTTGTCGTGAGTGTTTGTATCTAGTTGTGGATCAATTTTGGCCAGGGTTTCGGCGTCAAGCCTTACCTCCTGCGAGGAGAGAAGCCGATACCCCGAGTCACGCGCAAAGCGCAGAAGATCTGATGTGGTTTCAAAGCTTTGTATGAAACCAGTATTCGGNGCAGACTCTACAACTTTCGTACAGGCGCCTTGTTTGCGCTCAACCATGCCATCGATCTGAAGCCTGCGAAGGGCTTCGCGAACGGTAAAACGACTGGTATTAAATTCGCGGGAAAACGCTGCTTCACTTGGCAGATTGCTGCCCAGGGGATACGCACCATCGAAAATTCGTTTCCGAATGATCTGGTGAATTTCCTGGTAACGCGCCATCGCCGATTGAATGCCTTTATTGCAACACGGTATGCNCTGCCTTCTGTCGTCGGTATGATTGATATATCGCNTATTCAACCATTTCAAGTTCACGCAATGACGTGATCATGGAAGANCGCATGACAAATTCCTTATGCTGCTTGGCATCATCNACTGTCGCTCTTAGCTCATCATAATAATCAGCGCGTTGTTGTGGGTCCGTCGCATTCAGGATGGCCCGGTTGCGAAGTGCCTGTGCCTGCACGGTCTCAAGTGCCACCTTGCGCCGCTGCCGTTGATATCTGTCCATGGATTCTAGTGGCTCACCATGCCACACCTTGATCAATTTCTCGACAAGATTGACGGCGTCGTGGATGCCGCCATTCATCCCCATGCCGCCAAGTGGGTTGTTCAAATGTGCCGCATCGCCGGCAAGGAATACGCGGCCGTCCAGATATTTGTCGACCACACGCTCATGCACACGATAGGCGGTCTTGTGNACCACTTCATAAGGGCGATCCGTCGGCAGAACGGCCTGCAGCCGTGCTTCAACATTTGCCGGGTCCATTATGAATTCTTCGCTGTCATCGGGGTTGGTTGGCAACAGTACCCGCCACAAACTCGGCGTGCGCAAAAGCACAAGCCATTCTGANGGGTCTGAGACATAGGCAATGTTGGCGAGGTCAGGCATTGCCTCGTGATATTTGAAATGTGTGGACAGTGAGAGGAAAATTTCCGGAATTGTAATGCCATCGAAATTGGCGCCAATAGCCCGCCTGATTATCGAGTGGGCACCATCCGTTCCGATCAGAAATCGTCCGCCATATTCGGCCTCGNCCCCATCAGCATGGGTNGCNCGAACCCATATGCTGGTTTCGTCCTGACCGANCTCCGTCGCCTTTGTTTGGGTCACCAATGTGCCATCTGGATGGTCCTCGACGAAGNCGCGCAGTGCCTTGGTCAATTTCCACTGCTCGCACTGNAGACGGAAGGGATAATCGGTCTCGCCTGCAAGATGCGAAAGATCAAAGGTAGCGACAACACCGTCATTGCGGTCACGGAATTGCCATTCGCGACACACAAGCCCCTGATCAACCAATGTCTTGGTGACGCCAATGCGCGCCAGAAAATCAAGTGTAGGCGGATGAAAGGTGGACGCCCGTAGATCCTGCGCGAGATCCGCGGTGGCTTCAATCAGCGTAACTGGAATGCCTGCATCCAGCAAAAAGGCAGTGGCCACCAGCCCTACCGGCCCGGCACCGACAACTACAACTTGATCACTTTTGTCCGACATTTTCGCCCGTATCCTCCATCAGGTGAGCTTTTTGCAGGCCAGATGTGGGCGCAATCCACGGCTTCTTATGAAAATACACCCGAGAAATATGCCAAATTTGTCTGGACAAGTTAACGTAGAACCCCTCAATCTTAAAGTGCATATTCTGATACACCGCGTGCATTTCTGATTTGGACGATGATAGCGACCACGGAGTGGGGAGATGGTTTTTGTACAACAGCTGATCAACGGTTTGATGCTAGGCGGCATTTATATAAGCGTTGCCGTGGCCTTTACCCTGACGATTGGCATTCTTAACTTCCTGAATTTCACCATCCCGGCATTGTACATGCTGGCCGGCATGGTTGGCTGGTCGGTATCATACTACGGACTTCCCTTTGGTCTGAGCGAGCCGCTTGGATGGGCCACATCTCTTTTGATTGGGATCACATGTTCAGTTCTCGCATCGCTGCTGGTCGAGCGCTTCACCTATAGATATTTTAAGATTAAGCATGGTGATTCTACGGAACACGCCATCCCATTGGTGTCGTCACTTGGCTTTCTACTTATTTTTGAATATGCGGTGCTTGGGGCGCATGGTTCCGAAACGCGAGGCTTTCACACACCCTTCTCGGACTTGAATTGGCGGATCGGTGATCTAGTGATTTCAATCCCACAATTTGCCAGCCTGATTGCGTCACTTGGCATAGTGGTAGGCCTATCATTCATGCTGAAGAAAACAAGGATAGGGCGCGCCTTGCGGTCCACGGCAGAAAGTCCAGACACAGCCACCCTAATGGGTGTCGAAGTGAACAAAATCGTACCGGTAGTTTTTGTTCTGACGGGGTTGTTTTGCGGCCTTGCAGGCTCAATTTTTGCCATCAATTATAATGAAGTGAGCCCCTACATGGGAGATCATGTTGGCACTAAAGCCATCGCCGCTATGGTAATTGGTGGGTTGGGTTCTGTTTGGGGCGCAATTGCCGGTGGGCTAATCGTAGGAATTAGCGAAACATTCTCGATACATTTTTTCGGAGCTTCTTCAGCTCAGATCACCGTGTGGGGTCTGCTTTTGGTTCTTCTTGTTTTTCGTCCAAGCGGATTGTTTGGCCACAATGCGATCGGCAAGGGTAAATTTTAAATGAGCGGTTACCTCTCAGGCCTTATCGGTATTCTTGGCATAAATATCATCTTCGCCTATTCGATTTATATTTGTGCTGCAACTGGCCAGCTTAACCTGGGTGGGGCAGGGTTTCAGGCAATCGGCGCGTATACATGCGCCGTCCTTAGCGAAACATTGGGCCTGCCCATACCTTTGCTACTAATAATGTCAACATTGGTCGGCGCAACGGTAGGGTTCTTCATTGCCTTTCCCATATTGAGAACAAGGGGTGTCTATATGGTTCTTGCAACTTTTGCCTTTGCAGAGGTTGTTGCCGGCATAATCTTAAATTCCGAATTTTTAGGAGGCCCAACGGGGCTAGTTCTTTCAGAATATATAGAATTTAATGTCATCATTGGCGTGGCTGTTTTGGTAGTTTTCTTCTGCTTTTACCTTATGTCAACTCGGGTAGGGCTTGCGATGCGGGCTGTCCATGATGATGAGGCAGTTGCAGATCTAATGGGCGTGAATCGACGCGCTATCCAAATCGGTGCCTTTGCCATCGGTGGCGCTCTAGCTGGGCTGTCGGGTGGATTATACGCGCTCTATTTTGGCTTTGTGGAAGCCCAATATTTCAATGCTTTCCTTTCCATTTTTGTGCTGCTTTACGTGCTAATCGGCGGCACCCAAACAGCTTGGGGTGCATTAATCGGCGCGTCATTCTTTACCATTGTTCCAGAAGTTCTGCGGATGGGCGATGATTGGCGGTTCTTTATATTTGGTTTAATCATCGTTGCGATGATGATCTTCCGCCCTGAAGGGATGGTAACTCGACAAGCCATAGACAAAATCCTGTTCAAACTTTTTTCACCTGGACAACGAAATGTTTGAGCCAATCCTGGAAATTTCTAAAGTAAGCAAAAATTTTGGTGGCATCGTCGTTCTTCAAGATGTTTCATTCAAGTTGAAGACTGGTGCGAAGCACGCATTGATAGGCCCGAACGGCGCTGGCAAGACCACTATGTTCAACGTCATTTCTGGTGTCTATCAACAGGATGCNGGCGAAGTGATGTTCGCCGGGAAAAGTGTCAGTGATATTCCTTCACGTAAACGCATCTCACTTGGTTTAGCGCGTAGCTTTCAGAACATTCGTTTGATGCCGCATTTGTCTGTCGTTGAGAATGTCATGCTTGGCCAGCATAGCAATGCCAGTTTTGTCGATATGCTTAGGCCAATTATGGCTATTCCAAAGTCCAATGAAAAACAAAGAGCGATAGAATTACTGGAGAGCTTCGGNCTCAACGCCTTCAATGGNCGCTTGGTTTCTGAGCTGCCTTACGGCGTCAGGAAGAAAATTGAGGTTGTGCGTGCGTTGATGGCAAATCCACGCCTGCTACTTTTGGACGAGCCAGCAGCGGGACTGAATGCCGCTGAGACGGCCACACTCCATGAATTTCTGTCTGACGTTGGGGAGCGGGGCGTCACATTGCTAGTNGTNGAGCATGACATGCCCTTCGTAAACAAATTATGCGACACTGTCACAGTCATGAATTTTGGTAGTGTGATTTATGANGGGCCAGTGTCTGNCATGCGGAAAGATAAAGANGTTTTGGAGGCTTATCTCGGCACAGATGAATAGAGCTGAGAACAAATAACTATGCTGAAACTAGAAAATATTGATGTCCGTTATGGGCCAATACATGCNGTGAAAGACGTTTCTTTGACCGTTGNTGACGCNCAAATTGTTGCGNTTCTNGGATCAAACGGNGCAGGNAAATCTTCACTTCTTCGCGCTATCGCAGGCGCTGAAAAAACGAGTGGCGGTACAATANATTTTGACGGAAAGCCAATTGATGGGCTCAGCCCGCCAATGCGTGTTCAGCAAGGCATTACNCTCGTGCCCGAAGGTCGGCAGATTTTTGTTAGCATGACGGTAGAAGAGAACCTTTTGATGGGTGCCTACACACAGGATCAGAAAACAATTAGCTCAGGTATTGAAACTATTTTTGATCGATTCCCCAACCTTGCGAGTAGGCGGCATTCTCTGGCTTCAGTGCTATCTGGTGGAGAACAGCAAATGTTGGCTATTGGCCGCGCCATGATTGCTAAGCCGAGACTGATGATGCTTGATGAACCGTCATTAGGCCTATCGCCAATGCTTGTTAAGCAACTGTTTGAACTTATTCTGGAACTCAACAAGCAAGGGATTTCGATACTGCTAGTTGAACAGAACACTAAAATGGCGTTGAAAGCAGCAGAATATGGATATGTGCTTGAACTTGGCACTGTGCGGATTGAAGGCGAGGCGGATCAGCTTGCAACAGATAAATCTCTCGCCGAGGCATACCTCGGTGATTAAAGGATTCACGTGGAGAATTAATCTCTACTGAACTAGTGGGGCAAAATACCCACAAAAACCTAGGGAGGGTGTTTACGATGAAACTATTGAAACCACTTGTTCTTGGCGTATTTCTATCGCTGATAAGCCTCACAGGCGCAATAGCAGCTGAGACACTAAAAATCGGCCACATTGCCGCGAGAACCGGTTTTCTCAAAGGTCCAGGCTTGCCAGCAACCGTTGCCGTAGATATGGCGGTAGAGGAAATTAATGCTGCTGGGGGTGTTAACGGAAAGATGATTGAGATCATCGAATTCGACAGTGGCTCTGATCCAAAGCAGGCTTCTTTGGCAGCCAGAACGCTAGTTAAGGATCATGATGTGCTAGCAATCATTGGCCCATTTTCTTCTGGTGAAGCAAAGGTCGGCTTTAATGTGGCGGAGCGCGAAAAGGTTGTGATGATATCGACAGCATCATCTGCACCCGGTCTCACCGATGGCAAAGACTGGGCNTGGCGCCTTACGGAGGACGAAGGCAAGCAATTTGCAAGGCTNCTCAAAACACTCACCAAAATGGATGTGCCGCGTTCTAAGGTCGACATTGTCTATGTATCAGACGAAGCGATCTCAGCAGTCGTTGGTACAAAACTTTATCCGGCTTTGTTCAAGGCCTTCAACATTGACCATGGTGAGCCAGTGGCAATTACATATGAGAGCTTTGACCTAGCACCTCAGATTGCTCCTATCGTTGCAAACAAACCTGATATGGTGGCAGTTGCTGGTCTTCCTGAAAANGCGTCTAAAACTATAAGGGAATTGAAACGCCAAGGATTTGAAGGCCGCATGATCGGCAGCCAAATCTTTGCAGACCCTAATATTTTGGATTTGTTTGGCGATCTCGCAGAAGGCACAACATTTATGGCTGGCTTTCATGCTGATGCCTCACCTGCTGCCGGAGCCTTTAATGAAAAGTTCATTTCTATGGCGACTGAAAGGGGTATCAACAAATTGGGTGCGCACCATACCGATGCGCAATCATATGATGCAGTTTACCTGTTCGCTCAAGTAATGAAAGAACAGGGCATTACTGGAGATGCTAGTAAGGTTGAAAATGAAAGACTTGCAATTCGTGATGGCCTGAAAACAGTAAGTTTCTCCGGTGTGCTGGGATCAAATCTCTGTTTTGCAGGAACAGATGCCGAGCTGCCCGGCTATGTGATCCAGATTAAAGATGGCAAATGGACACTCATGGATAGTCACTCCGCTGACGCTTGCAACTAACTCAAGCTAGTCAAGCCTTAACAGGCAAAATAGTTGCTTTACAAACTGCCAGAGCTTGGGGATGTGGGCTGATCTAGTCCACATCCCTTTCATTTAGCCTGCTCGCATCGTGGAACAAAACGGACGCCCGNTTCAAAATTTGCATAGTGAGCTAGCTTACTATTTAATCAAANTCAACACTTGTCTGGATAAGGCGGGAGGCTGCATATGAGCAAGAATTTACTATTGCTTGGTGGCGCAGGTGGCATTGGCAGGGCGGTGGCCACACGTGCCTTCGCAGAGGGTTGGTCGGTCATAATCATGGATCTGGCGGCGTCTCTTGAGGCTCATCCTGTTGCTCCTGGCATGGACTCCATTGCCGTTGACCTGAGGGAGGAAAAAAGTGTCAAGGCCGCATTCAGCGGGATTGAGACACTGCACGGGTTTGTCAACCTCGCCGGGTTCATGACCGGTGTGAAGCCCCTTGAAGAGACAGTCATTGAAGAATTTGACGATGTGATGGGCTGCAACATCCGTGGTGCNTATCTGGCATCGCTGCAGGCATTGCCACCGCTGCGAAATGGCAATGGTGCGATGGTAAACATCGTATCCGGTCTAGCAAGCAATGTGCGGCCGGGATATGGAATCTATGGGGCGTCAAAGGCGGCATTGAACAACCTGACAAAGGCCTTAGCCCTTGATGCGGCCCCAACCGTTCGGGTGAATGCTGTTGGACCAGCAGCCGTCGACACGGCGTTTCTTCGCGGTGGAACCGGACGCTCAGACGAGAATGAAGCCGTTTCACTCAATGTCGATCAATATGTAAATATCACACCGCTGGCGAGGCTNGCNGTTCCGGANGACATTGTCGGGCCTGTCATGTTTCTNCTTGGCCCGGACAGTGCNTTCATGACNGGCCAGACCCTGTGGGTCAATGGTGGNGGGTATATGCCATGAATGGGGCGGGCAAACTTCTTGACAGGGTGATATTGATCACCGGTGGCGNGAGGGGGCTTGGCCGCGAAATGGCACTNTCCGCGGCACGTGAAGGGGCNAAGATATGTATCACTGGATCNGCGGCATCCNGTATTTTCGATCAAACGGTNNATGANATTACCACCATTGCCGGGNCAGAAAATCTNATCGCNAGNGTGTCGGACGTNACNAGAAAAGNGGANTCCGCTGACCTTGTCGCAGAATGTATCAACAGATTTGGTCATATTGATGTGCTGGTCAACAACGCCGGCAGGGGCATGCGGCTCGTGTCCGAACGCTTCAATGTCGAGCCCACTAAATTCTGGCAGACGGATTTCGATGCCTGGTCGCAGATCGTTGATACGAACATTAATGGGCCATTTCTGATGGCCCAGGCTGTTATCCCTAGTATGCTGGACAAAGGGTTTGGCAAGATCATCAATGTTTCCACCTCTGCGCAGACAATGGTGAGACAAGGCTATTCTCCCTATGGACCCACCAAGGCCTTCCTTGAGGCGGCGACACGGGCCTGGGCTATTGAGCTCAAAGGTACCGGCATAGATGTTAATGTTCTGCTCCCCGGCGGCGCGGCAGACACAGATCTATTGCCACCCAGTCCTGATAAAAAAGGGGCTGACGGCAACCTTCTGCCCGCCGATGTCATGTCAGAAGCCTTCGTCTGGCTTGCCTCAGATGTGTCGAACGGTGTTTCCGGAGGGCGTTTTATCGCCCGCTATTGGGGTGATGACGAGGCGTTCAGAAACGACACCGGCCAAATGCCGCAAATACTCTAGAGACCAATATGCGACTTCAGCTTGGTGATCTTGAAATCCATGGTATTACCGAGATCGAACAGTTCGATGTGCCACTTGATTTCATGTTTCCCGAAATTGTGACCCTGTTGCGGGATAACGACTCGCTGGTATCAATCGACCCATCAGTTTTGTCATATGGGCAGGTGCATCTGACCATCAGATCATGGCTGCTGCGCAAGGATGACCGCGTCATCCTGATTGATGGCTGTGTCGGAAATCATAAGACTAGACAACACTGGCCAAGCTGGCACCAGCGTGATGATGACGCGTGGCCGCAAAGACTGGCCAGCTTAGGTGTAAGGCCTGAAGATGTTGATATCGTCATGTGCACACATTTGCATGCAGATCATGTGGGGTGGAACACCAGACTCGAAAATGGCATCTGGGTACCCACATTTCCAAACGCGACCTATCTAACCGGACGTGTTGAATATGAGTATTGGCTCGCTGATAGCGTTGCTGGTGACAAACATGGGTCCTTTGCTGACAGCGTCATGCCGGTGGTCGAGGCAGGGCAAATGGTGTTCCTTGAAGACGGCAGTGATATTGCGCATGGTCTGTCCGTTGAATTGGCCCCCGGTCACACGCCAGGCCAGTTGCTGCTCAATGCACGGGGGGTTGATGGAGGCGCGGTGTTCTGTGGCGATGTCATTCATTCACCGCTACAGCTAAGATTTCCAGACATTTCAAGTGCAATCTGCGAGGATCGTCAGCAAGCCACGAGGACGCGCAGGTATCTTCTGTCTCGGCTTTGCGAAAATGGGGATTTTCTACTGCCGGGGCATTTTGCCAATCCTGGCTGGTGTCAAATTAGGGCGGTTGGTGATGCGTTCGAGATGCGGTAGCAGGTTTCACATCCAGATAATTCATATTGGTAATCGGGAGAACTATAAATGAATGGCAGTCTGGATGGCGTTCGCATATTGATAACTGGCGCGGGACGTGGCTTGGGCAGGAGCCATGCCCTCCATCTCGCAAGTCAGGGTGCCGAAATCATCATTCATGATCTGGTGTCGGATGCCGTGGATGAGACACTGAGCATCCTCAAATCCGCAGGATATAAAGGGGCCGTCCTCGTATCAGACATAAGAGACATCACGTCCTTTCAATCAAATCTGCAGTCCTGTGGCCAGGTTGATGTGCTTGTGAACAATGCGGGCATTGGAGGAGAGGGTCGTAAAATCGAAGATATTGACCTGACCATTTTTGATGAGATGATGAGGGTTCATGTGGCTGGCACCTTCTTTGCCACTAAGGCTCTGCTTCCGCAGATGAGGTCTCGAAAGAAAGGCAAGATCATCAACATTTCGTCAATCTTCGCCCAGATAGGGCATTTTGAATCCAGTCACTATGTTGCCGCCAAATCTGCAATTTCGGGACTGACAAAATCATGGGCCAGGGAGTTCGCCAAATGGAACATCACTGTAAACGCCGTGGCGCCCGGGTTTATTGAAACTGACATGACACGTCTTTCGACAACGCCCGACCAGATTGCAGCGCTTGAACGCTCGGTTCC
>NYYG01000044.1 GCA_002686685.1 SAR116 cluster bacterium | reverse complement strand
CCACACGCTTTTCGGTGCCGGGCACGCGGGTGACAACACCCTGCAGGCCCGGTCCGGCCGGTAACTGGCGCGTATGGCTGTTGCTGGCCGGACGCGGTTTCGGCAAGACGCGTGCCGGTGCCGAATGGGTGCGCGCGCTGGCAACAGCCGGTGCGGCGCGCCGGATCGCACTGGTTGGCGATACGGCGGATGATGTGCGGCATGTCATGGTCGAGGGACCATCGGGTGTGCTGGCGATTGCGCCGGCAGATGAGCGGCCGGTCTGGCAGCGGTCATTGCGCCGCTTGGAATGGCCAAACGGTGTGGTGGCGCGCTGTTATTCGGCCGTCGACCCGGAACAGCTGCGCGGCGGCGGAACATCCGGGTGATGAGTGTCAGCTGGTCCGCAAGGCGGCAAAACGCGCCGCCTCGGCCAGCGCGCTGGCAAGCGCGCCGGTCTGCGGGTCGGCGGTAAAGGGCGCGATGGCATTGCAGGCCGACTCGGCAAAGGCCTGGGCGCGCAGGATGGCGCGGTCAATGGCATCATGGCGGGCCAGCAATGTCTGTGCAGTCGCAAGATCGCCATCGGTGAAATCGGCATCGCCAAGGGTCCGCTGCCAGAAGGCGCGCTCGTCTTCATCACCATCCTGCCATGCCAGGATGGTCGGCAGGGTAATCTTCTGGTCGGCGAAATCATCGCCGGCATTCTTGCCCATGGCATCGGCATCGGCGGTATAGTCCAGCGCGTCATCCATGATCTGGAACGCCATGCCCAGCTGCATGCCGTAATCATGCATCGCGGCCACCAATTCCGGGCTGCCGCCTGAAATCTCGGCCCCGGCGGCGGCGGCGGCGGCAAAGAGAACGGCTGTCTTGCCGGCAATCACATCCAGATATTCATCCACTGCGGTATCCGGCTGGCCGGTGATGCCCATCTGCCGGATTTCGCCCTCGGTAATCTGCGCCGATGCGGCCGACAGGCGGCCCAGCACCCTGATGTCCCCGCTTTCGACCATCAGTTCAAAGGCGCGTGCAAACAGGAAATCCCCGACCAGAACCGCCGCATCATTGCCCCACAGTGCGTTCGCCGTATCCTGGCCACGCCGCAGGGCAGATTCATCAATGACATCATCGTGAAGCAGGGTTGCCGAATGGATGAATTCCACTGCCGTTGACAGCAGGATGGCCGGTGCGCGCTGATCCGGCGGCGCGCCTGTCATCATGGCACCGGCAATCGTCATCATCGGGCGCATGCGTTTGCCCCCGGAGGCGATCAGATGCCCGGCCAGCTGCGGGATCAGCGGTACCTTGCTGTCCATCCGTTCCCGGATCGTCGCATTCACCCGCACCATATCAGCCTCGACAAGGCTGAGGAGCGGTGTCAGTGACGGGACGGCTGTCCGGGTGTCAGAAACCGGGCTGTTTGTCATGGTGGCTCGCTGGTTGCGTTTACATGTCGGTGATATCGCCTGCCGATAATGCGAGGCAAGAGATTTTACGCCCCGGTGGCCCGGTTAGGTCAGCTTGTCGCATGGGCCATGCCGCAAAAATCGGCCTTTCCGGTTGGGCTTCTGGTCGGCTTTTGGCGGTTTTCCGGTTCGTAGGGGCTTGGCTAAACGCGTGATTTGGCGCATATCTTGTGCATGGTTACGATTGTGCGGACNACCAANGCGGTACGNCTGTCGTTCCTGCAGGCGCTGCTNGCCGATTCGGGTATCAAGGCAGAGGTGTTCGATACGAATATCTCGGCGCTTGAGGCGGGNATCGGTGCCTTTCCGCGGCGGCTTGTTGTGGCGCCTGAATACCGCCTTGCCGCAGAGACCGTGCTGATCGATGCCGATGAATTTTTTGACGATTGACTGCCACTTGACGATTGACGTGCGATGAAGTCTGACAAGCCCNCCTCCGGGAAAGACCTTGCCGATGTCCCGCTGATGCAGGTGACGCATGATCATCTGCTGAATGAAGCGGTCAAGGTGACCCAGCCGGTTGACGGATATCGCGTCGGCAGCGACGCGGTATTGCTGGCGGCATCGATCGGCACCACGACCGGCCGCGTTCTGGATCTGGGTGCCGGTGTTGGCGGTGTCTGCCTGTGTCTGGCGCAGCGGCTGGTGGAACTGCAGGTCACGGCGGTCGAGAAAAACGCCGATATGGCGGCGCTGTGCAACGAGAATGCAACACAGAACGGGCTGCAGAACCGAATCCGTGTGCTGACCGCCGATATCCGCGAGATGCCGCCGGTCCTTGCCGGCAGCTTTGACCATGTTGTCAGCAACCCGCCCTATCACAATTCGCACGGCACGCGGCCGCGCCATCCCGACCGCGCCGCCGCGCATATGGGCGACGATACCGAAATGCAGGACTGGGTGAAGGCAGCGGTATGGGCGGCCAAGCCGCGCGGCCGTATCACCTTTATTTGCCGCGCCGACCGGGTGCCGGAACTGATCAGCCTGTTTGATGCGGCCGGTGCGGGCGAGGCGGTGCTGTATCCGCTATGGCCACGTCCCTCGACGCCGGCTGGACGGGTGATCGTGCAGGTGCGCCGCGATGTTGACGGCCCCGGGGCGGTGCTGCCGGGATTGATCCTGCATCGCGATGATGGCGGATTTACCGAGGCCGCGCAGGATGTGATGAACGGGGCGGCGCTGCATGTGCTGCATCCGGCGCGCCCGCAACAGGGCGACCGGCGGCGNGGGGACTGACAGATGAACCTGGTCAAAGCCCTGCTTCGTCTTGTCTTTTTCTGGAAGAAACCGCGCTCTGTGGTGCCCGTTGTCCGCCTGTCAGGTGTGATTGCCAGCAGCAGCCAGATGCGGCGCGGCCTGTCACTGGAAGCGGTGGAACCGCAGCTGAAGAAGGCCTTTGCGATCCGCGGTGCAAAGGCGGTGGCGCTGATCATCAACTCGCCCGGCGGGTCGCCTGTGCAGTCGGCGCTGATTGGCAAGCGGGTGCGTGATCTGGCGCGCAAGGCCAATGTGCCGGTTCTGGCCTTTTGCGAGGATGTGGCGGCCAGCGGCGGCTATTGGCTGGCGGCAAGTGCGGACGAGATCTATGCCAATGCTGCCTCGGTGGTCGGGTCGATCGGCGTTGTGTCAGCAGGTTTCGGTTTTGACCGTGCCATTGAAAAGCTGGGGGTTGACCGCCGCGTCTATACCGCCGGCACCAACAAGATGATCCTTGACCCGTTTCAGGCGGAAAAAGACACGGATGTGGCGCGGCTGAAATCGCTGCAGGCCGAAATCCACCAGCAATTCATCGCTCATGTCACCGAACGGCGGGGCGGCAAGCTGAAAGGTGATCATGATGATCTGTTCAGCGGCGCGTTCTGGACCGGTGCGACAGCGGTGGAGCTGGGGCTGATCGACGGGCTGGCGGATTGCCGCGGGCTTGTTACCGAACGCTTTGGTGACACCACAGACCTGATGACCATCGAACCGAAGAAACGCCTGTTTGGCGGCTTTGGCGGTCTGCCCGGCATGCAGGCTGGCCGGCTGGTCGAAGAGGCCGTGGATGTGGCGGTCGAACGCGCCTTGCTGGCGCGCTTTGGCCTGTAGGATATNTCGTCATGGCAGCGTTACCGGCCTAGCCGGCAGGAGAGTATCTGATGTTTTTCTCGCTTCCGAAAATTCTGGCGCTGGTGGCTGTGATTGNTGCGGTCTGGTATGGCTTTCGCCTGCTGGAAGCGCATCGCCGGGCACAGTCTGGCGATGATGCAGGTGATGATGCAGAATCGAAAAAGACAGGCGGTCCGCTCGACCTCGAGGAATGCGGCGTCTGCCGTGCCTGGGTCGCCGGAGAGGCGTGCGGGCGTGACGCATGTCCCTATCAGACCTGATCCCCGCATGCGCGCGCCGCAGGACGTCACGTGCGGGCAGCGGCAATACGGGTATGCCCAATTCTGCGATGCAGATGCCTGGTAAACAGATGTCTGGCAAACAGATGTCTGGTAAAATGGTTTTTGGCAAAATGGTTTCTGGTAAAATGGTATCTGGCAGCGGCCATTCGGGCACTTGCAATTCGTGCCNGTTTGGGGCTAGTTTGCGGCTCTGATTCAGGCAGTAGAATCTCCCATGACAAAGACGTTCATTACCCGCCCCGGTACCGACTTCCAGTCCATCCTGCTGAAGCTGCAGGGGTACTGGGCCGCGCAGGGTNCGGTGATCCTGCAGCCCTATGATATGGAAGTTGGTGCCGGCACCTTTCATCCGGCAACGACGCTGCGGTCGCTGGGGCCTGATTATCACTGGCGTGCNGCCTATGTGCAGCCATCGCGCCGCCCGACGGATGGCCGTTTTGGCGAGAACCCGAACCGGCTGCAGCATTATTATCAGTTCCAGGCCATCTTCAAACCGTCGCCGGCGGATTCGCAGGGGCTGTATCTTGGCAGCCTGAAGGCCATCGGGCTGGATCCGGACCGNCATGACATCCGCTTTGTCGAGGATGACTGGGAATCACCCACGCTGGGGGCCTGGGGCCTTGGCTGGGAGGTATGGTGCGACGGGATGGAAGTGTCGCAATTTACCTATTTCCAGCAGGTGGGCGGATTNGAATGCGATCCGGTGCCGCTGGAGCTGACCTACGGGCTGGAGCGGCTGGCCATGTTCATCCAGGGGGTCGAGAATGTCTATGATCTCGACTGGGACGGCGTCGCCGCCGAGGATGGNGGCAAATGCTATGGCGATATTTTCCACCGCGCCGAGGTCGAGTTTTCCGGCTGGAATTTCAACCATGCGGATACCGCTGCCTTGCTGCAGCATTTCCGCGATGCCGAGGCGGAATGTGGCGCGCTGCTGGCGCTCGACACGCCGCTGGCGCTGCCGGCNTATGACCAGTGCATGAAGGCCAGCCACCTGTTNAACCTGCTGGATGCGCGCGGGGTGATCTCGGTCACCGAACGCGCCGCCTATATCGGGCGGGTGCGGGCGCTGGCGCGCGGCTGTTGCGAGGCGTGGATCGGCGCCGGAAAGGCGGCAGATAATGGCTGATCTTCTGCTGGAACTGATTTCCGAGGAAATTCCGGCCCGCATGCAGATTCCGGCTGCGCGGAACCTGCAGGACATGATGCAGCGCNAGCTGGCAGAGGCAGGCCTTGATGTCGACCGCGCCAATATCCGGCATTTCGTCGCGCCGCGTCATCTCGCTCTTTATATCGAGGGGCTGGCGGACCGGCAGGCGGATCTGTCCGAGGAACGCCGCGGGCCGCGCGCCGATGCGCCGGACAAGGCCATTGAGGGTTTCCTGAAATCCACCGGGCTCACCCGTGACCAGCTGACCGCACAGGACACGCCGAAAGGCACATTCCTGTTTGCCCATATCGAAAAGGCCGGCGCCGCAACCGCCGACCTGCTGCCAGAGATGGTGACATCGATCCTGGCGGAATTCCCCTGGCCGAAAAGCCAGCGCTGGGGGGCAACCCGGTTCCGCTGGGTNCGGCCGCTGCACCGGGTCAACCTGCTGTTTGACGGGGTGCCNCTGGCCGGTGCGCTGGACCTNGGCGGGGCGACATTGCCCTTTACCGCCAGCAGCCGCGGTCATTATTTCGAACATGGCGATGATATTGACCTGACGGGCGTCACCAGCGCCGATGATTATGTTGCCCGCCTGCGTGACGGCCATGTGATGNTGGACTGGGTGCCGGCGGATGCGGACGCATCGCCNGCGCCAAGACGCCTGCAGATTGCCGAGATGGCCGCCAGNCTTGCCACGGAAAAGGGCGTGTCACTGCGCCATGACCAGCGCCTGCTGGATGAAATTTCAGGGCTGGTGGAATGGCCCAACCCGCTTTATGGCGAGATTGAAGACCGCTTCATGGGCCTGCCGGACGAGGTGCTGGAAGCCTCTATCCGCACCCACCAGAAATATCTGACGACATCCGATGCCGCCACNGGCGATCTCGCCAGGGGGTTTGTTGTTGTCAGCAACCGGCTGGCCGACAGTGACCGCGATGCGGTGATCCTTGCCGGTAACCAGCGCGTGCTGCGNGCCCGCCTTGCCGATGCTGAATTCTTCTGGGACGAGGACCGGAAGACGCCGCTTGAGGCGATGCTGCCGCGTCTGGCCGACATCACCTTTTATGAGGGGCTGGGGTCGGTACATGACAAGGCGATGCGGATGGAAAATCTGGTCGCGCATATCGCCCCTGCCATNCCGCATTGTGATGCAGAGATGGCCGCGCATGCNGCAAAGCTGGCCAAGGCCGATCTTGTCTCGGGCATGGTGGGTGAATTCCCCGAACTGCAGGGCATCATGGGCGGCCATTATGCGCGCCATCACGGCGTCGCCGCAGATATCGCCGATGCCATTGAACAGCATTACCGGCCAAAAGGCGCGGATGACGGTATTCCGGATTGCGCGACGGGGCTGGCAGTGTCGCTGGCGGACAAGATCGACAGCCTTGTCGGGTTTTTCGGTGTCGGGGCCAAACCGACAGGATCGAAGGACCCGTTTGCGCTGCGCCGGGCCGCGCTTGGTGTGATCCGCATCATCCGCGAACAGAATCTGCGTCTTGCGTTGCGGCCGCTGCTGGCGGCGGCGGCATCNGCGCACGGTTTTGATGCGGTCGATGGCGATATCCTGCCCTTTATCCGCGAGCGTCTGCGCGTCAGCCTGCGGGATGACGGGCTGGCGCATGATGTGGTNGCCGCCGCGCTTGGCGATGACGGCGCTGCCGGAGATGATGATCTGCTGGCGCTGTCCGACCGCGCTGCCGCATTGTCGACTTTCCTGTCAGGTGATGACGGGGCGGGGCTTCTGGCCGGCTGGCGTCGTGCCGCCAGCATCCTGAATGCCGAGGAAAGCAAAGCCAAACAGGCCTTTTCTCCCGAGACTGACCCGCGCCTGTTTGCCGAAGATGCTGAAACCGCCCTTCACGCCGCCCTTCTTGCCCTGCCGGAACCATCGGACGGGGTATCGGACGCGGCATCAGACAGGGCAGCATTGCTTGCCACCATGCAGTCGCTTGGCGGTTTGCGAGCGCCGATTGACGATTTTTTCGACCGCGTTGTCGTGAATGATGATGATGCGGCGGTTCGCCGTAACCGCCTTGGCCTGCTGGCCATGGTGCGCGGCAGCATGCAACGGGTCGCAGATTTCTCGAAACTGGAGGGATAGTGCCGTCATGAATGACGCCTCTACAAAATGGGTTTACGGATTCGGTGCTGCCGGCGCCGATGGTGACAGCGATATGCGCAACCTGCTTGGCGGCAANGGGGCCAACCTTGCCGAGATGAGCGGGATTGGCCTGCCGGTGCCNCCGGGGTTCACCATCACCACCGAGGTCTGCACCTATTATTACGACCATGAGCGCAGNTATCCCGAGGCGCTGCTGGCGCAGGTNGATGCGGCNATTGCGCAGATCGANAATGANACCGGCGCGCGNTTTGCCGACCCGGCAAACCCCTTGCTTGTGTCGGTACGGTCGGGTGCGCGGGCATCCATGCCCGGCATGATGGATACGGTGCTGAATCTGGGGCTGAATGATGCCACCGCCGCGGGCCTTGCCACACGCGCCGAGGATACGCGGTTTGCCTATGACAGCTATCGCCGCTTCATCCAGATGTATGCCGATGTGGTGATGGGTGTTGACCATGGGCTGTTTGAGGATGCGCTGGAAGAGATGAAGCTGCGCTTTGGCGTGTTTGATGATACCGGCCTGACCGGCGACAACCTTGTCGCGCTGGTGGATATCTACAAGCAGATTGTCAGCGAGGAATCTGGCGAGGANTTCCCGCAGGACCCGAAGGACCAGCTGTGGGGCGCCATTGGNGCGGTGTTTACCAGCTGGATGAATGCGCGTGCCACCACCTATCGTCGCCTGAACAATATNCCGGCCTCATGGGGCACAGCGGTGAATGTACAGGCCATGGTGTTCGGCAATATGGGCGATGACTGCGCGACGGGTGTTGCCTTCACGCGCGACCCATCCACCGGCGAAAACAGCTTTTATGGCGAATATCTGATCAACGCGCAGGGCGAGGATGTGGTGGCCGGTATCCGCACCCCCTTGCCGCTGACCATCGCCGCCCGCGAGGCGGCGGAAAGCAATGCCGTTTCGATGGAAGAGGCGATGCCCGAGGTGTTTGGCCAGCTGGATAATGTGCGCGCGCAGCTTGAGGCGCATTACACCGATATGCAGGACCTGGAATTCACCGTACAGCAGGGCAAGCTCTATATGCTGCAGACGCGNAGCGGCAAACGCACCGCTGCCGCGGCGCTGCGGATGGCGGTCGAGATGGCCGAGGAAGGGCTGATCACACGCGACGAGGCGCTGCTGCGGGTTGANCCGATCGCGCTGGACCAGCTGCTGCATCCGACGCTTGACCCTGATGCCGAAAAAACCGTNCTGACACAGGGGCTGCCGGCATCACCCGGGGCGGCTGCCGGCGAAATCGTGCTGAGTGCCGACCGCGCCGAAGAGCTGGCAGGCAGTGGCAAGCAGGTGATCCTTGTCCGGCAGGAGACAAGCCCTGAAGATATCCACGGCATGCATGCGGCAGCAGGCATCCTGACCGCGCGCGGCGGGATGACAAGCCATGCGGCGGTTGTGGCGCGCGGCATGGGCCGCGCCTGCGTGTCGGGGGCTGGCGATCTGCGTTTTGACGANAGTCTTGGCAAGGTCTATATCCGCGATCACGAATTGCATGAAGGCGATATCATCACCATCGATGGCGGCACCGGCGAGGTATTCCTCGGCAGTGTCAAAACCATCCAGCCACAGATGTCGGGTGCTTTTTCCACCGTCATGGGCTGGGCAGATGAAGCGCGGCGCATGTCGGTGCGTACNAATGCCGAAACGCCTGCCGATGCCCGCACCGCCGTTGAATTCGGTGCCGAGGGAATCGGACTGTGTCGCACNGAACATATGTTCTTTGATGTCGACCGGATCATCGCCATGCGCGAGATGATCATGGCTGCCGACCATGTCGGGCGTGAGGTGGCACTGGCCAAGCTGTTGCCGATGCAGCGTCGTGACTTCGAGGAACTGTTCACCATCATGGCCGGGCTGCCAGTGACCATCCGGCTGCTGGACCCGCCCTTGCATGAATTCCTGCCNCATTCGCCAGAAGAGCTGGCCGAGGTGGCGGCGGCGGCCGGCATTACGGCAGAAACAGCCCGCCAGCGGTCATTGAAATTGTCGGAATCCAACCCGATGCTGGGGCATCGCGGCTGCCGTCTGGCGGTGACCTATCCCGAAATTTGCCGCATGCAGGCACGCGCCATTTTCGAGGCGGCCAGCAATGTGGCCAAAAGCGACGGCAGTGCGCCAGTGCCCGAAGTGATGATCCCGCTGGCCGCAACCGCAAAGGAGGTGGAGCTGTGCAAGGCGGTGATAGATGCCGAGGCNGCCGCAGTGGCAGCCGAGACCGGCATCACCATCACCTATCTGGTGGGCACGATGGTGGAATTGCCGCGCGCCGCCATCTGCGCTGATGATCTGGCCAGGCAGGCTGAGTTCTTCTCATTCGGCACCAATGATTTGACGCAGACCGCGCTTGGCATCAGCCGCGATGATTCGGGTGCCTTCATCCATGCCTATACGGATGCGGAAATCTATCCGATTGACCCGTTTGTTTCGATTGATGTCGAGGGTGTCGGGGCGCTGGTGCGCATGGGGGCAGAGCGCGGCCGCGAGACCCGCAGCGATATCAAGCTTGGCATCTGCGGCGAGCATGGCGGTGATCCGGCGTCGATCAGCTTTTTTGAATCGGTGGGGCTGGATTATATTTCCTGCTCGCCTTACCGGGTGCCGGCCGCCCGCCTTGCCGCCGCACAGGCCGCCATCCGCAATCGCGGCTAGGGCTGTTGCCCGGACAGCTGCCGGTTTGCGCAATAAAAAAGGCCGGGGAAACCCGGCCTTTGGCGTTTCGGATATGTCCGGTGTCTTACTTGATGCCGAGACCGGCAAAGCGCTTGTTGAAGCGCGCCACCTGACCGCCTGAATCGACGATACGATGCTGGCCAGTCCATGCCGGATGGGTCTTCGGATCGATATCAAGCTTCAGAACGTCGCCAGGCTTGCCCCATGTGGAACGTGTCTTGCGCTCGCTGCCATCGGTCATCACAAGGGTGATCTCGTGGTAGTCGGGATGAATGTCTTTTTTCATTGCCTGCTCCTGCTCGGCCTGCGCGCCCGTCGCGGCCCTGTTGCGCCTGAAATGCCCTGCCATGTGGCAGGTGGCCGCGCTGGTCAATCTCCAGAAGCGGTGGTATATCCTCAACCACAACGGAAGGCAAGCCCCAATCGCTGTCGCGCCGTGCTGTGATGAAAGGCCCCGCCGGTGACGCCCACCCTTCAAGATAGCCCCCGAAAGGGCAGTTACAGTCTTGGCCAGCTTGGCCGGATATTCTGGCCCTATTTCCGGCCGTTCCGACGGCAGATTATCGGCGCGGTGCTGGCGCTTGTCATGGTCGCCGGCGCGTTGCTGGTCATGGGGCGCGGACTTGCCTATCTGGTGGATGAAGGGCTGTCGAAACAGGACCCCGAACTGCTGAACAGGGCGGTGATTGCCACCGCGCTGATCGCGCTGTGCCTTGCCTTTGGAAGCTATCTGCGTACCACGCTGGTCAATCAAGTGGGTGAACAGGTGCTGGCGCAGATTCGCAAGGCATTGTTTGCGCATGTTGTGGGGCTGGCCCCGGGATGGTTCGAGACCGCACGCACNGGTGATATTCTGGCCCGCATCACCACCGATACAGCCATTGTGCAGACGGTGATGACATCGACCATTTCGATGGCGGCGCGCAATCTGATCCTGCTGGTAGGCGGGTTGGTGATGCTGGTCCTGTCCAGCCCGAAAATGTCGCTTGTCGTGCTGCTGGCCGTGCCGCTGGTCGTGGCCCCGATGATCGTGCTTGGCCGCCGGCTGCGCAAAGCCTCGCGCCTCGCCCAGGACAGGCTTGCCGATGTGTCGGTGCAGGCCGAGGAAAGCGTATCCGCCATGCGCACCGTGCAGGCTTTTGCGCGGCAGGGGCTGGTACGTGACAGGTTTGATGATGCGGTTGGTGGCAGCCTGGATGCCGCCCTGTCGCGGGTGCGGCTGCGCGGTCTGCTGAGCGGCATTGTCATTTTCATGGTGTTTGGCGGCGTCTCGGCCATCCTGTGGGTGGGCGGGCAGGACCTTCTGGCCGGCAAGATTACCGCCGGCGATCTGTCTTCTTTTGTGTTCTATGCCTTTCTGGTGGCCGCCTCGACCGGGTTCCTGTCTGACCTTGCGGGCGAGCTGCAGCGGGCTGGCGGCGCAGCAGAACGTATTGCCGCCATGCTGCAGGCCGATGAAAGCCTGCCGCAGGCCGCGATCCCGCGCCAGATCGACGCCGCGCACAAGATCGCCTGCCGGTTTGAGGATGTCAGTTTTGCCTATCCGGCCGCCACCGCAAGGCCGGCTGTCACCAATGTTGATTTCACCATTGGCCATGGCGAGCGGGTGGCGCTTGTCGGGCCAAGCGGCGCAGGCAAATCGACTCTCTTTCACCTGTTGCTGCGCTTTTATGATCCGGGGGCCGGGCGCATTACGGTAGGCGGCCAGGATATCCGCGATCTGGCGCTGGATGATCTGCGCCGGCATATCGGGATCGTGTCGCAGGATACGGCGCTGTTCTCGACAAGCGTGCGCGACAATATATTGTTTGGCCGTCCGGATGCGGACGAGGCCGATATGGTTGCGGCCGCACAGCAGGCAGAGGCGCATGGCTTTATCACCGAGCTGCCGCAGGGATATGACACGCTGGTGGGCGAGAAGGGGGTGCGGCTGTCTGGCGGCCAGCGGCAAAGGCTGGCGATTGCGCGCACCATACTGCGCGACCCCGGGCTGTTGCTTCTCGACGAGGCCACAAGCGCGCTGGACGCACGGTCCGAGGCGGCGGTGCAGGCGGCTCTCGATAATCTGTCACGTGACCGGACAACGCTGGTGATTGCCCACCGTCTGGCCACGGTGGTCCGTGCNGACCGGATCCTGCTGATTGATAACGGGCGGATTGTGGCGACAGGCACGCATGAAGAGCTGATTGTCGAATCCCCGCTCTATCGCCATCTGGCCGATTTGCAGTTCTCGACCCCTGACCGGCAGGCCGCGCCAGCTATTGAGGGGACGGGCTGAAATAGATCAGCACCCCGCCGAGATCTGAAAACACATCTTCCGGCGTGCCGGCAATGATGCCCGCCGCCCTGTCATGCGCGGGCTGCCACAGCATGATGTCGCCACCAAAAAGATGCAGGCCGGCCCCGAAATCCAGCTGCATCTGGTCGGTCTCGGCAAGCGTCACTGGTGCGGCCACATCAGCGCGTGAAAAGCGAAAAAACCCGGTCACGGTCCCGTCGGCGCCAGTCAGTCGCATATCTTCCATCGCGCCGGATAATTCGGGCCCGACGCCCGGCCCCGATTGCAGGACAAGCCGCCCCTGTCCGGCAAATTGTGAAAAGCTGCTGCCACGGCACAGGGCACAGACAAGCTGGATATCCGAAAGCTGTTCCAGCGGCCACAGGATCTGCTGGCCGGCGGGATAGCCGACATGCGCCTCGAACAGCATCATCAGACCGGCTGGCTGAAACGGCTCTTCAGGGTGGAACCGCGACAGGAATGCCGGTGTATCATCGACACCCGGCGCGCGGTTCGTCCAGGGCGTGCGCGCCGCCATATGCACGCGGCCAGTGTGCAGGATTTCGATCAGCGTGCCGCCATGATCCGACATGGTGCCGGCATATAGGGATGCAGAAAGCTGCGCTGTCTCACGCGGCTGGCGCATCGNCTGCCGTTGGGCGCGGTGAATGATGATGGGGGTGCTGGTAAAGCTGGCCGGGTCAGTGCCGGCGGCGATGCCCGCTTCGGGTGGCGGCGCAGGATGTGGCGCAACCCCCGTGGCCTGTCCGTCCAGCGGCCCGAAAAATGCGTCAATATCACGGCATTTCTGCGTGGCGCATGCCGCCGCATCCGCGGCCCGCACCAGTGTCAGTGCGNTACAGGCAAGCAATACCAGCCTGTGCCATCTGACCCCGGCCTGGCGTTCGCTGCCGCCCTGATCAAAAGGATCATGCTTTCGGGCCATGCCCGATCAAGGCAGACCCAGTCTTAGGAAAAGCCCGGCCAGCCTTCACATAAATGTGATCTGCGCGACGCTGGTTGTGGCCCGGCTAGTTGCTGCCCGAAATACGCTGTGTCAGCTTCATTTCGATCCGGCGATTGCGCCGCCGGGCGGTATCTGTTCCGGCATTATCCAGCGGCTGGAATTCGCCATAGCCGGCCGCGGCAAGGCGGCGTGCCTCAAGCCCCTTTTCTGACAGGAACCGCACCACCGANAGGGCGCGTTCGGTGGACAGGTCCCAGTTATCGGCAAACCGGCCGGCGCGGACCGGAATGTCATCGGTATGGCCCTCCACCTGCAGGACCCAGTCAATATCATCGGGGATTTCGGCAGCGATCTGGTTCAGTGCTGCGGCCAGCTCGGTCAATTGCTGCTGGCCTTGCGGACCAATGGATGCCTGGCCCTGCGCAAACAGCACCTCGGACTGGAAGACAAATCTGTCACCCACGATACGGACATCCTCGCGCCCTTCCAGCACCTCGCTCAGCCGGCCAAAGAATTCTGACCGGAAGCGCTGCAATTCCTGCACGCGTGTGGCCAGNGCGTTGTTCAGCGATTTGCCAAGGCTGGCAATGGCAATCTTGTCACGCGCCGCCTGTGCTTCCTTTTCGGCAAGAAGGGCGGTCAGCTGTTCGATGCGTTGGCGCAGGGCGGTCATGGCGTTGGCCATCTGNATCACTTCCGCGCGCGAGGCGGCGGTTTCATCCTCAAGGCTGCCAATGCGCGCCGTCGCGTCATTGAGCGCCCCCTGCGCCTCGGTCAGTGCGGCCAGCCGGTCCTCAAGTGCCGCGCGCGCTGCCTTGAGGTCGGAATCGGTGGCGGCATTTTCCGCAATCAGGCGGGTGATTTCGGCGTCCTTGGCCGCCAGCGCCGCGCTTGTGGATACAAGGTCGGCCGACAGGCTTTCGCGCAGGGCGGTCATGTCGGCAAGCTGTGCGGTCAGCGAGTCACGGTCCGCCTCGGTTGACAATAGNTGACTGGTNATGCGGTCCAGCTCGGCGGACANNTCGGCGCTCTGNTTGCGTTCGATATTCAGCAATTCACCAAGATTGGCGATCTGTGCGCGCATGTCGTTCAGCGTCGCATCCTGCCCTGATACGCGGTAGGCCAGATTGACCTGAATCAGCACAAAGACCAGAACGACAAAGATGATCACCATCAGCAATGTCGCCAGCGCATCGACGAATCCCGGCCAGGTATAGCTGTCAGGGCGGCGCGCGCCGCCAAGGCGTGCCAGCGCCATGGATCAGCTCTCCTTGCCGCGGCGGCTGGTGCCGGGGCGATCACCGATCGCCTTGTTGATGGCGTTTGACAGGGTGCGCAGCTCGGCAGAAACCGCTGCATTGGCCTTGCCACGATCATCCGCAAGATCGGCTGACAGCTGGGCAATGCCGGCATTCAGCTGTGCCAGCTGTTCACGCAGGCGGCGGTCATCGGTCAGCGCCTCGTTCAGCGCGGCAAGCGTCATATTCACATTGCCAAGCTGTTCCAGCACACGGTTGCGATTATCCTCGCCGGCCGCAATGGCATTGCCAAGATGGATCAGCGCCCGCGCGGCTTCCTGGCTCATGCCGGTGGCCAGCGCACCGGTATTCATATCGGTTGTGTCGGGCCGGTCATTGAAGCGGGCAAAGGCAGACAGCCAGTCTTCCAGCTCGTTGAAAAAGCGGCCCATCGCCTGGCCCAGCTGCAGGTCCAGAAACCCGAGGATCAGCGATCCGGCGAGACCGAACAGCGAGGATGAAAAGGCAGTCGACATGCCTGACAGCGGCGCGTCCAGCCCGCCTTTCAGCTGTTGCATCATGGCTTCGAAATCGGTGCTTGCGGTATCGATGGAACCCACAACAGCCCCGACGGCCCCGATGGTCTGCAGCAATCCCCAGAAGGTGCCCAGAAGCCCGAGAAATACAAGCAGCCCGATCATATAGCGGGAAATTTCGCGCCCTTCGTCAAGGCGCGCGGCCACACCGTCAAGCACCGAGCGCAGCGACAGTGCGGACAGCTGTGATTCCTGCCGCTGGTCGGCCAGCATGGCATAGACAGTCGCCAGCAGCACCGGCTTCACCTGCCGGCTGTCAAGCTTGCCCGATTTCTGCACATTCATCAGCCAGCGGCGTTCCGGGTCAAGACGCAGGATCTGCCGGAAACTGTATATGATACCCAGCAGCAAGGCGCCGAGAATGACCCCGTTCAGGGCCGGGTTGCCCATAAAGGCGCGGAACAGCGGCGCGTAGAGAAGGCCGGCAATAGCGCCGACCATCAGCAAAAACACAAGCATCCTGATCAGATAGCGATGTGGGTTGGTCATCATGGCCGGGGCTCCCGATCTGCAGCGTTTGGTCTGACGCATATCCGGGCGGCATCCACGCGAATCCGTGGCCCCGGCCGAACATCAGGTGAGTATGTCACAAAGAGTGGCAGGAATATGGCCGCAAGGCCAGCCTCGCCGCAATCCGGGCGGCTTGATCGGCAGCGGTGCAGCCTCAGCGGCGCAGGATTTTCATCAATTCCCCGTGGATGGCCGGGTTGGCGGCCACAACCTCGCCACTTTCCAGCGCCTTGTCGCGCGAGGCAAAGTCAGACACGAAGCCACCGGCCTCGCGCACCAGCAACAGGCCGGCAGCGATGTCCCAGAGGCTGAGACCCTTTTCCCAGAACCCGTCAATCCGGCCGGCTGCAATCCAGGCGAGATCAAGCGCCGCAGCACCGTTGCGCCGCACGCCGGAACTGACGGCCATGACATTGCCAAGCTGCTTGAGGAAGGTGGCGTGATCGTCGTCGCTGCCATGTCCCAGAAAGGGGATTCCGGTGCCAAACAGTGCATCGGCCATATGGCGGCGGCCGGATACCCGCAGGCGGCGGCCATTCAGAAAGGCCCCCTGGCCGCGCTCGGCAAAGAAGAATTCATTCTTCACCGGATCGAATACCGTACCGGCTGTGATCGACCGCCGGCCCTGTGAGTCGGTTTCCATCACTGCGATCGAAATCGCAAAATGCGGGATGCCATGCAGGAAGTTGGTGGTGCCGTCCAGCGGGTCAATAACCCAGACAGGCGCGGATTTGTCAGCCCCTTCGATGACGCCGCCTTCTTCCATCTGGAATCCCCAGTCGGGCCGGGCCTTTGCCAGTTCGCGCCGGATGGTGCGTTCGGCATTGATATCGGCACGGCTCACAAAATCGGCCGGTCCCTTGCGGCTGACCTGCAGGTTTTCGACTTCACCAAAATCGCGCAGCAGCCCGCGGCTGGCCGCGATAGAGGCTTTCTGCATAACATTGATCAGCGCGGACTGACTGGCCATGGTGATGTCTTCCCTCAGATGCGGGCTGTGGCCTCACAGGGCGCGCCCGTCACAGTAACAATTCAGTCTTTGGCGCGTTCCACATAGGTGGAATCTTCCGGGCGCACAACGATGCGCGTGCCCGCCTCGATATGCGGCGGCACCAGCACACGCACGCCATTTTCCAGCATCGCTGGCTTGTAGCTTGACGAGGCGGTCTGCCCTTTGACCACGGCGTCGGCCTCGGTGACTTCCATCACCACCGTATCGGGAAGATCGATGGAAATCGGCTCGCCTTCATGGCTGGCCACAGTCACCGCCATGCCGTCCTGCAGAAAGGCAGCCCGGTCGCCAACCATGTCCGAGGAGACGCTGATCTGCTCGAAGGTCTCGCCATGCATGAAGACAAGATTGTCGCCATCATCGAACAGGAAGGTACATTCGGATTCCTCAAGGATGACGCGCTCGACGGTCTCGGACGAGCGAAAGCGCTCGTTCAGCTTGGTGCCGTCACGGATATCGCGAAGCTCGATCTGCGCAAAGGCGCCGCCCTTGCCGGGCTTGACATGCGACACCTTCACGGCGGTCCACAGGCGGCCATTATGTTCGATCACATTGCCGGGTTTAACGGCATTGCCATTGAGTTTCATCGCTTTACCTCATCTAAACATCGGGGTGGTGGCTGTGGTGTGGACACACCAGGGAAGGGGTCCCTGCAAGCTAAAAAGTGCCATCCGACAGGCGCGGCGTCAGAGTGTTTTGCCTATTTCTGCCGCATTGTCCAGCATCCGGCACGAAAAACCCCATTCATTATCGTACCAGGCCAGCACGCGTACCAGACGCGCATTCATGACATGTGTCTGTGTCAGGTCGGCAATCGAGCTGTGCGGATCATGGTTGAAATCGGTGGATACCAGCGGGCGGTCATTTACCCCCAAAATCCCCTTCATCGGCCCGTCAGCTGCCGCACGCAGCAGGCTGTTGATTTCGTCGGTGCTGGTGTCGCGCTCGGATGTGAAGCCGAAATCGACCACCGATACATTCGCCGTCGGCACGCGGATGGCCGACCCGTTCATCCGGCCTTTCAGCTGGGGCAGGACATCCCCTACCGAACGCGCCGCGCCGGTTGATGTCGGGATCATCGACAGCGCCGCCGCACGGGCCCGCCGCAGATCCTTATGGTTGCTGTCCAGCGTTGGCTGATCGCCGGTATAGGCATGGATGGTGGTCATATAGCCGGCTTCGATGCCGACGGAATCCGCCATCACCTTGGCGACGGGCGCCAGGCAGTTTGTGGTGCAGGATGCGTTCGAGACAACTTCCATATCCGCCGTGATATCGGCATGGTTGACGCCATGGACGACGGTGGCATCAGCGTCCTTGCAGGGGGCTGATACCAATACCCGCCGGGCACCGGCTGCCAGATGCAGGGCGGCCTTGTCACGCGCATTGAAATGGCCGGAACATTCCAGAACAACATCGATGCCGTGGTCGGCATGCGGAATTGCCGCCGGGTCGCGTTCATGCGTCATCGCGATGCGGCCGCGCCCGACATCCATCCAGTCATCGCCATGGTTGACGGCGGCGCGGGCACGTCCGTGGATCGAGTCGAATTCATACAGATGCGCCGATGCCTCGACCGCGCCGGGTGTATTGATCAGAACGATCTCGACATCATCGCGTCCACTTTCCACAAGGGCGCGCAGGACCATGCGTCCTATACGGCCGAAGCCGCTAATCGCCAGTCGAAGCGTCACGTCAANTCTCCCCGGTTTCGATGCCTGCCGGGCTATGCGTTGGCAGGCGGATTATGCTTTGGCAAGGCAGGCCCGCGCCTGTTCTGCCACCGCATCAGCGGTAATTCCGAAATGTTCATACAGGGCAGGCGCCGGTGCAGATGCACCGAAATCATCCATGCCGACAAAGGCGTCACTGTCGCGCAGCAGGCGGTCCCATGGTTGCCGCATGGCTGCCTCGATCACGATACGCGGTGTATCACCAAGAACNTTTTCGCGCCAGTCCGCATCCTGCTGCCAGAACAATTCAAGNCAGGGGGCCGAGACCACGGCGGCAGCAATGCCATCGGCAGCAAGGCTGGCCTGCGCCGCATAGGCGATACCGACTTCCGATCCGCTGGCGATCAGTGTGATCTGGCGCGCGCCCTCCGCCTCGGCGGCGACATAGGCCCCGCGCGCGGTCATGTTCCGGGTCATGTCACCATGCCGGAACTGCGCCAGCCCCTGGCGGCTGAGGGCAAGGACGGACGGGCTGTGTGTGGCATCAAGCGCGCACTGCCATGCCTCGGCGGTTTCCACCGCGTCGCCCGGGCGGAAGACAAGCAGGTTGGGGATCACCCGCAGCGCGGCCAGATGTTCGACCGGCTGGTGGGTCGGCCCGTCTTCGCCAAGCCCGATACTGTCATGCGTCATCACATAGATGGCGCGCTGGCGCATCAGTGCCGACAGCCGGATGGATGGCCGGCAGTAATCGGTAAAGACAAGAAAGGTGCCGCCATAGGGAATCGCCCCGCCATGNAGCGCGATGCCATTCATCNCGGCCGCCATGCCATGTTCACGCACGCCGTAATGAATATAGGTGCCGGCCGGGTTGGTGCGGTCAAAAATATCCTGACCACCGCCGCGCGTATTGTTTGACCCGGTCAGATCGGCCGAGCCGCCAAACAGGGCCGGGCAGGCGGGCAGCAGGGCCTCGATGGCTTTCTGGCTGGCCACCCGTGTGGCGATTTTCTGCGGATCGGCGGCCAGTGTTTCCTTCCAGCCGACAATTGCATCATTGACCGCCGCGCTGTAATCGCCGCGCATGGNCGTGTCGAAATCGGCGCTGTCANCGGCGGCATGGCGCTTTGTCCAGTCGGCACGTGCTGCAGCCCCGCGGCTGCCGACGTCACGCCATGCGCTGGCAATATCGGCAGGGATTTCGAACGGTGCATGCGTCCAGCCAAGGGCGGCGCGGGTCCCGTCAATTTCGGCATCGCCAAGCGGGGCGCCATGCGCGCCCGATGTGCCGGCCTTCTGCGGCGCGCCAAAGCCGATCACCGTGCGGCAGCGGATCAGGCTGGGCCGGTCATCCGCCGCCTTGGCAGTAGCAATGGCATCAGACACGGCATCCATATCATGCCCGTCCACCGACAGCACCTGCCAGCCATAAGCTTCAAACCGNCCGGTGGTATCGTCGGATACTGTCAGGTCGGTGCTGCCATCAATGGAAATGCCGTTATCGTCAAACAGCACAATCAGACGGCCAAGCCCCATATGGCCGGCCATCGAGGCGGCCTCATGGCTGATCCCTTCCATCAGGCAGCCATCACCGGCAATGACATAGGTGTGGTGGTCAACAAGGCCGGTGCCGAATTTCGCGGCAAGATGCCGTTCGGCCATGGCCATGCCCACCGCATTGGCAAGCCCCTGGCCAAGCGGCCCGGTGGTGGTTTCGATTCCCGTTGCATGGCCNAATTCCGGATGGCCGGCGGTGATCGCCCCCAGCTGGCGGAAATTGCGGATCTGCGCGATGGTCATATCGGCATGGCCGGTCAGGTGCAGCAGCGCATAGATCAGCATCGATCCGTGACCGGCGGACAGCACAAAACGGTCACGGTCAGGCCAGTGCGGGTCTGCCGCATCGAATTTCATATGGTCGGCAAACAGCGCGGTTGCCGCATCCGCCATGCCCATNGGCATGCCGGGGTGTCCTGATTTAGCCGCCTCAACAGCGTCCATAGCGAGGGCGCGGATGGCNTTTGCCATTGCCTGCNGTTNGGGTGCATTTGCCATGAAANTCTCCTTGCCTGCGCGGGGATCAGCAACGGTGCAGGACAGCCGCAATGGGCGAATGGCCGCAATCTGCCTGCACCAGTTTCTTTCGTCAATCTGCTAGTGGAACAATGCCAGCNNTCCNGGGTGAATAAGGGCNGATTCAAGATGCCNCCNGACGNGTTTTTTCCTGCAAAGACACAGGCATGAAAATGGGGCTTTATTTGCCGCATCAGTTTTGGCACTCTTAACACGTTCAACGTTTTCCCGGNAGCGGGGGCGGGTTCACCTGTGGCAGGGGACGCCGCGCACGCGAATCGCACCCGGTCATTCCGGCGGGAACCGCGTTGTGCCCAGATGATCTGCGGAGTCGCCCGCACGCCTAATCAACCGTTGTAATGGAGACAATGCATGTCGCGCCTCGCTGAAGCTGAAACGCGCTTTGCCGACGCCATCAAGGCGCTGGAAGCAGCGATTGAAAGCCGCCTGGCGGCTGCAGCAACACCGGCGCAGCCCGACGCGTCTGCCGCCGCGGCAGACGGCATTGACCCGTCTGCGCTGCGTGCCGAGCTGGCGCGGATTGATGAACAGGTCAGCCGTGCCATGCAGCTGATCAGCGACGCCCAGCAAGCCGAACTCGGCACTGCCGCTTTTGGCAAGGAAGGACGCGCATGAGCCAGTCGGTTGTCACTATCCGCCTGAATGGCACCCCTTACCAGATCGGGTGCGGTGCAGGCGAAGAAGCGCGTATCGAAGAGCTTGCCGCCGAGATTGAAACCGTGGTTCAGCAGCTGGTCGGCTCTGTCGGGCAGATTGGCGAGGCACGTCTGCTGGCCATGACCGCGCTGATTTTTGCCGACCGCGCACAGGAACCGGCCACCGGATCGGCTGCCATGCCGGCAGATGCAGCGGCGCATGNGGGCGAGGATGCCGCCGCCGTCGCGCTGGACAAGGCAGCAGAGCGCATCCTTGCGCTTGCATCCCGGTTGTCTTCCCACTAAGTATCTGCCAAGCGGCAACTGGGCCTCGCGTCTGGATTTTCGATCCCTGGGGCCATAAATATTCTCTTGGGAGCTGCCTCTGGCCGGGCCGTGGTCCGGTTATTCGCGGCGCCCACCTGCAAAGCAGGTCACAGAGGATGAAGCTACCGACGGTTGACCTGGTTGCCGCCGTCTTCCCGCCATTCTTTTATTCCCGCATTCTTTTATTCCCGCTCTCCTGTTATGAATGTCCTGTTCCCCCGATAGTCTGATCGCAAAGCCGGATGCCCACATCACATAAAGCCCCCCCTGATACCGATCCGGCAGACGCCAAGGCAGCAATGCGGCGCGAGGCGGCGTCCATGCGAAAGCAGTTGGCAGCCGAAAGTCCCGATGCCGACACAGCGCTGGCGCGCCATGCCGATGCCATCATCCGGCTTGNNGGCGGCGGGGCGGTTGCGGGCTATCTGCCGATCCGTTCAGAACTGTCACCGCTGCCGCTNATTGCGGCGCTGGCCGGGCGCGGGGTCGTTACCGCCATGCCGATGACGCCGCCACCGGGCAACCCGCTGATATTTCACCAATGGGCCCCGGGCGACGCGTTGCAGGACGGGCCCTATGGCACCCAACAGCCGCCGCCTGACCTGCCGGTGATTGTGCCGCGTCTGGTGCTGGCACCGATGCTGGCTTTTGATGATGCNGCGNGGCGGCTTGGNTATGGGGGCGGATTCTATGACCGGACGCTNGCCGGAATCAGGGCGGATGNCCAGGCGGTGACAGCNATCGGCNTTGCCTTTGATGGCCAGCAGGTTGCNTCGGTGCCNACAGGCCCCTATGACATGCCGCTGGACGGGGTGCTGACCCCGACCGGTCTGCGGCTTATGGAGATGCGGTAATGCGGGTTCTGTTTCTGGGTGACATTGTCGGGCGCACGGCGCGNAACACGGTGATCGAAACCGCTGCCGCGCTACGGGCTGAACTGCAGCTGGATTTTCTGGTGGTCAATTGCGAGAACGCGGCCGGCGGTTTCGGCGTGACGCCGCAGATCTGCGATGATCTGTTTGCCGCNGGGATCGATGTGCTNACCACNGGCAACCATGTCTGGGACAAGCGCGAGATCGTNGATTACATCGAACAGCAGCCNCGCNTGTTGCGGCCGCTGAACATGGCAGAGGGCACACCNGGCAAGGGGGTGGTGCATGTCACCAATGATNCNGGNGCGCGGCTNACNGTGATCAATGTNATGGCCAANNTGTTCATGGCACCGAATGACCCGGTCTTTCCGGCGCTTGACGGGGCGCTGGTGCGCAGCCGGCTGGGCCGTGATGCCGATTTTATCCTTGTGGATGCCCATGGCGAGGCTACATCTGAGAAGATGGCGCTGGGCCATCTTGCCGACGGGCGGGCATCGATGCTGGTGGGCACGCACACGCATGTGCCGACAGCCGACCACCAGATTCTGGCTGGCGGGACGGCCTATCAGTCGGACACCGGCATGTGCGGCGATTATGACAGTGTGATCGGGATGAACAAGGCGGCAGCGACAGCGCGCTTTACCAATAGTGACGGTCCGCGCCTGTCGGTGGCAACAGGTGAGGCGACGCTGTGCGGCCTGCTGGTGGAAAGCGGCGCGGACGGTCTGGCGCGCAGTGTGGCGCCGCTGCGCCGCGGGGGACGCCTGTCACCCGCGTGACCTGATGGCCCCGTGCCGCTGTGCTGGCCGCCGTGCTGGCTGCGGTGACGCGGCGCTGGCATTACCAGCCCCGAATTTGCTATAGAACAGCAAGCATTGCAGAATGGCCGGCGCAACCCGCAGGCGGTGCGGTGATGCGGTGCCGCAACATTGACAGCGATGACCCCGAGTGACGAGCCCCGAGAGACAGACATGGCAGGCCATAGTAAATTCAAGAATATCCAGCATCGCAAAGGCGCGCAGGACAAAAAGCGCGCAAAAATCTTTGGACGGCTGATCAAGGAACTGACGGTTGCCGCACGTGCCGGCACCGACCCGGCATCAAACCCGCGCCTGCGCACGGCGCTGGCAGCGGCACGCGGTGCCAACATGCCAAAAGATAATATCGAACGGGTGCTGAAAAAGGCCGAGGGCGGCGAGGGCGAGATCTATGATGAAATCCGCTATGAGGGCTATGGCCCCGGCGGGACCGCGCTGATTGTCGAGGCGATGACCGACAACAAGAACCGCACCGCATCCGAGGTGCGCGCCGCCTTTAACAAATTTGGCGGATCGCTGGGTGAGACCGGATCTGTCAGCTTTATGTTCGACCGCGTTGGCCAGATGATCTATGCGGCCGATACGGCCGATGCCGACGCCATGTTCGAGGCGGCGCTCGAGGCGGGTGCCGATAATGTCGAATCCGATGATGACGGGCATGAAATCACCTGCGCCACCGAGGATTTCAACAGCGTCAGCGAGGCGCTGGAAGGGCAGTTTGGTGCGGCCAGCGAATCCGGCCTTGTCTGGAAGCCGCAGAATACGATCGAGGTGGGTGAGGCGCAGGCCGGTACCCTGCTGAAACTGCTGGACACGCTGGATGATAATGACGATGTGCAGAATATCGCATCGAATTTCGATATTCCGGATGATGTCCTGGCACGGCTTGCGTGACAGGGCCTGACCGGATGCGCGTCCTTGGCATTGATCCCGGCATCCGCAATACCGGATGGGGCGTTGTCGAGATGGCATCCGGGCGTCTGCGCCATATCGCCAACGGGGTGATCCGGCCAGACCCTGCCATGCCCGACGCGCAGCGCCTGCAGGCCATTGCCGACGGGCTGGACAGTGCGATTACCACCCACAAGCCGGACCGTGCCGCGATTGAGGCGATCTTTGTCGCGCGTTCGGCGGCGGCCGCGCTGAAACTGGGTATGGCGCGGGGCGTTGCCATGATGCAGTGCGGTGGTGCCGGGCTTGCTGTGGACGAGATTGCCGCGCGCCAGGTCAAGAAGGCGGTTGTCGGGACCGGCAGCGCCGACAAGGCGCAGGTAGCGGCGATGATCACCCGGCTGTTGGGCATAACGGCGGTAAATGGTGATGCGGCGGATGCGCTGGCCATTGCCATTGCCGCCGGCCATGGTGACGGGCTGGCAGCGCGCGGCGATACAGGCGCTGCCAAGGTGACATCTGCCGGGTCAACATCTGCCGGGTCAACGTCTGCCGGGTCCACATCTGCGGGTGACGGGCTGGGGGCGGCGATCGAGGCGGCGCTGGCCCGTGATGCGGCAGCGGACCGCGCTTCGGGTGGCGGGTCCGGAGGAGGCCGGCGATGATTGCACAGCTGCGTGGCGCGATTGTCCAGACGGACCAGAACAGCGTCATTATCGATGTTGGCGGGGTTGGCTATGCGGTGACGGTTTCGGGTCGCACGCAGGGCACGCTGGCGGCAGCTGGCGGCACCGTCACCTTGCTGACCGACATGCAGGTGCGCGAGGACAGCATGACGCTGTATGGTTTTGTCGACAGCAGTGAACGCGATGCCTTCCGGCTGCTGGTGACGGTGCAGGGGGTCGGGGCAAAGGCGGCAATGGCGATCCTGTCCGTATTGTCGCCGGATGCGCTGGCCACCGCCATCATGGCGGGCGACAAGGCGATGGTGACCCGCGCCGACGGGGTGGGGCCAAAGCTGGCGCAGCGTGTTGTCAATGAACTGGCCGAGAAAGTGGGCGCGCTGCCGGTATCGGGCATGGCCGCGTCTGCCGCGCCCGCGGGCGCCGGGGCCGCCGGCGATTCATCAGCCGGGTCGGTTGCGGGTGATGCGATGTCGGCACTGGAAAATCTGGGATATGGCCGCGCCGAGGCGCATGCGGCCATTGGCCGGGCGCGCAGTGAAGGCGCGGATGGTGACGATCTGTCGGCTTTGATTGCGGCTGCGCTGCAGCAGCTTGGCCGCTAGGAACGGGGCGAGAGCATGATGTCCGAAGATGATCGTCTGATCAGCAGCGAACCGCAGGAACGCGGGGATATGGCCCTGCGCCCCGAACGGCTGGCCGATTTCATTGGCCAGGGCGGCGGACGGACCAATCTGGAAACCTTTANGCGCTCGCGGCCGCGCNTGACCGCGGTGATGCGATGGACCATACGCTGTTGCATGGNCCACCCGGCCTTGGCAAGACGACGCTGGCGCAGATTGTTTCGGCTGAACTGGGGGTCGGGTTCCGCGCCACATCGGGGCCGGTGATTGCNCGCGCCGGTGACCTGGCCGCCCTGTTGACCAACCTGCNGCCGCGCGATGTGCTGTTTATNGATGAAATCCACCGGCTGAACCCGGCNGTGGAAGAGGTGCTTTATCCGGCGATGGAGGATTTCCAGCTGGATTTGATCATTGGCGAGGGGCCGTCGGCGCGTTCGGTGCGGATTGACCTGCCGCCCTTTACCCTTGTCGGCGCGACAACGCGCGCCGGGCTGCTGACCACACCACTGCGCGACCGTTTCGGCATCCAGATGCGGCTGCAATTCTATGACCGGGCCGAGCTGTCAGTCATTCTTGCCAACCAGGCACAGCGGCTTGGCATGGTGCTGACGGATGACGGTGCCGATGAAATTGCCGGGCGTGCGCGCGGCACCCCGCGGATTGCCGGCCGGCTGTTGCGGCGGGTGCGCGATATTGCGGCGGTGGATGGCCATGACGCCGTGACCGCACCCATTGCCGATGCGGCGCTGTCCCGGCTCGAGGTGGATGCCGATGGNCTCGACGCNATGGACCGGCGCTATCTGTCCTGCCTTGCCGAAAATTATGCTGGCGGGCCGGTCGGGGTGGAAACGCTGGCAGCGGTGCTGGCGGAACAGCGTGACATGCTGGAAGAGGTGATCGAACCCTATCTGNTGCAGACCGGGCTGCTGATGCGCACACCGCGCGGGCGCTGCCTGTCACCTGCCGGCTGGGATCATGTCGGGCTGGCACCGCCGGCAACAGCCATGCGCCAGCTGGACATGCTGAACCAGGCGGATGTGCCGGATGACGACTGACCTGCCAAAACCGCCCCCACACCCGAAACAGCTGGGCGAGGCCGATCTGCTGGATGGCTGGATCGTCGGGGAGAGTCATTTCTATCTGCTGCGTGTCCAGTATGAGGACACGGATGCGGGCGGTATTGTCTATCATTCNAATTATATTTCCTTTGCCGAGCGCGCCCGCTCGGCCTGTCTGCGCTGTCTGGATATNCGCCAGGANGATGCGCTTGCCGCCCTGCAGGGCGGTGATGAGACAGCGGTGATGCTGGTGGTACGACGGGTCGAGGTCGATTTTGTGATGGCCGCCGGGTTGGGAACGCCCCTGTGCGTGGAAACCCGCATGCTGAAGCTGGGCGGCGCGTCGATGAAGCTGCAGCAAACCATCACGAATTTTGAAAATGGCCATATTCTTGCCCGACTTCTCGTCGACATAGGATGCGTCGCCCCAAACCTGGATGGCGGCAAGCGGCCGAGACGGATGCCCAGCGTCCTGGCCGACAGGCTGCGACAGGCNCTGTCCGACTGAATGTGACCGGCATTTATCCCGCCGCNATCTGTCAGGCGGCACCGGAGTCCCGACCAGCTGCACGGGTGCTGGGCGCTATGGGGTACCGAGATGGAGTCTGTTGACAGTTTCGTTTCGCATTCAAGTTCGGATATGAGCATCTGGGGGCTGTTCCTTGCCGCCGATCCTCTGGTCAAGGCGGTCATGCTGCTGCTGGTGCTGGCATCCATCTGGTGCTGGGCCATCATCGTCGACAAGGTCGGCGCGGTACGCCGTGAACGCCGCCAGGCTGATGAATTCGAGGATGCTTTCTGGTCCGGCGGGTCTGCTGATGCGCTGTATGACGAGATTGGCACCGAGCCGCGCGATGCGATGACGCGGGTGTTTTCGGCCGGCATGCGTGAGTGGCGGCGGGCCAAGGCAAGCGGTCTTGCCACATCGGCGCGATCCGATCTCAGGGCCTCGCTTCTCAGCCGTGTTGAACGGTCGATGAATTTCACCATTACCCGNGAAATGGAACGGCTGGAACGCGGCATGAATTTTCTTGCCTCGATCGGGTCGGTGTCGCCCTTTGTCGGGCTGTTCGGCACCGTCTGGGGGATCATGAATTCCTTTCAGTCNATTGCGGAATCCAAGAATACCAGCCTTGCGGTGGTGGCGCCGGGCATCGCCGAGGCCCTGTTCGCTACCGCGTTGGGGCTGGCAGCCGCAATCCCGGCGGTGATTGCCTATAATAAATTTGCCGGCGATCTTGAACGCGTCGGCGGGCGGCTGGAAACCTTTGCCGAGGAATTCTCGACCCTGCTGGCGCGCCAGCTNGATGAAGGGGGCCGCTGATGGGTATGGCGGTCAANAAAGCCGGACGCGGCAGGCGCCACCGCCCGATGGGCGAGATCAATGTGACGCCCTTTGTCGATGTCATGCTGGTGCTGCTGATTGTGTTCATGGTCACGGCACCGCTGCTGACAGTGGGGGTCGAGGTTGANCTGCCAAAGACCAAGGCCGGCCAGATCAATGCCGATGCCGCGCCGCTGGTGGTGTCNATCAAGGCGGATGGATCGCTGCATCTGCAGGACACAGAGGTGCCGGCCGATGCGCTGGTGCCGCGTCTTGAGGCGATATCGNATGCCAACCCGCTGGTGCGNATCTTTGTGCGCGGCGACAAGGCCGTTGCCTATGGCGAGGTGTTGGGCGTGATGGGCCGCATTCAGGCAGCCGGTTTTGAACGCGTTGCGCTGGTGGCACAGCTGCCTGACATCAACTGATATTTGGGTGATTGACCAATGACCTCGCGCCCGCTGCTGATTTCGGCGATACTGCATACAGGCTTTGCCCTGCTTGTGGTGTTTGGCCTGCCGATGATCGGGCGTGACCTGCCGGAAGAGATGCCGATNGCGCGGATGGAAATCGTGCAGACGGTGCCGGAAACCAACCTGATCGAAGGCAACAAGGTCAGCACGGCCAAGGAAGAACAGGAAGCAACGGTATCAAAGAANCCGCCGCCGCCACCGCCACCCCCGCCACCAAAACCGGCCCCGCCAAAGGTCAGCCCGCCAGCCGTAAAGCCGGAACCCGCCCCGGAACCCGCCCCCGTGCCGGATGATGCCGAGGCCGAAACCCTGCCAGATCAGCCGACAACCGAAGTGGCGACGCTGAAGGTCCCGCGCCCGACGCCAAAGCCAGAGCGGCCGNCAAAGCCAAAACCCGAAGAGGTGGCGAAGACAGATACAAAGCCGGCACCCAAACCGACCCCGCCGGCACCGGTGACGGACAGCAAGCCGACCCCGCCGGCACCAAAGCCGAACAAGTCGCAGGAGGTCGTCAGCGATCAGCTGAACAAGCTGGTAAAACAGACCGAAGAACGCGCCGATGCCGCCAGTGGCGTGTTGCAGAANCTTGCCGATGCGCAGGTTGCGGCGCGTGACGCAGAGACAGCACGCCAGACGCGCCAGCGCAAGGAAGCGGCCGAAACCGTAAATGATACGCTGACCGCAGTGGCGGGCAATGCGGTAAAGGCACCGCCNCCAAAACCGCTTGCCAAGGTGGGGCTGGATGATATTGGCCGCATTCAGCAGCATGTCTCGCGCTGCTGGAGCGCGCCGGTCGGGGCGGACAAGACAAAAGTTCTTATTGTCGACATATTTGTCCGCGTTAATAAGGATGGAAGCGTAATTGAGGCACGGATCGATGATATGCTGCGATACGGAATCGACAAGACGTTCCGCAGTTTTGCAAACCGCGCACAACAGGCTGTTGTCGAATGTTCGCCCCTGCCCATTCCGCCCAACAAATATGATCAGCTGAAAGAATTCATCTTTGCCTTTGATCCGCGATATCTGACAAAGCTGAACTGAGATAANAAGGTCTGACCGGCCATGGCCGGTCAGGAATTCGGCCCGGAACGGGCTGTCACCAGAGTTGCAAACGGGAATGATACCTATGAGCGCACCCCACCACATCACCCTCTGGCCCCGCAGCTTGGCTTGGCGCGCCCAAATCTGGCGCACCGGTCTGTCCGATGCGATCAGGCGATATGGNCGCAATGCGCTGATAATGCTGTCGATGCTGTGTGTGGCGGCCACCTCCGCGCTGGCACAGCTGCGGATCGAGATTACCGAGGGTGTTGTCGCGCCAACCCCCATTGCGATTGCCAATTTCACCGGCGCGGATGGCGTCGAAACCGACGAAGGGCGGCTGATTGCCTCGATCATTGCGAATGACCTGGTAAGTTCCGGCCTGTTTGAACCGATTGACGAGGCGGCCTTTATCGCGCCGCCCGGATCGCCATCCATCAAGCCGAATTTTGCCAACTGGGCACCGCTGGGTGCAAAGGGGCTGCTGGTCGGGTCTGCCGAGCTGGACGAGAATGGCAAGCTGCAGGTGGAATTCGTGCTGTGGGATGTTGTCACCGAGCGCGATCTGACATCGGGGGCCGGCAGCGCCGATCCGGATGCCATGCGCCAGCTGTCGCACAAGATTGCCGATCTGGTTTATGAGGAATTCACCGGCGATACCGGCTANTTCGACACGCAGATTGTCTATGTCGCCGAGGCGGGCAGCCAGACACGCCGCGTCAAGCGGCTGGCGATCATGGATCAGGACGGCCACAACCATAAATTCCTGACAAGTGGTCTTGATCTTGTGCTGACCCCGCGTTTTTCCCCGACCACGCAGGAAATCGCCTATCTGAATTTCTTCAATGACGAGCCGAACGTCTATATCCAGGATATCCGCAGCGGGCGCAGTGAACGGCTGGGATCCTTCCCCGGCATGACGTTTGCGCCGCGTTTCGGGCCGAAGGGCGACCGGTTGATCATGAGCTGGGCCAAGGATGAGGATGGGGCATCCGACATCTATGAAATGGATTTGCGCACGCAGGAAATCCGGCAGCTGACCAATTCACGCGCCATCGATACGGCACCATCCTATTCGCCGGATGGCAAACGGGTGGTGTTTGAATCAAACCGCGCCGGGCGGCAGCAGATCTACACCATGACAAGCAATGGCAAGAATGTGCAGCGCATCAGCTATGGCGAGGGCCGCTATGCCACGCCGGTCTGGTCACCGCGCGGTGATATCATTGCCTTTACCAAGATGCATCGCGGCACCTTTTACATCGGTGTGATGAATGTTGATGGCACCGGCGAACGCCTGCTGGCGGAAGGGTTTCTGGTCGAGGGGCCGACCTGGGCACCGAATGGCCGCGTCCTGATGTATTTCAAGCAGGAGCCTTTCACCAATGAGGGCGACGGTGGCGAGGCGGCGCTCTATCGCNTCGATATCACCGGCTATAATGAACGGCGGATTATCACGCCATCTCAGGCGTCTGACCCGGCCTGGTCACCGCTCAGGCGTTAGCGGTTTGCCGGATTGCAGATAAAATCTCGAGGGAATGTCCTGTTACGCCCGAAATGAGGAGTTTTTTGTTTCCATTGATTGGTTTTTTGGGTAAAGGTGNNCAGGAATTTCGACCCGNAGGCTNTTTCGGGCGATACGCTTGCGTTTCTNTGTCCCGCTTTTGCGAATAGCTTTAGCCAGTGTTGGNCATCGGGTAATCGAAGGCTGGCGGATCAATTTGTGAGCAACGCCATAAGTTTTGAAACGTTGGCAAACCANTCCGGCGCGCCGGACTAAAGACAGGGAGCATAATCATGTTGCAACGCNTGATCGCACTTTTCGCAGNGGCCTTCTTTNTAGCCGCCTGTGAAACTGCATCGCAGACAACCACCGACAGNGCTGGGGANTCCACAGCATCGTCATCCTCATCGACCGCATCCGCTTCGGGCTCTTCCTCAAGCGGCAGTTCTGGTTCTTCCAGCACGTCCAGCTCANGCNCNTCNNGCTCAAGCGCATCTTCCAGCGCCGCTGCAGGCNCTGACTCGGCTGCAGACAAGCTGGCCAGCATTGGCAACACGGTTTACTTCTCCTATGACAGNGCAGCGCTTGACGGNAACTCGCAGGCAACCCTGTATCGNCAGGCNGCGTTCCTGAACGGCAACCCGTCGCTNACAGTGACCATCGAAGGCCATTGTGACGAGCGNGGTACCCGCGAATACAACCTTGCCCTTGGCGAGCGNCGCGCGGCTGCGGCCCGTGANTATCTGCTGGCACAGGGTGTTGACCCGGCCCGCATCAAGGTCATCTCCTACGGTAAGGAACGTCCGGCCATGGCAGGCTCCAACGAGGAGTCATGGGCTAAGAACCGCCGCGCCGCCACTGTCCTGAACTAGCTGCCGGCTGATCCGTCCGGGCACATTGCCCGGGGGTGATCCAAGACAGGTATGAAAGAGGGGCCGATCGGCTCCTCTTTTTTTGCCAAATTTGTGCCGTAAAGCACCGCTATCACTAATCTGGCTTAGTGGAACATAAAGGCTTTTCCATGCAAGGTTACATCTTGAAAAACCGCTCACGCTTTCTGATTGCCAGTGTTGCAGCAGGCTTTCTGGCAACAATGCCAGGCGCATTCGCCCAGACCACGAGCAGCACGAACGCTGCGGATGCCGGGCCAAGCGTATCTGTATTGCTGACCCGCCAGAATGAGCGCACCCGTCTTCTTGAAGAAGATCTGCGCGAGTTGCGCGGCATTGTGGAGACCGATCTGCGCGCCCTGAAGATGCAGATCACCCAGCTGTCCAACAACGCGTCCAGCGACGAGACAACGACCTCGGCGGAAATCAGGGACCTGCGTGACCAGATCGAACGTCTTGCCGATGCGGTGGCCATGGCCAGCCGCCGGATGGAACGCACCCTCGAGGTGACTTCCGATATGGAATTCCGCCTGCTGCGTATGGAAAAGCGCCTGCAGACGCTGATGAATTTCGGGGGTGACGAGCTGGCCAGCGCCGCGGTTCAGGAAGATACAATCGCAGCTGGCGAGAGTGCCGATGTATCGATGAGCCGGGATGCGGATACAGGTGAAGTGACCTGGCAGGTGAGCGAGGATGAGTTGAACGCGCAGCTGGCTGCCGCGGATGCGGCCGGCGCAACCGGCAACAATGAGGCGGCTGCCGCGGATAATGCCAGCGATACCGCTGTCGCTGACGCTGCCGATGCTGCTGGCGCGACTGCGGAAGTCGCGGTGCCAACCGGCCCGGAGGTTTTGCCGGAGGGCAATCCGGAAGAGCAATACAGCTTTGCGCTTGGCAAGGCAATGCAGAACGAGCTGGAAATTGCCGAGGCTGCCTTTACCGAGTTTCGTGTCCTCAACCCCGGTGATGAGCGCGAGGCAGATGCCCTGTTCTGGCTTGGCCGGATCCAGTATCTGCGCAAGGAATATGAGCGCGCCGCCATTACCTTTTCCGAATTCAGCCGGATCTATCCCGACGATGCGCGGATCGGCGACACCACATTGCTGATTGCTGAATCCGTGTCGAAATTCGCCCCGCCGGAACAGGCCTGTGCGATTTACCGGGAACTGCCCAACCTTGTGGCGGCCCCGACCGACCAGTTCACCGCCAAGCTGGCTACGCTCAGCGAAGCGGCCAGTTGTGACAATTGATCCGGCACAGGCCCTGACACTGCCGGCCGGGCTTTTTCGTCGCTTTCAGGCGGCGATGCGCCCGCTGGCCAGCCTGTCCGCAGATCAATCCTCGCCGCTGATCACCTGCCTGTCAGGCGGGGCGGACAGCACAGCGCTGGCCTTGCTGGCAGAATCCTATGCCCGCCAGACCGGGCGGCAGCACAGCACCACCATCATTGATCACGGTATTCGCCCAGCGGCAGCACAGGAGGCGGCCCGCACCGCACAGCGCATGCGCCAATGCGGTATTGCTGCCACAATCCGCCGGGTGACCGCAGCAGCGCCATCCAGCGGCATTCAGCCATGGGCGCGCGCGCAGCGCTATGCCATTGCCACAGCAGATGCCCGCCAGCAGGGCGCGGTGCTGTTGCTTGGCCAGCATGCCGGTGATCAGGCGGAAACGGTATGGATGCGGCTGCATCGCGGCTCGGGCCTTGCCGGGCTTGCCGGCATGCGCCCCCTTGCCCGGCGAGACGGTGTGGTGATGCTGCGTCCGCTGCTGGGTTTTCAGCGACAGGAGCTGGAACATATCTGCCAGCATGCCGGCGTCGCATGGGAAACCGATCCCAGCAATGCCGATCCGCAATTTGAACGGGTGCGGGTGCGTGCCGCGCTGGCCGGGATGCCGGACATGGCAGAACAGCTTCAGCGCCTGTCAGCCGCCGCCGGTGTGATTGATGATCATCTGCTGCAGGCGGTGGCAGATGCCGGGTCGCTGGTGCAGCTGGCACCCGATGGCAGCGCCGTCCTCGATGCGACACTGCCGGATTTGCCTGCCGCGGTTGCGCGACGCCTGTTGTCGCAGGTGATCCGTCAGGTGGGGGGCAGGCCCCATCCCCCGGGCAGCGACGCGCTGGACAGGCTGCGCCGGCGCATGCAGATGCGTCAGGCCGCGACCCTTGGCGGATGCCGCCTGCAGCCGGCGGCGCATGGCCAGATGGCCGGCTACTGGCGTGTGATGGCGGAAATCGGCCGTCAGCCGGCGCGTTCACGCCTGCCGGCAGGGGGCCGGATTGTCCATGACGGGCGTTGGCTTCTGCACAGCCGGTTTGGCGGCATTGTCAGGCCCTTTGCCGCGATGCCGCCAGATGCGCGGGACAGCTGGCATGATGTGCCGGGATGGCAGGGTGTGCCTGCAGCGGTGCGCGCCGCCCTGCCGGTGATTGAAACACTTGACGGCACATGGGTTTGTCCCCACTTAACCAACAACGGCGCTTTTGCGGATGACCCCGGGTGCGGGGACGTGTCAGCGGCAGCGGTATTCTTGCCGTTTGCCGCGCAGAATACGGCCCAGACTGCGACAGGCGCCAGATGAATATCAGGTGCGCAACCCGCCCCTGACGGCAGATATGGCCATGGCAATGGCTGGCATGCATCCTGCTGTTATATGGGGCACTTGTCTGAAGGATTGATTGAACGGTGAATAACCTTGGTCGCAACATAATCATCTGGCTGGTTTTCGGTGCCGCATTGCTGGCGCTGTTTAACCTGTTCCAGACGTCATCCTCATCCACACCGGGCAGCCAGCTGGCCTATTCCGACTTCATCGCCGAAGTCGAAAGCCAACGGATCGAAGAGGTGGTGATCGAAGGCCGCAACCTCAAAGGCACGGCAAAGAATGGTCGGGTGGTGACATCGGTAATGCCGGAAGGCACGGATGTTGTCGCTGTTCTCGACGCCAATGATGTGCGGATCATTGCCAGCCCGGAAGACAGCGGCATGCCGTCATTCCTGTCAATCCTGCTGTCATGGTTCCCGATGCTGCTGTTCATCGGCATCTGGGTCTTTTTCATGCGTCAGATGCAGGGCGGATCGCGGGGCGCGATGGGTTTTGGCAAATCGCGCGCGAAATTGCTGACCGAGCATCAGGGCCGGGTGACATTCGAGGATGTGGCCGGTATCGACGAGGCGAAGACCGAGCTTGAGGAAGTTGTTGAATTTCTGAAGGACCCCGGCAAGTTCCAGCGGCTTGGCGGCAAGATTCCAAAAGGCGTGCTGCTGGTTGGCCCGCCTGGCACAGGCAAGACGCTGCTGGCAAAAGCCATTGCCGGCGAGGCGAATGTGCCTTTCTTCACCATTTCGGGTTCCGATTTTGTCGAGATGTTTGTCGGTGTCGGTGCCAGCCGTGTGCGTGACATGTTTGAGCAGGGCAAGAAAAACGCCCCTTGCATCATCTTCATCGACGAGATTGATGCTGTCGGCCGTCATCGTGGTGCCGGCCTTGGCGGCGGTAACGACGAACGCGAGCAGACGCTGAACCAGATGCTTGTCGAGATGGATGGTTTCGAGGCGAATGAAGGCGTGATCCTGATTGCAGCCACCAACCGCCCTGACGTTCTGGACCCGGCGCTGTTGCGGCCCGGCCGGTTTGACCGGCAGGTTGTCGTGCCGAACCCGGATGTGATCGGGCGTGAGAAGATTCTCAAGGTGCATATGCGCAAGACGCCGCTTGCCGAAGGGGTGGAGCCGCGCGTGATTGCCCGTGGTACCCCCGGCTTTTCCGGTGCCGACCTGGCCAATCTGGTCAATGAGGCCGCGCTGCTGGCAGCCCGCAAGGGACGCCGCACCGTATCGATGCAGGAATTTGAAGAGGCCAAGGACAAGGTGATGCTCGGGTCTGAGCGCCGGTCGATGGTGATGACGGATGACGAAAAGCGTCTGACTGCCTATCACGAGGCCGGCCACGCCGTGGTGGCATTGCATTGCCCGGCATCCGACCCCATTCACAAGGCGACGATCATCCCGCGCGGCCGCGCGCTTGGCATGGTGATGCGGCTTCCCGAGGGCGACCGTATTTCCCTGGCACGTGACCAGATCTATGCCGATCTGCGTGTTGCCTGTGGCGGGCGTATTGCCGAAGAGCTGATNTTTGGCGAGGAGCGNGTGACAACNGGTGCCTCGTCCGATATCCGCATGGCAACCGATATGGCGCGGCGCATGGTNACNGAATGGGGCATGTCNGACAAGNTGGGCTTCCTTGCCTATAGTGCGGATGAACAGGAAGTGTTNCTTGGGCGGTCTGTGGCACAGCAAAAGAATATGGCTGATTCCACCGCCTCGATCATTGACAGCGAGATTCGCCGGATTGTGGATGACGCCTATACGGCAGCCACCAAGATCCTGAAAAAGCATGATGATCAGCTGGAACGTCTTGCCCAGGGCCTGCTGGAATATGAAACGCTGAATGGCGAGGAAATCCGGATCATCGTCGAGGGCGGCACCCTGTCACGCCCTGACCCGTCGGATGACATTGATACGCCGCGCACCAAGCGCAAGCGGGCATCGATCCCGGGGTCCAACAGACCAAAGAACCCGGGCAGCGAGCCAGCCTGACCGGCATGACCGATCGCCCGATACAGGCCGAGGCGGCACCGCGCGTGCCGCCTTTTGCCGTTCCGACATGGCTGCGTCCGGTCACGGTCCCGTCTGGTGAGCATGGTCTTGCCGGCGGCTGGGCGCGTTTCACCGACATGGATGTCGTCCAGCGGCATGCGGATGGCGGCTACAGCATCTGCCGGATGGGGCTGGATGATCTGCTGCAGGCAGCGGATGACCGCAATCTGGCAAGCGCGGNAATGGACCGGTTGCTGGCCCCGCGTGATCCCTTTGCCGGCCTGTCGATGACAGCGCCCCGGCTGATGGGTATTCTGAATGTCACNCCGGACAGCTTTTCGGATGGCGGACGGCATAACGCGCCGGCGCGGGCCATTGCGGCTGCGCGCGCGATGCAGGATGCCGGTGCGGCGATCATTGATATTGGCGGTGAATCCACCCGCCCCGGGGCAGCNCCTGTAACGCGCAATCAGGAACTGGCGCGTGTATTGCCGGTACTGGCCGGGCTGCGNGATAGCGGGGCCGTGCTGTCCATCGATACACGTCACGCCGAGGTCATGCGCCGGGCGGTGGCAGGCGGTGCCGGCATCATCAATGATGTTGGCGCATTGCGGGGTGACGGCGCGGTGGATGCGGCGGCAGCGGCCGGCGTGCCGGTGGTGATGATGCATATGCAGGGTACCCCCGAAACGATGCAGGCCGANCCGCAATATGGTTTTGCGCCTGTTGAAATTCTGGAATTCCTCGAAGCGCGGATTCAGGCGGCCGAGGCGGCGGGTATTCCGCGCGCATTGATGGCAATCGACCCCGGCTACGGGTTTGGCAAGACCGTCACGCATAATCTGCAGCTGATNAACTGGACGGCGATGCTGCATATGCTGGGCGTGCCNATTCTGATTGGTGCCAGCCGTAAATCCAGCATCGCGAAAATCTCGGCCGGCGAGGATGCCGACCAGCGTCTGCCGGGCTCGCTGGCGCTTGCCATGGCGGCGCTGCGCCAGGGNGCGCAGATGNTGCGTGTCCATGATGTGGGCGAAACGATGCAGGCGGTGAAGGTCGAGATGGANATGCTGCGCACCCTCTAGGGCCGGCCTNTCGGCAGGTCAAATCACCCGGCGGCCTGCATCATGGCTTGTGCCGGCAGGGCTGCGACTCTATCCTTGGCGCTGCACGGAATTGCCATCAGGGCATGCAGACGGGGGCAGTTGATCCATGGCAGGCTTGTTCGGTACAGACGGGGTGCGGGCGCGTATCAATACCGGGCCAATGACCGCCGAATCCATTGTGCGGCTGGCGCTGGCATCCGGCCGCTGGTTCATTGACAGCAACCCTGATCGCAAGGGCCGACCCATGGTCGTGATTGGCAAGGATACGCGCGTTTCGGGCTATATGGTCGAGGCGGCGCTGGTTGCCGGATTCACCTCGATCGGCATGGATTGCCGGCTGCTGGGCCCAATGCCGACAGCCGGCGTTTCCTATCTTACCCAGTCGCTGCGCGCCGATATTGGCGTGATGATTTCGGCAAGCCATAACCCGTTCCATGATAATGGCATCAAACTGTTCGGCCCCGATGGCGCCAAGCTGGCGGATGCGGTGGAATCCGGCATATCCGACCTTGCCGCCGGGTCCATCGCATTGTCGCAACCCACCGAGCTGGGGCGGGCCAGCCGCATGCTGGATTCGGTGGGGCGCTATGTGGAATTTGCCAAATCCACACTGGATGCACAGATACGATTTGACGGCATCAAGGTGGTTGTCGACTGCGCCAATGGTGCCGCCTACCGGACCGCGCCGGATGTGCTGAATGACCTNGGCGCCGAGGTGATNGCGCTGGCAACNGAACCNGANGGTTTCAACATCAATGAAGGGTGCGGCGCTGTTCACCCGCAGGTCATGGCGGCGGCGGTTGTGGCGCATGGCGCCGATATGGGTATTGCGCTGGATGGTGATGCCGACCGGCTGATCATTGCGGATGAAACAGGGGCGATCCTGAATGGCGACCAGCTGCTGGCCTGCCTTGCCGGTGCCATGCTGGATGAGGGGACGCTTGCCGGTGGCGGTGTTGTCGGCACGGTGATGACCAATGGCGGCATTGAGGATTATCTGTCCGGAAAGGGNCTGGCCNTGCACCGCGCCGCTGTTGGTGACCGGTATGTCACCGAAAAAATGCGNGCCGGCGGCATGAACCTTGGTGGTGAATCCTCTGGCCATATNCTGATGACGTCTCTCTGTCCGACCGGCGACGGGCTGATCGNGGCCCTGCANATGCTGAATATCCTGTCGCGTGCCACCCGCCCGGCAAGCGAGGTGTTCACGAAATTCACCCCGAAATCCCAGCGACTGGAAAATCTGCGGGATATGGATAAAGCCGTTCTTGACCTGCCGGATGTCACCGCGGCGCTGGCGGATATCGAGGCGGATATGGGGAATAATGGCCGTATTCTGGTGCGGCCATCCGGCACCGAGCCGCTGGTTCGCGTGATGGTTGAGGCGGACACTGACAGGCTGCTGCAGCAGAAAATGGATGAAATAATTTTGCTCTTGCAGACGGGNGCAGAAAAAATCAAATAAAAACAACNCGCTAATAAAAGGTAAAATCTTTCCTGCCGNGGCCGCCATGCCGGGTTGACGGCGGCGCATGTCCTACGCCATTTTCAGATTGGGCCGTCACCCCCCAACGGGTGGCAACATGACTGATGAGGGCGCCATGANNGCGACACCCGGAACCCCGCATGGCGGGGATGCCATAGCCACGCCGACTCTAAGGCCGGCTTCGCCGCTATTCTCAACCGGACCAACCCGCAAACGGCCAGGATGGACCCCGCAGGCATTGCCGGTCGCGGCCCTTGGCAGATCGCACCGCGCCCCCCACCCGAAATCCAGACTTCAGGACTGTATTGCACGTATTCACCGTGTGCTGGCNTTGCCCGATGATTATATNGTCGGCATCGTGCCGGCATCGGACACAGGGGCTGTGGAAATGGCGATGTGGTCNCTGCTGGGGCCGCGCGGTGTGGATATGCTGGGCTGGGAATCCTTTGGCAACAGCTGGGTTTCAGATGCGGCGGACCAGCTGCAGATTACCCCGCTTGTCAGNCATCAGGCGGATTATGGTGACCTGCCTGACCTGTCAAAGGTCAATTTCGACCATGATGTTGTCTTTACCTGGAATGGAACCGCGTCGGGCGTGCGGGTCCCGCATGGGGACTGGATCCCCGATGACCGGGCCGGCCTGACCATCTGTGATGCCACATCCGCCTGTTTTGCCATGCATCTGCCATGGGACAAGCTGGATGTCATCACATTCAGCTTTCAGAAGTCGCTTGGCGGTGAAGGGGGGCACGGTGTGATTATCCTGTCGCCGCGCGCCGTTGAACGTGCCAACAGCCACAGGCCCGCCTGGCCGGTGCCGAAAATCCTGCGGCTTGCCAAGAAGGGCAAGCTGGATGCAGGCATTTTTGAAGGATCGACGATCAATACCCCGTCCATGCTGGTGATCGAGGATGCGATTGACGCGCTGACATGGGCGGAATCCATCGGCGGCATTGATGCGCTGGTCGGNCGGGTTGATGCCAGCTTTGCCCATTTCAGGGACTGGATTGCCGACACGCCCTATTTTTCCTTTCTGGCCCGCGATGCCGCGACGATCTCGCCAACATCGGTCTGCCTTGTGATCAGCGATGGCTGGTTCGGTGCGCAGGAGGCGNATCTGCAGTCAAAGCTGGTAAAAGAGATGCAGGCCTGTCTCGAGGCGGAAGGCGTTGCACTGGATATCGGTGCCTATCGTGATGCGCCAACCGGCCTGCGGATCTGGGGCGGGCCAACAGTCGATCCTGATGATATTGCGGCGTTGCTGCCCTGGCTGGACTGGGCCTATGCGCATGTGCGTGCCGCGCATCAGTCTGCCCAGGGCGGCTGANCCTGCTTCAGCAGATCACCAGACATGCAGACAAAAAGACAGAGAGACAAAAGGGAGCCTTTACGTGCCAAAAGTACTGATCAGTGACAAGCTCAGCCCCGAAGCCGCCGCCATTTTCGAGGCGCGCGGCGTTACCGTTGATGTCAAACCCGGCCTGTCAGCAGACGAAATCGCTGCGATCATTGGTGATTATGACGGGNTGGCCATCCGGTCCGCCACCAAGGTGACCGGCGATCTGCTGTCCGCCGCGACAAAGCTGAAGGTTGTGGGCCGGGCCGGCATTGGTGTNGATAATGTCGATATCGCCGCGGCAACGGCGCGNGGTGTCGTGGTGATGAATACGCCNTACGGCAATGCGGTGACGACAGCCGAACATGCCATCACCATGATGCTGACCCTGGCCCGCCAGATACCGCTGGCAAATACATCGACACAGGCCGGCAAATGGGAAAAATCCCGCTTTTTGGGGACCGAGATCACCGGCAAGACGCTGGGGCTGATCGGCTGCGGAAATATTGGCAGCATCGTTGCCGACCGCGCCCGCGGGCTGCGCATGAAGGTGATCGGATTTGACCCGTTTATGACCCTGGAACATGCGCGTGAGACAGGTATCGAGAAGGTCGATCTGGACGAGCTGCTGGCAAATGCCGATTTCATCAGCCTGCATACACCGCTGACGGACCAGACGCGGAATATCCTGTCCGCAGATGCGCTGAACCGGACAAAAAAGGGTGTCCGGATCATCAACTGCGCGCGCGGCGGGCTGATTGACGAGCTGGCACTGGCAGCCGCGCTTGGCACCGGGCATGTTGCCGGTGCGGCGCTGGATGTGTTTGAAACCGAGCCGGCAACCGACAATGTGCTGTTCGGGATGGATAATGTGGTGGCAACACCGCATCTGGGTGCCAGCACATTGGAAGCGCAGGAAAAGGTGGCGCTTCAGGTGGCCGAACAGATGTCCGACTATCTGGTGAACGGTGCGGTCAGCAANGCGCTGAACATGGCATCGGTGAGCGCCGAGGAAGCCCCTGTCCTGCGCCCCTATATGGACCTTGGCGGCAAGCTGGGTGCGTTTCTGGGGCAGGTGGAAAGCGCCGGGCTGTCGACGGTGCGGATCGAATTTGACGGCAAGGCCGCGACGCTGAACCCCGACCCTGTTGTGGCCTCGACCGTTGCCGGGTTGTTGGGGCCGGCCATGGATTCGGTGAATATGGTCAATGCCACTGCGGTCGCGGCCACCAACGGGATTGCCATATCAACCGTGCGCCATGAACGGCGCTGCGATTATGAAACATTGCTGCGGGTCACGGTGGCCCATGATGGCGGGTCGCGCACCATTGCCGGCACCCTTGTTGGCGGTGACAAGGCGCGCATTGTCGAGGTGCAGGATATCGCGGTGGAATCGGATTTTCCGGATACGCTTTTATATCTGCGCAATTATGACAAACCCGGCTTCATTGGTGATCTTGGCAGCCTGTGCGGCCGCCATGACATCAATATCGCCACCTTTCATCTGGGACGGCGCGAGGAAGGCGGCGAAGCCATCGCGCTTGTCGAGATTGACGGCACGATCAACCCTGCAGTGATGACCGAGCTGCGCGGGCTGAAACAGGTTGTGCGCGCGGACCAGCTGCATTTCGGCTAGCATCTGGCCAGCCCCTCGGCCAAACGGCGCAGATGATGCGTCAGGCGATAGCGCGGGTGATGGACGCGGGTGATGGAGGTGGTTGGGGCGGGATGACAGCCTTGTTGCCGCCTGCGATGGTCCGGCCGTCTTGCGGCTGCCCGATGATTGGGCTATCACAGGGACCGCGCCTTTCCGGGGCGCGTCTTTTCGGGCCTGTCCCGTCATGTCGAGCGCGTACAGCCACAGGATAAACAGATGACGAATGTAGCCGTGATCGGCGCCCAGTGGGGCGATGAGGGCAAGGGAAAGATTGTTGACTGGCTGTCCAGCCGCGCCGATGTCGTTGTCCGCTTTCAGGGCGGTCACAATGCCGGCCACACGCTGGTCATTGACGGTGTTGAATATAAGCTGTCGCTGCTGCCATCCGGCATTGTACGCCCCGGCAAGCTTTCGGTTATCGGGAACGGGGTTGTCATCGATCCCGCACATCTTGTTTCGGAAATCGCGCTGCTGCGCGGGCAGGGGGCGGAGATTACACCGCAGACGCTGGTTGTATCCGATACAGCTGCGCTGATCCTGCCGCTGCACCAGGCGGTGGATGCAGCGCGCGAGGCCCTGCGCGGTGCTGGCAAGATCGGCACCACCGGTCGTGGTATCGGCCCGGCCTATGAGGACAAGGTGGCCCGCCGCGCTATCCGGCTGGGCGATCTGGCCAGCGAAAGCACGCTGGATGCAAAGCTGCAGGCGCTGACCGCACATCACAATGTCTGGCTGAAAGCCTCGGGCGAACCAGAGGCAGACCCGGCNGTGCTGAAAGACGGTTTGATGGCGCTGCGTGATGAAGTGCTGCCCTTTGCCGGACAGAGCTGGCGGGTGCTGGAAGAGGCGCGTGCGAACAGCCGCAGGGTGCTGTTTGAAGGGGCGCAGGGCGTGATGCTGGATATAGATCATGGCACCTATCCCTTTGTGACATCCTCGAATACCGTGGCTGGCCAGGCCGCCACCGGTGCCGGGACAGGCCCGACCAATATCGGTTTCGTGCTTGGCATCACCAAGGCCTATACCACGCGGGTGGGCAGCGGCCCGTTCCCGACCGAGGATTTTGGCGCGGATGGCGACCGGATGGGCGAGCGCGGGCGCGAATTCGGCACCGTAACCGGCCGGAAACGGCGCTGTGGCTGGTTTGACGCGGTCATGGTGCGGCAGGCCAATGCTGTGGCCGGCATCACCGGCATGGCGCTGACAAAGCTGGATGTGCTGGACGGGTTTGACGTTCTGAAAATCTGCGTTGGCTATGATGTGGACGGCACCCGGCTGGACCATTTCCCGTCCGATGCGGCAGCGCAGGCAGCCTGCAAGCCGGTCTATGAAGAAATGCCAGGCTGGTCAGACAGCACCTATGGTGCGCGCAGCTGGGCCGAATTACCGGCCAATGCGATNAAATATATCCGCCGCGTTGAAGAGNTGACCCGCACGCCGGTGACGCTGCTCAGCACCAGCCCGGAACGCGATGACACCATCCTTGTGACCGATCCCTTTGGCGGCTGATGGCGCGTGACACCGCCCGCTGAAGCGCGTTACTGCTTCTGGATAATTTTCAGCACTGTGGGCGCCGTGTTCCCGTCGCTGTTCAGGCGGCGTTTGGTCAATTCCGCGCGTGGCACCGTTTCCACCGGCAGGATCCGCGGATGTTCGGAGGTGTTGGCAGAGGCTGCCAGCCCNGCATTGTAATGTTCGGCAATGCGATAGGGCGCGTCTGACTTGCGCTTGGTCTCGGCCAGTTTCTGACGGGCCAGATGGCGCATATAATCTGCATTTTCCGGCGAGGGCAAAGTGGTTGTNCTGCTGGTCGTGGACAGCCTTTTTGTCGGACCGCTGAGGCCNACACCGAATTCAAAGACAATCGTGTCGTTCTTGGTGGCGGGTTGGGCGCTGCGGTCGGAATCATTCAATGCCATCTTGTCGCCGGTGCCGCTGGCAGCGCAGCCGCCAAGCAGGCCCAGCATCAACACCGCCCCGGCCAGTGGCAATATNGAGGGCAATATGGNGGGCAANAGGGCGCGCNGTGAGGCAGGACGNCCAAGACGGCCTGATAGAGGCTGGTCCGACACGGGCTGGTCCGATACGGGTTGGCCAGATACCGGAAGAGGTCTGNATAGCGGCATAAAAAATAGCGGTATGGATATCATCATGCCGCCATCATGCCGAATGTTCGGTAAATATTCGGTTAAGTCGCAGTAATTTTTCACCTGCCGGATTTTGGGCGGGATTTTGGGCAGGAGTCTCAGGTTCGGGAACAGGCGGTNGCCCCTGACGAAAAAACCCGCCTTGCGGCGGGTTTGTCCGGGTATCGTATACCGATGACGGGGTATCGGGTCAGGCGGGCAGCAGACCGGCCATATCCTCCTTCGGCAGCAGGTTCATCGCGGCGGCCTGGTCCCGCACCGCCTTTTGCAGCTTTTCAAAGGCGCGCACCTCAATCTGGCGTATTCGTTCGCGGCTGACACCGAATTCAGAGGCAAGGTCTTCGAGGGTGAGCGGCGGTTCTGCCAGCCGCCGGGCCTGCAGGATCCGCTGTTCGCGCTCATTCAAATCCTTCATCGCAGTCATCATCAGCGATTTGCGGGCGGAAAATTCCTCATGCTCGGCAAAGGTGGTCTCCTGGTCCTCGCCATCATCCTCAAGCCAGTCCTGCCATTCGCCGCTGCCTTCGCCATCGCGGGACAGCGGGACATTCAGCGACCTGTCATTNCCAGCCATGCGCTGGTTCATCGAAATCACNTCGGCTTCGGATACATCCAGCTGTGTGGCGATTTCGGTNACCTGTTCGGGGCGCAGATCNCCATCATCGATTGCCTGGATNTGACCCTTGACGCGGCGCAGGTTGAAAAACAGCTTTTTCTGTCCGGCGGTGGTGCCGATCTTTACCAGCGACCATGACCGCAGGATATATTCCTGAATCGCCGCCTTGATCCACCACATGGCATAGGTGGCAAGACGAAAGCCCTTGTCGGGCTCGAATTTCTTGACGGCATGCATCATGCCCAGATTNCCCTCGGAAATCAGGTCGGCAACCGGCAGGCCATAGCCGCGATACCCCATGGCGATTTTCGCCACAAGCCGCAGATGGCTGGTTACAAGCTGATGCGCGGCGTCCACATCGCCGCGATCCTTCCAGGATTTGGCCAGCATATATTCCTGTTCCGGCTCCAGCATCGGGAAGGACCGGATCTGTTCAAGATAACGCGACAGATTGCCGTCCGGGCTGAGCGCGGGGAGGGCTGATTTTGAAGGCGCCATCTGTTTGTCTCCATTCCTGTTCGCACAAGGAGGCCGGGAGGCACGGTTTGGCCTGCACTATCGACTTTTGCCGATATCAGCATCAAACCATGTCAACCGGGCAGNATTAAGGCGATAATCTGCAAAAGTCTTTTTACCCACCCTTTTTATATAGGGTCCGGGGCGGGCTGCGCCAAGAGGGCAGACATGCTGTTGCACACTGATTTAATGACATTTTCTGCCATTCTGACCTATTGGTTCCGGATGATTTTTGCAGCGCGGTCCTGAGCCGGCATCTTTGCGGCGATTTTGGACTTTTGGCGGGGTTTCAGCTGCCCTCGCCACGGGCACGGGCGGCAATGGCATCCTCGATCGTGGTCACAAGGCGGATCATGTCATCCGGCATTCCGGTTTCAAAACTGAGCGGCTGGCCCGTCACCGGATGATCAAAACCAAGCCGCGCGGCATGCAGCGCCTGGCGTTCAAAATCGCGCATCGCGGCAAGGCAGGTGCGCGCCACATTGTCGGGCATCTGGCCGCTGCGCAGGGCGCGGCCATAGACCGGGTCGCCGATCACCCCATGGCCGATATGGGCCATATGCACCCTGATCTGGTGGGTGCGGCCGGTTTCAAGGCGGCATTCGACAAGGCTGGCAAAGGGCGGCANCTGGCGCAGCCCCGTCCAGTTGGTGGCGGCAAAGCGGCCATTCGGCACAACCGCCTGCTGTTTCCGGTCACGATTTGACCGTCCCAGCGGGGCTTCGATCCGGCCGTCGCGTTNGGCAATTGTGCCCCAGACAAGCGCATGGTAGCAGCGGTCAAGGTCATGCGCTGCGAACATCTCCGTCAGCCGCTGATGCGCGCGGTCAGTCTTTGCCGCCATCATGACGCCGGATGTGTCCTTGTCCAGCCGGTGNACGATGCCGGGGCGCATCACCCCGCCAATGCCGGTCAGGCTGTCGCCGCAATGCGCCAGCAAAGCATTGACCAGCGTCCCGTCCGGCTGGCCGGGCCCCGGATGCACCACAAGCCCTGCCGGCTTGTCGAGGACAATCAGATGGTCATCCTCAAACAGGATGTTCAAAGGGATATCCTGNCCCTTNGGCGTCGCATCGCGNACNGGTGGCAGCNCGAGCCGATAGCTGGCCCCGGCGCGCACCGGTGTCGACGGGTCNGTCACNGCTGTGCTGTTCTCGAATACGGCGCCATCCTGAATGAGCGCCTTGATCCGCGTGCGCGACAAAGGGGCGTNCAGTTNGGGCGCCTGTTNGGCCNGGGTTGCCAGAAAGCGGTCGAGTCGCCCGCCATCCACATCCTCGGGCGCTGTGATGATGATGTCGGTGGGTTGGTCACTGGTCATGGGGCGCCAGCCTAGCCTATATTGCTGGCAAGGAACACCGAAAGCCGCGCTGACAGATGCGTCAGGGCCTGAAAGGGACTGCCATGACTGCTGATTCATCCCCCGAGAACACCACACCGCCGGAAGAACCGTCAGCCATTGTCCGCAATCTGGGGATGATCAAGGCGGCGGCCATCATCATGGGTGTGTTGATCATCATCCTGACGGTGATCGTCGTCGGTACCATCGCCTCGCGCCTTGCCAAGATGAGTGCACCCCCCGAAGCCATGACAATCACGGTGCCGGGCGNTACCGACATACGCTCTGCCAGCCGTGACGGGTCAGGGATGCTGCTGGTTGTCGATACGCCGCAGGGCCAGCAAATCTGGCAGGTTTCCGCCAGTGGCAAGCGTTTGCAGACCATTACAATTGTCAGCGAATAGCCACGCCCTGTCAGCGCCGGCCCGTTACGGCCCGTAATCGATCCAGACCGATATCAGCAGATGTTCGATCGACATGTCGCTGAACCCGTTGACGTCATAACCGACGGCCAGCGGCACCACATAATAGCGCAGGATCAGCAGCCAGAAGGCCAGATAGACCGGTGCCAGCCGGTCGATGACCCATCGCGGGGTGAAAAACCGGATGACCCGCACCAGCGGCATCACCAGGCCGTTCAAAAAACGCATGACCGGCATGCGGCTGTCTTCCTGAATCACCATNGAAAGCAGAAAGCGCAGAACNGCCGCCCACATCAGAATGCCGAGCGGCAGATCAATCAATATTCCNAGAGCGGGGATGTCCTCACCCATAAACAGCCTGCCCGTATGCTGGTCTTGATGGGCGAAAGCTTAGTGACAGAGTTGCCATCTGCAAAGCAGAATTCGTCCTGCCGGTGCGGATGGCCGAAACTGCCAGCCCCGACCTTATGCGTCAGCCGGCAAGTTGCCAGGTCAGCCCGGCTAGAAAGGCGCCGGCCCCGCCAACCGCAAGATAGAGGNCAAAGAGCCGCGTTTTGGCCAGTGAAAAGATCGCAATTGCTGCCGGAATCGAGGTCACACTGCCTGCCAGCATAAATGCAAGGCCGGTGGAGGCCGGCATGCCGAGGTCGATCAGGCTGCGCACAAGCGGNATGGCGGCATAGCCGTTCAGATAGGCCGGTACGCCTGCAATGACTGCCAGCGGCAAGGCCATGCTGTTGTCGGTGCCAAGCCAGCTGGCGACAAGCGTGTCCGGCACATAGNCCACCATCAGGCTTTCCAGCATGAAGGCAAAGAGCAGCCAGCGCCCCAGAAAGATGAAATTGGTGCGGGCAGCGGACACAAACTGTCCGCGCCGGTCTGCGGACTGCCAGAACCGCCAGACGGGCGGGGGCGGGGTTTCCGGNCCNCGCGCACAGCAGCTTGGCTTGGCGATCGGCTTTAACGCATCGGCCAGCAGACCGGCGCTGGACATGGCCAGCGCGGCAAAGCCGGCAAGCATGCCCATGCCGATGCCGGCAATTGTCTTGATCACGGCGAATTCAAGGCCCAGCCCGGCTGCCGTCAGGATGAACATTTCCGGATCCATGATCGGCGAGGCGATGCAGAATGCCAGAACCGGNGCGATGGGCACGCCGGCGACCAGCAGGCTGGCCACAAGCGGCACAACCCCGCAGGAACAGAATGGCGATAAGGCGCCAAACAGCGATGCCATGACGATGGCGGTGGCTGGTCGCGCCGAAAAGNCGGAGGCCACAAGATTGTCGGCGCCGGCCGCCTTCAGACCGGCGGCAATCGCCACCGACGCCAGAATAAAGGGCAGGATGTTGATGAAGGCATCGATGGTGAACAGCNTACTTGCCGCCGCCTGCTGTTCGGTTGTCACTGCCAGAAGGGCGAGAATGGCGACAAGACCCCAGACAGGGGCGCCGGCTTCTGCCGCCAGATGGCGCAGACGCGATGCAAGGNTTACGGGTGGCGGGCCGCCGGCACAGCGGCTGGTGGATGCGGGCGAGACAGAATCAACGGCGGATTCAGGTGGTGTCATGACGGGTGGCCCCCTTGTGCTGTTATATCGTGCTGGTGCGCTGCGCCGGGGATCTCGCGGCAGCATTCATCCTCAAGAAGCCGCAAAATGGCGCGCAGCTTGTCGAGATTGGCGTGGCACATCACCGTGCGGCCGCGCTTTTCCTGCCAGACAAGACCAGCGCCCACAAGGCTGCGCAGATGAAAGGCCAGCGTTGAGGCACTGATCCCAAGCCGTTCCGCAATCACGCCCACCGCAAGGCCGTCACCGCCGCCTGCACGTACCAGAAGGCGAAAGATGTCGAGCCGCGTTTCACTGCTCAGCCCGTCGAGGGTATTGGCGATATTCCGTGTATCCATGCCCTGTAGATACCGGGATTCACATTTTAAAACAACTATAAAACTAGTTTTATAGTTTTAATAGGCACCATCCGCCCGTGCCGGTGTTGCCCGTGCCAATGATGATTGCGTGTTGAGATTGGTTGCGCCACCCGTTAGAAGGTGGGCAGACATTCAAACCGATGATTGCGCCAGCGTGACCCATGCGCTGTGCCGGCCCATCACGAAGGAAAGAGAGTCACCATGTCCAGCCATCAGTATGTCTATGTGATGCACCGTCTGTCCAAAGCATGGCCGGGCGGCAAGGAAGTGCTGAAGAATATCAGCCTGTCCTTTCTGCCCGGGGCAAAGATCGGTGTGCTGGGCCTGAATGGCGCGGGTAAATCGACCTTGCTGAAAATCATGGCCGGCCTCGATACAGAGTTTAATGGCGAGGCCTGGGCGGCAGACGGGATCAAGGTCGGCTATCTGGCGCAGGAACCGGAACTGGACCCGTCGATGGATGTGACGGGCAATGTGCTGTCGGGCATGGGCGAGGCGAAAGAGCTGATGGACCGCTTTAATGCCGTCAGCGCGCGCTTTGCCGAAGAGCTTACCGATGACGAGATGAATGAAGTGATCGCCGAACAGGCCGAGCTTCAGGAAAAGATTGATGCCATTGATGGCTGGGACATGGAACGCAAGGCCGAAATCGCCATGGATGCGCTGCGCGTCCCGCAGGGCGATGCCGATGTGACGAAATTATCGGGTGGTGAAAAGCGCCGCGTTGCCCTGTGCAAGCTGCTGCTCAGCGCGCCGGACATGCTGCTGCTGGACGAACCGACAAACCATCTGGATGCCGAATCGGTGGCCTGGCTGCAGCGGTTTCTGCATGATTTCCCCGGTACCGTCGTCACCATCACGCATGACCGCTATTTCCTTGACGAGGTCGCAGGCTGGATCCTCGAACTGGATCGCGGCGCGGGCATCCCCTATGAGGGCAATTATTCCGGCTGGCTGGAACAAAAGCAGAAGCGGCTGGAGCAGGAAGGCAAGGCCGAGGATTCCCGCGTCAAGTCATTGTCGCGCGAGCTGGACTGGGTACGCGCGGCACCAAAGGCGCGGCAGGCCAAGTCAAAGGCACGGATCAATGCCTATGAAAAGATGCTGGCCGAGGAAAATGAACGGCAGATCGATACCGCCAAGATTCACATTCCGGCGGGCCCGCGCCTGGGGGATATCGTCATCAATGCCGAGGGGCTGCGCAAGGCCTTTGGCGAACGCCTGCTGATTGATGATCTGTCTTTCCGCCTGCCCCCGGGTGGCATTGTCGGGGTGATCGGCCCGAACGGCGCCGGCAAGACAACCCTGTTCCGCATGATCACAGGTGCTGAAGCCCCAGATGGCGGCAGCTTTACCGTCGGTGACACGGTCAAGCTTGGCTATGTCGACCAGTCGCGCGATGATCTGGAGGATGGCAAAACCGTCTGGGAAGTGATTTCCGACGGGCTGGACGAGATCGAGCTTGGCAAGCGCACCATGGCGTCACGCGCCTATGTCGGCCAGTTCAACTTCAAGGGCGGGGACCAGCAAAAGCATGTTGGCCAGCTGTCCGGCGGTGAGCGCAATCGCGTGCATCTGGCGCGGATGCTGAAAAGCGGCGCAAACCTGCTGCTGCTTGACGAACCGACAAATGATCTTGATGTCGACACGCTGCGCGCGCTGGAAGAGGCGCTGGAAGAATTTGCCGGCTGCGCAGTGGTTGTCAGCCACGACCGCTGGTTCCTTGACCGGATTGCCACCCATATTCTGGCCTTTGAGGGCGACAGCCATGTGGAATGGTTTGAAGGCAATTACGAGGCTTATGAGGCAGACCGCAAGCGGCGTCTTGGTGCCGAGGCGGATCGCCCGACGCGGATCAAATACAAGCCGATCAGCCGTTAATCGGCCACGTAGCCGTTAATCNGACTCTTGCNTGCCGGCGGGCANCCTGCGNNNAAGNCTANNGTGNGGANAGGCGGGTCTGCATGGCGGNGATCAGGGCACCGAACTGGCCCTTNTTCTTGCGNATCACAGCGACATTTTCCTGCTGTTGGGTGACCAGCAGCGACAGGTTTTCGATCTCGATGTCAAACAGCTGCACCGGTTTGCCGGTACGGGTCAGGACCCGCCAGTTCACCGCAACCGGCGGGCGGGCCCCGGTGACATCGGTAAATTTGCCGCTGACAATCACAAATTTATCGCCTTTCGGCGTGGCCTTGCCCGGGGTGTAGGTCAGGCCATTCAGCTGGTCAAAATTGTTCAGGATCGTGCCGACCAGCACATCACGGAAAACAGATTTGTAGGTTTCGCGTTCGTCCGGTGTTGCGGCGCGCCAGTAGGGGCCGGTTGAAAAAGCGGCGATGCTGTCCATCGCAAAATGCGTATCCAGAAGCGCGGTGATGGCGCCGTGCCGTGTGTCGCGGTCAGCATCCGGTGTTTCCAGCATGGCTTCGACATTGCTGATCAGCGACCCCACGGCTGTAATGGCTGCGCTTTGCCGCTCAGACGCGCTGGCCGGCAGCATGGCGGCAGCAAGGAACGCCATCGCGGACACAAGACAGGGTATAAGTGTGCGGTTTATGAGCGTGCGGTAGAGGGGCATGTCAGTCCTCGAACAGGAACTCGAAGGCGTCTTCCGAGGTGGGGCTGGTGCCGCCCACCCGGTCTTCCAGCAGCCCGAGACGGATCTGGTAATAGGCTGACCGTGTACGGGCATAGGGGTCCAGCGCATTGTATTTCACGTCATTGAAGGCGTCGAAATTCTTGGCCCGGAAACTGACCGCCCCAAGGGGGGCCTGCGCCTGGCGGACGGTCTGAACCTCGTCGCCGCTGCCAAAGACCCGCAGCGGGTTCATGGCGAAATCGACAATATTGCCGGTCAGGGCGCGGCCGGTACGTGGCCCCAGGATCGGCACCATGATGTAAGGCCCCTCGGGTGCATTGTAGCTGGCAAGCGTCTGGCCGAAATCTTCCTGTTTAATGGTGTCATGGTCCTGCGTCAGATCGGCAAATCCAAGGGTCAGGCCGTTGACCAGAAAATTCAGCGTTGCCAGCCCGGCATTTTCAAACTTGCCCTGCAATGTCGAGTTGATGGCTGTCGAAGGCATGGATGCCCAGCGCAGATGATAATTCACCGCCTGCTGGCCGCCTTCGGGAATGGTTGACCGATAGCCATCGGCAACCGGCTCGAGGACATAGGTGTCGGCTGCCATGTTGAACGCATAGATGCTGCGGTTGGCATTTTCAAAGACATCGCGCGAATCGCTGCGTTCATCCGGCGGGGTTGTCGAACAGGCCGCCAGCAGCCCGGCCAGGCCCACCAGAATAAGCTTGGACACCATGATCTTTGGCAGCGTTTGCCGCTGCCCGCCAGTCCCGGTGATGGTGTCTGCTGCCTGCCTGCCTGTCATAAAGCCTGTATGCATCCTNTTCCCTGCTCTGGCGCTGTGCCGCATCAATGAGNCAGGCGGCAGGATATAACATGCAAGGGCAAATGCAAACAGTACTGCAGCGCCGCCAGGCAAACAGCGCTGCCCGGCAAACAGTGCTGCCCGGCAAACAGTGCTGCCCGGCAGACAGTGCTGATGGACAAACAGCGCTGATGGGCAAACAGCGTGGCCGGGCCCGCGATCCGTCAGGGTGACGCCAGCCGCAAAGAATTGCCGCAGCCCCGCATCGGCCCGTTGACCCGTGCCCGGCGATTTGCGAGTTTGACGGCATGCAATCCGCCCCACATCCAGAACATCCATGGCTCACCGGTCTCAACCCGGCACAACGCGATGCCGTACAGACATTATCCGGCCCGCTGCTGGTGCTGTCCGGTGCCGGTACCGGGAAGACACGCGTACTCACATCGCGGCTGGCCGAACTGGTGGCCACCGGCACTGCAAAGCCGTGGAATATCCTTGCCGTGACATTCACCAACAAGGCGGCGCGCGAAATGAAACAGCGCGTTTCGGCCATGGTGGGACCGATGGCCGAGCAGGTCTGGCTTGGCACCTTTCATGCGCTGGCGGCACGCATGCTGCGCCGGCANGCCGACCTGGTGGGCCTGCGCCCCGATTTCACCATTCTTGACATGGATGACCAGACGCGGCTGATCAAACAGTTGATGGAAGCCGAGGATCTGGATGCCAAACGCTGGCCGGCACGGATGCTGGGGGGTGTGATCCAGCGCTGGAAAGACCGCGGCCTGACCCCGGACAAGATCGGCACCGCCGAGGCAGGTGATATTGCGAATGGCCGCATGCGCGCACTCTATACCGCCTATCAGGCGCGGCTGCTGGCGCTGAATGCTGTCGATTTTGGCGATCTGCTGCTGCATATGCTGACTGTGCTGCAGGCCCATCCCGATGTGCTGGCCGAATATCATGGCCGCATCACCCATATTATGGTGGATGAGTATCAGGACACTAATGTCGCGCAATATCTGTGGCTGCGCCTGCTGACCGGGGCAGACCGCAACCTGTGCTGCGTCGGCGATGACGACCAGTCGATCTATGGCTGGCGCGGGGCCGAGGTTGGCAACATCCTGAAGTTTGAAAGCGATTTTCCGGGGGCGGCCATTGTCCGGCTGGAAGAGAATTACCGGTCGACGGGTCATATTCTGGCGGCGGCGTCCGGGATCATCGCGCGCAATGAAAGCCGGCTGGGCAAGACGCTTTATACCGCGGCGGATGCGGGTGAAAAGCTGCGCGTCAACGGCTATTGGGATGGTGCGGATGAAGCGCGGGCCGTGTCGGCTGATATCGAGGCCATNCAGGCGGACGGGCATGAGCTGTCACAGATCGCCGTGCTGGTGCGCGCCGGGTTTCAGACCCGCGAGTTTGAGGAACGGTTCATCGCAATTGGCCTGCCTTACCGCGTGGTTGGCACGCGCTTTTATGAACGTGCCGAGATCCGTGATGCCCTTGCCTATCTGCGGCTGATTGCCCAGCCGGCAGATGATCTGGCCTTTGAACGCATCATAAACACGCCCAAACGCGGGCTGGGCACGGCCAGCATCCAGGCCCTGCACATGCAGGCGCGTGCCTCGGACAAGCCGTTGCTGGCTGCCGCCATGGATCTGGCACAGAGTGACGAACTGCGCCCTGCGGCGCGCACCGCNCTTGGCGGTTTCTGCCAGAATATCGAGCGCTGGCGTGATGCCGTTGGCAGCATGCACCATACCGATCTGGCAAAGATGGTGCTTGATGAATCCGGCTATACGGGCATGTGGATGGCCGANAANTCNCCCGAGGCAGAAGGCCGGCTGGAAAACCTGACCGAACTGGTCAATGCGATGCAGGATTTCGATTCCCTGCAGGGGTTTCTGGAACATATCTCGCTGGTGATGGATGGCGACCGCGACAATGAAGATGGCGAGGTGACGCTGATGACGCTGCACGCCGCNAAGGGGCTGGAATTCGACANGGTGTTCCTGCCCGGCTGGGAAGAGGGGATTTTCCCNAGCCAGCGCACCATTGACGAGAACGGNGCGATCGGGCTGGAAGAAGAACGCCGGCTTGCCTATGTCGGCATCACCCGCGCGCGCCGGCATGTGCAGCTGAGCTTTGCCGGCAGCCGGCGTATCCATGGCCAGTGGCAATCGGCCATCCCGTCACGTTTCGTGCAGGAACTGCCGCCTGAAACCGTNATCGAGGATATGGCGCAGGGGCTTGGCGGGGCCGTTCCCTTTGGCCGCGCGGCGCAGGCGCAACTGACGGGCGGGGCGGCATTTACCGGCAGTGGCGATATGCGCGGCGGATACGGGCCTGGCTGGCGGCGCATGGCCGAACGTCAGGCATCAGATGCCGACAGCGGCTTTACCCCGAACCGCAAAAAGACTGAATTTGCCAATGGCGAGCGTGTTTTCCACCAGAAATTCGGCATGGGCAACATCATCCATATTGATGGTGACAAGCTGGAAATCGCCTTTGACAAGGCCGGTCACAAGAAAGTGGTGGCCGGTTTTGTCAGCAAGCCGTGACAGCATGATGATGATCGCAGATNCATGACGGTGGTTTCATGACAGGATTGGCAGATCTGACAACAACNCCGCTCTGGGCGGTGCAGCTGACGCTGGATGAAACGGTATCACAGGCGCAGATGGGGCAGATCGAAATCGTCTTTTCCGAATTGCTCGATGCCGAGGCAACGGCGCATTTGCGCGATGGCGGCGGCAGCTGGCAGATTGAGGCNCTGTTCAGCCATGCCCCGGATGCCGGGATNATTGACGGCCTGCTGGCACCGCAATTTGCCGCGCTCGGGATGGCCGCTGTGCCCGTGACAGTGCAGAAGCTGGCAAAGCGGGACTGGCTGGCCGAAAACCGGGCCGCCTTTCCGCCGCGCCGCATTGACCGGTTCTGGGTCTATGGCAGCCATGTCACACAAGCGCGCCCGGCGGCCTGCTGGCCCTTGCTTNTCGAGGCGGCGCAGGCTTTCGGGTCGGGCACCCATCCGACAACCGAGGGCTGCCTGCGTGCTGCCGGGCTGATCTTTCGTGCCAGCCGCCGCCGTCGCTGGCATGTGCTGGATATGGGGTGCGGGTCGGCCATTCTGGCCCTTGGCGCGCTGCGGGCACGTCCGGCAAGCCGCGCTGTTGCCGCCGATAATGACCCGGTGGCCGTGCGCACCGCAGCCGAGAACCGGCAGATCAACCATATCGCCCGCCACCGCATGCGCTGTGTCGTATCAACCGGGTTTGCCGCGCCGTCGGTGCACCGCAATGCGCCTTATGACATGGTGTTCGCCAATATTCTGGCAGGACCGCTCTGCGGCATGGCGCGCGCCCTTGTGGACAGCACGGCCCCCGGGGGATGGATCATCCTGTCGGGCATTTTGAACAGCCAGGCCGATATGGTCGCCGCGCGCTATGCGGCGCACGGGGCCATGCGCGTCAGGCGNCTGGTCATTGGCGAATGGACAACGCTGGTCATGCGGGGGCGCCCGCGTGCCGGCAGCCGTCGGCGGGNTGGCGGCGCATCCCGCCTGTGGCACGGTCAGACAGGAACAGCTGCGCCGGAGATGCCATCATGACACAAGCCGCCCATCCTGTTGCCCGGTTGCGGGACAGTTTGCAGACCATCGGGCTGGATGGCTGGTATATCGGGCGTGAGGATATGTTCCAGGGCGAGGAAGTGCCCCCGAGCGAGGAACGGCTGGCCTTTGTCAGCGGCTTTACCGGATCGGCAGGCTATGGCGTGGTGCTGGCGGAGTCTGCGGCGCTGTTCAGCGATGGCCGCTATACCCTGCAGATGGCAAGCCAGAGTGACGCGGCCCTGTGGTCAACCCATACGCTGCCTGACGCCAGCCTGTCCGGTTGGCTGAAACAGGCTGACGGGGCTGGCAAGCGCATCGGTGTCGACCCGTGTCTTGTCACGGTTGCCGGTTTCCGCCGTCTCGAAAAATCCTGTCGTGATGCCGGGGCCACACTTGTGGCGCATGCTGATAACCCTGTTGATGCGATATGGGGAACGGCCCGTCCGCAAGCCGGTGCGGCGCGCCCGTTTCGTATGCCCGACCGCGTGGCGGGACAGAGCATGGCGGACAAGCTTGCCGCGCTGGACAAAAAGCTGGCCGATGCGGGTGCTGATGCGGTGGTGATCAGCCGCGTCGATGCTGTGAACTGGCTGACAAATATCCGCGGGCATGATCTTGCCAACACGCCGGTCAATCTGGTCTTTGCCCTGTATCACCGCGAAAATGGATTGCTGCTGCTGGGGGATATTGCCAGCCTTGCGCCGGTGATGGAGGGCGATCTTGCCAATGAGGCAGCCATGGCGCCGCTGGACCAGTTCGACGCGCTGATTGACCCGCGCGCCGGCTATGGCGATGACGCGGTGATCTGGTTCGAGCCTGCCAGCCTGCCGCAAGCCATGCATGCGCCGCTGGCCGCTTGCGGGGCGCGGCTTGTGGAAAAGGATTGCCCGGTCACGGCGATGAAGGCGCTGAAGAACGCGGCCGAGCTTGCCGGCACGCGCCGCGCCCATATCGAGGACGGGGCGGTGATGGTGCGGTTTCTGCACTGGTTGTCGACCGGCGGGGGCGACGGCATGACCGAAACCGCGATCGCCGACCATCTGCTGGATCTGCGCCAGCGCAGCCCGCGCTTTATCGCCTCAAGTTTTGACACCATCTGCGGCAGCGGGCCGAACGGGGCCATTGTCCATTACCGCGCCATTGCCGGGCAGGACAGGGAACTGCAGCAGGACAGCCTGCTGCTGGTTGATTCCGGGGCGCATTACCATGACGGCACGACCGATATCACCCGCACTGTTGCCATCGGCACGCCGGATGCCGACATGTGCGATGCCTTTACCGCTGTGCTGCGCGCCCATATTGCCGTTGCGCTGGCGCGGTTCCCGGCCGGCACAACCGGCCAGCAGATCGATGCGCTGGCGCGTGCGCCCATGTGGGCAGCCGGTCTGGATTATGCGCATGGCACCGGCCATGGCGTTGGGCATGTGCTGCAGGTGCATGAGGGCCCGGCCAGTATTTCAAAGCGGGGCACCACTGCGCTTGCCCCCGGCATGCTGCTGTCAAACGAGCCGGGATGTTACCGCGCGGGGGCATGGGGGATCAGGACCGAAACGCTGGTCGTTGTAACCGCCCCGGATGCGCAGGGATTCAGCGGCTTTGAGACGGTCACCCTCTGCCCCATTGACAGGCGGTTGATCGATGCGGCCCTGTTGCTGCCGGCCGAGCGCGCGTGGCTGGATGACTATCATGCCATGGTCCGCAAACAGCTGACGCCTGAGCTTGCCGGTGAGGATGATGTGCTGGCATGGCTGGAAGCTGCCTGCGCGCCCCTGTAAACAAGCGCTAGCAGGATCAACAGAACCAGCAGCGCCAGCCGGGCGGCAGGATCAGCTGCTGATCAGCGCCAGCCAGTCCGCCTCACTGAGAACAGTGACCCCAAGATCGGCCGCCTTGCGCGCCTTTGATCCGGCATCCGCGCCGGTCACAAGCAAATCTGTCTTGGCGGATACGGACCCCGAAACCTTGGCCCCCAGCCCCTCGGCCCGTGCCTTGGCCTCGGCGCGTGACATGCCGGACAGGGTGCCGGTAAAGACGATGGTCTTGCCGCTGACCGGGCTGTCATCGGCGGGTCGTTCGGGCGGGANCACANGCAGCTGGNCAAACAGGTCTNTCACCGCAGCNCGGTTGCTGTCATTGGTCAGAAAGNCCAGNANGTCAGCCACCATGGNNTCGCCAATCTGGTNAATCTCGATNAGTTCGGCNGCGCTTGCNNCCATGTCGGCCTCTGGCGCNGTGGCGGCCATCAGCGCATCCGGTGTCTGATAATGCAGGGCCAGCAGCCGCGCGGTNGCCTGACCGACCTGACGGATGCCAAGGGCAAAAATCACCCGTTCAAACCCGATCTCGCGCCGCGTTTCGATGGCTGCCAGCAGATTGCCGATCGAGATGTCGCCATAGCCGTCAAGCGTGGCCATCTCGGCGCGACGTTCTGCCAGCCGGAAGATATCGGCCGGCCGCCTGACCCATCCAAGCGCAACAAACTGTTCGATCTGGCGCGCGCCAAGCCCCTCAATGTCAAAGGCGTCGCGCGAGACGAAATGTTTCAGCCATTCCAGCCGCTGCGCCGGGCACTCCAGCGCGTTGGTGCAGCGCCGTACAGCTTCGCCCTCGGGGCGGATGGCAGGGGCGTCGCATTCCGGGCATCTGTCGGGAAAGACAAAGGGCATGGCATCCTGCTCGCGATCCGCCGTGATAACCCGCACCACCTGCGGGATCACATCACCGGCCCGCTGAATGACCACACGGTCGCCAACACGGATATCCTTGCGNCGGATTTCATCTTCATTATGCAAGGTGGCGTTCGACACCACCACGCCGCCAACCGTGACCGGCGCCAGCCGTGCCACAGGTGTCAGCGCGCCGGTGCGCCCCACCTGGATATCAATGGCATTCAGCAGGGTTTCGGCCTGTTCGGCGGGGAATTTATGCGCCAGCGCCCAGCGCGGGGCGCGCGCGACCTGGCCAAGCCGCTCCTGATAGTCATGCCGGTCGACCTTGTAGACCACCCCGTCAATATCATAGCCAAGGGTGGCCCGCTGGCGGCCAATCTCGGCATAATGCGCCAGCAAGGCGTCAATATCGGCGCAGCGGGTGGACAGGTCATTGACGCTGAAGCCAAAGCCGGCGAGGGCGGCAAGGCAGCCTGTATGGGTATCGGCAATCGGGGCGCTGACCTCGCCAAGCGAATAGGCAAAAAAGCGCAGATTGCGTGATGCGGTAACACTGGCATCCTTTTGCCGCAGCGATCCGGCCGCCGCATTGCGNGGATTGGCGAATATCTTGCCGCCGGACGCTTCCTGTGCGGCATTCAGCGCCAGAAAATCCTGCCGGTCCATATAAAGCTCGCCGCGCACTTCCAGAATATCCGGCAGTATGGCCGGCCCGCCGGAGGTCAGGGTAGCCGGAATGGCACTGACACCGCGAATATTGGCGGTGACATCCTCGCCCTCGGTGCCGTCGCCGCGGGTGGCGGCCTGTGTCAGGCGGCCAGACTCATAGCGTAGTGACAGTGACAGCCCGTCGATTTTCGGCTCGGCAGTAAAGGCCAGCGCATCATCCTCGGCCAGTGACAGGAATCGCCGGATTCGCGCAACNAAATCGGTAATGTCCTCGGCAGAAAATCCGTTATTGAGCGACAGCATCTGGCGGGCATGACGCACCTTGCCAAAACCGGCAGCGGCCGGCGCACCCACCCGCAGGCTGGGACTGTCTTCGCGCACCAGATCGGGAAAGGCGGCTTCAAGATCGCGGTTGCGGGCGACCAGCGCGTCATAGGCGGCATCGCTGATGACCGGTGCATCCTCGCCATGATAGCGGAGGTCGTGAAACTGGATGGCGCGGGCAAGGTTGCGCAGCTCGGCTTCGGTATCGGCAGGATTCATCTCGCTGACGGGCGTGGTACCCGGCCGGATGCTTCCGGGGTCTGTCTCCGNACCGCTCATCTCAGCCCTCCAGCAGGGCAAGGGCCGCGGCGCGGGCCTCGGCGGTGATCTGCTCACCGGCCAGCATGCGGGCAATTTCCTCGGTACGGGCGTCGCGGTCCAGCGGTTCGGTGCCGCTGATCACGCCCTCATCCGTCGCGGTCTTGGCGATCTTCATATGGTAGCTGCCTTTGGCCGCCACCTGTGGTGAATGGGTAACGACCAGCGTCTGCGTCGACTGGCCAAGGCGTGACAGCCTGTCACCAACGGCCGCTGCAACNGCCCCGCCAACACCCGAATCCACCTCGTCAAAAATCAGGGTACGGCCTGCGGCATCGCCTTCCAGTGCCACTTTCAATGCCAGCAGAAACCGCGCCAGCTCGCCCCCGGAGGCGATCTTGTCAATGGGACCTGCCTTNATGCCCCTGTTGGTGCTGGCCTCAAAACGGACCTGCTGTGTGCCCAGCGGGCCAAATTGTTCTGGCGGCAGGTCGGTGATCCGTGTTGTGAATGTCGCGCCGTCCAGTTTCAGCGGCGGCAGTTCGGTGCCGACAGTGGCATCAAGGCTGGCGGCGGCACGCGCCCGGTTTGCGGCCACGCGGTCAGCCACCTGGCGGTAATAGTCGCGCCACTGGCGTTCATTATCGGCAAGGCCGGCAAGGGCACCGGCCGAATCCTCGATGCCGGCAAGGCTGGCGGCGAGGCGGGCATGTATTGCGGCCAGTTCATCCGTGCTGCAGTCATGTTTGCGCGCCTGCTGCCGCAATTCATGCAGCCGGTCATCCACCGTCTGCAGGCGTGCCGGGTCGCTTTCAAGGGCATGGCCNGCACTGCTGATGGCGGCGCTGGCCTCGGCCAGTTCGGCATCGGTGCGTTCGAGGGCGGCCAGCGCATCATCCAGCAACCCGCCGGATAGCGGGGCCGCCTTTTCAAGCGCTGCCCGTGCTCGCCCGATCATTGTCTGCGCGCCGGAATCACCAAAAGCGGCGCTGTCAGCAGCGGCGAGGCTTTCCCCGATACGCCCGACATTGGCCAGCCTTTCGCGTTCGGCCGACAAGGTGTCTTCCTCGCCTACTGCCGGGGCCAGAAGGTCCAGCTGTTCCACGGCGTCGCGCAGCCATTCTTCCTCGGCGCGGGCNTTTTCCAGATCGCGTTTTGCCTGCGCCAGATTGCGCTGTGCCTGCAGCCAGCTGTCCCAGCCCGTGGCCAGCTTTTCCAGCACATCCTCATGCGCTGCAGCACGGTCCAGCANGGTNATATGCGTGGCCACATCCAGAAGGCCGCGCCCTTCGAACTGNCCCTGNATTTCAACAAGCATGTCACCGATNTCGCGCAGCAGGGCNGCCGATACCGGCACATCATTGATACTGGCCGATGATTTGCCATCCGCCTTCAGCCGGCGGCGCAGGATCAGCATGTCATCGCGGGGAATATCTGAATCGGCAAGACGGNCCCAGACCGGATGATCGGCATCCAGCGTAAAGCTGGCGGCCACCTGCGCGCTGTCGCTGCCTTCACGGATCAGACGAAAATCGGCACGGCTGCCAAGGGCAAGGCCAAGCGCGTCAAGAAGAATGGATTTGCCGGCACCTGTCTCGCCCGTCAGCACGGTCAACCCTGATTCAAAATTCAGGGTGAGGCGTTCGATCAGGACGATATTGGAAACGCTGAGACTGTGTAGCATCACTCTCGGTCAAACAGCCCGGCAACAGATTCAATGGCACGCCGGAACATGCCCTTTGGCAGTTCGCGCGACGGGTCTTCGGCAAGGGCAAGCAATTCCTGCGTCCAGAAAGATTCGGCATAGTTATAGACCGCCACCGACCCGACCCTGTCCGCCTCATCAACAAGGCCGAGTGCCAGATATACCTCNACCATACGGTACAGCGCCTCAGGCACCTGATTCGTNGTCTGGTANTCGCGCACGACAGTTTCAAAGCGGCGCANCGCGGCCGCATGATAGCCCCGTTCGGCATAGAACCGGCCAACGGCCATTTCCTTGCCCGCCAGGTGTGAACGCGCCAGATCGGCTTTCAGCTGCGCATCACGGCCATATTCGCCACTGGGAAAGCGGCGCAGCAGATCCTCAAAGGCATTCAGCGCCAGCAGGGTCATTTCGGCATCGCGCTCGACATTCACAATCTGCTCGTAATAGCTCAGTGCCCGCAGATAGAGCGCATATTCGACAAGCGGGTCGGCGGGATTCAGTTCAATGAAGCGTTCCAGCGATGCCACCGCCCGCGGATAATCATTGCTCTGGTAGAACGCCCATGCCGCCATGATCTGCGACCGCACCGCAAGGTCTGAATAGGGGTGCTGGCGTTCCACCTCTTCAAATTTGGGGGCCGCCTTGTCGGGCGCGCCGCCTTGCGCCAGCTGCAACGCCTCGTCATAGAGTTCATTGGCTGGCCGTTCGACCTGTTCCGGTATTTCGGGGGTCGAACAGGCGGCAAGGCCGGTCAGCAGGACAGCGGCAATGGGAAGGAGCAGATGGTTGGCCACAAAATGTCTCCGGAAGGCGAACTCAGCGTGCGCCCACAATAACCAGTTGGGGGCGATGTGAAAAGGCCGAGTTGGCAGCGTGCTGACTTGNTTGCGTTCGATGTCGGCAGTGTTGTCACTGGCGGTGGTGCCGTTGNTGGCGCGGATNTCATGGATGCCGGCTGACCGGCCCCCTGCAATCAGACGGCAGCGGCAGCAGCCACTTCGGGAAGCGCATAGCCGTCGGAGTGGCCGACGAGGACACCTTCCTCGACAATCCGGTAAGATTCAGTTGAATCCCACAAGCGTGTCACAAGCTCGGCGCAGATGGCATGGCCCGGCCGCGATGTTGTCACCTTGCCACGCACCATCATCCCCAGAAGATACAGATCGCCAAGGCAGTCCAGAATCTTGTGTTTGACGAATTCATGCTTCATGCGCAGGCCGGTCTCATTCATAATGCGGCCATTTTCAACGACGATGGCGTTGTTCAGCGACCCGCCAAGGGTCAGCCCGGCATTCTGCATGGCGGCCACATCACGCATCTGGCAGAAGGTGCGCGCCGCGGCAAGGTCACTCTCAAACCGGCCATTGCCNTGCTGGTAGTGGAATCGCTGGCGCCCGATGGCCGGATCCTCGAAATCGATCTCGGCATCGATCTCCAGCCGGCTATGGGGTTCGATCATTGCCCAGCCGCCGCCATGCTCGACACGCACTGTCTGTGTTACCACAAGAGTGCGGCGGCGCGCGGACAGGGTTGTGATACCGGCATTCTGCAGTGCCGCGACAAAGGGAAGGCTGCTGCCATCCAGGATCGGGGCTTCGCCGCTNTCGATATGAACGNTGGCATTGTCGATCCCNAGACCGGCAAAGGCAGCCATCAGATGTTCAACAGTTTCCAGCCGTACGCCATCNCTGTTTTCGATGCGGGTGCAAAGACGGGCTTTTCTGACATTGTCGGGATGGGCGGTAATGCTCTGGCGGTTTTCGGTAACGTCAATGCGNTTNAACTGGATACCGGTATTGGCGGGGGCNGGGNGGACAGTCAGATGCACAAAGCGCCCGGAATGGAGTCCGATCCCGTCAAAAGCAACGACATCACTGACCGTGGTCTGCATCGGCTGATCGCTGAACATATTCCCGCCTGAGACATTTGTTGTCCGGACATGCCGCTGGCCGTTTGCTGNCGGGGCAGGTTNTGACTGCCGTAACAGGAACAGGGGCCTGAGACTGTCCTTTTGNTCTGGATGNACTCTAGGCTGGCCGCCCGCGAGTCTCAAATCACATTTGGTTACGGCTTGTAACAATATCAGATGCTTCGCACGGAAGCGGGCGGACGCGGCTTGTCCATCATGCATTCTACCATAAAAAACGCCCGGCAGCATGCTGCCGGGCGCGTTCTACGCAGGGTTTTCCGCTACGGGCGGTCAGTTGGCCTGGCGGCGCAGGAACGCCGGTATTTCAAGGTCATCCGCTGATTTTTCCAGCGTCGCCGCCGCCACCGGTTCGGGTGTCCGGTTCAGCGCATCAGCGCGTGGCAGGTCCAGAATGGATGGTGTGCTGTCAACGGGCGCGCTCGTCTCGACGGCGGGTTCGCGCCGTTCCTCAACAGCATCATCCTGCGGCTTGCTGGTCCAGAGCCCTGAAATCTTGTTAATCAGGCTGGTCCGCCCATTACCGGCTTCCGGAACGGATTCAGCATCGGGAAGCGGCGTCGGTGCCGGCGGCACAAACCCGCTGCGCCGTGCCGGTATGACCTCGGCAGCACTGTCAGCAACCATGGCCGGCGGCGATGTTTCGGCTGTCATGACCGATGCTGTTTCCGAAGCGCTTTCCGGTGCAGCTTCGGGGCCCGTATCTGACCCGGAAACTGACCCGGTATCTGACCCGGAATTCGACCCGGTGTTTGATGCACCAAGCCCGGTGGCAAGGGCGGCGGCCGCCCGTTCCCGTTCGATGGCCTCATCAAGCGACATCTGATGCGCGTCCGCGCCGTTGTCGCTGTCTGTGGTGCTGTCGCGATCAGCTGTCGGCGTGTCGGAGAAGATTGCCGCTGCCTTGTTTGCAGTCGCCGGGACCCGTGGTGCGGGCTTGCCTGCAGACAGGAAGGCAAGGCGCGAGGTCTTCTTGGTGGCGACAAAGGCAGGCACATAGGCGGCATTATTTTCCATGGTCGCCGGGTCACGGATTGGTTCACGCGGTGACCGGATGGCCGCTACCGGTGCCGCATCTGCCTGCGTGTCAGCCTGCGCTGTTTCCGCAGTGGCCTCAGCAACTGATTCCCCGGCTGATTCCCCGGCTGTTTCCGGGGCTTTCGCCGCGTCGTCAGCCGGTTCTGTTACCGTGGCGGCGCTGTCTGCCCGGGTCACGGTATTGGTGTCAGCGGTAACAATCGCCGCTGTCGCAGAGTCGGCACCGGATTTCGGGGCCGAAATGATGGTTGATGGGGTGCTGCTATGGGTCCGTGTCTGGACCGGCTGGATGCCGGCGGTGGCAGCTTCGATGCCGGTTGCCACAATCGAGACGCGCATGACGCCTTCCAGCTTTTCATCAAAGGTCGACCCAAAGATGATGACGGCATCGCTATCCACCTCGCGGCGGACCCGGTTGGCAGCCTCGTCGACCTCGAACAAGGTCATGTCGAGCCCGCCGGTGACATTGATCAGCACGGCGCGCGCGCCCTGCATGGTGATGTCATCCAGCAGCGGGTTGTTGATTGCGGCCTCGGCGGCCTGGGTGGCCCGGCTTTCGCCTGATGCCTCGCCAGTGCCCATCATGGCCTTGCCCATTTCGCTCATCACGGCGCGGATATCGGCAAAGTCGAGATTGATCTGGCCAGGCTTGATCATCAGGTCGGTTACACCCGCAACGCCCTGATGCAGAACCGTATCGGCGATATGGAACGCATCGGCAAAGGTGGTGCGCTCATTCGCCAGCCTGAACAGGTTCTGGTTCGGGATCACGATCAGCGTGTCGACCCAGGACTGCATCTCCTCGATCCCGGCCTCGGCCTGTGCCATCCGGCGCTGTCCCTCAAAATCAAAGGGTTTCGTGACCACGCCAACCGTCAGGATGCCGCGTTCACGTGCCGCACGGGCAATCACCGGGGCGGCGCCCGTGCCGGTGCCGCCACCCATGCCTGCGGTGATGAACACCATGTTGCAATCGGCAAGCTCGCCCATCACGGCCTCGATGCTTTCCTCGGCTGCGGCGCGCCCGACATCCGGCTTTGATCCGGCGCCAAGCCCCTGTGTAATCGCGGTGCCAAGCTGGATCTTGCGGCCGGCCAGCGAATGTGCCAGCGCCTGACCGTCGGTATTGGCGACAAGAAAATCGACGCCATCCAGATCAGCATTGATCATGTTGTTGACGGCATTGCCGCCTGCACCGCCAACACCGACAACGGTGATGCGCGGGCGCAATTCCTGCATGGTTTGCGGAACAGAAAGGTTGATGGTCATGCGAGTCTCCCTTTTGCAATGGTTGACCATGGGGCTGCCGGTACCGATTGGCTCACTTGCGTGGCAGCGTGTGGGTGCGGGCGTTGGCATGGCCCGACGGCCCCGCAGGTGAATGGGTGGTGGAAAGTCATTAATCTATCCGGCGAACAATCTGCCGGGGCGTGTGACACATGAAGTTGCATGGCAACGGCTCCTTTCTCAAAGATTGTCACGGAACCACGCGCCCAGACGTTCGATCGGGCCGTGGGGAAGGGTTCGGGTCTGGCGCTCTGCCGGGTCGTCCTCGGTCAGGCGGCTGACATGCAGCAGCGCGCCGACCGCAGCAGCGCTGGAACGGCTTGTCTCTTCAATCGGCAGGTTGGCAATGCCATGCGGCTCGCCAAGGCCAACGCTCTTGCCCGCAATCTGGGCGCAGAAGTCGGCAATGCCGGTCAGCTGGCTGCCACCACCGGTCAGGATAAAGCGGTTGCCGGCGGCATATTCCATGCGCGCCGCCTTCATCCTGTCGGTCAGCAGCTCGATGATTTCTTCTATCCGCGGCCGGATCACTGCGCTCAACAGGCTGCGCTCGATCATCTTGCCGTCGATTTCGATATGGTCGCCAACGCCCGGCAGCATGATGTTGTCGGAATGGCCAAGCTGCAGCGCCTCATGCACCGGGCCGGGCGGGGGTGACATGGTGTCAATCGGGGTAATGGCCCCATGCACGGCCTTCAGCCGCTCGGCGGTTGTCACCGGCGTGGACAGGATACGCGCGATATCGGTTGATACATGCTGCCCCCCGGCCGGGACGGTATCGATATAGATCAGCTTGCCATCCATGAAGATGGCTGCTGATGAGGTGCCGCCGCCGAGATCGATGACGGTGCTGCCGACCTCGCGCTCCTCGGTGCCGAGACAGGCCAGCCCGGCCGCATAGCCGGCATGGATAAAGCGCTCTGCGCCAAGATGGTTCTGCCCCAGCGCCTCGATGATATTGGCAAGATGCGTGCGCTTTGCCGCAACTGTGAGGAATTCAACCGCGAGTTCGCGCCCGCGCATGCCCACCGGATCCGCAATGCCACGAATGTCATCAAGGCTGTAATGCAACGGGTGGAACTGCATCAGCTGCAGCGCGTCATCCATGGGCTGGTGACCTGAACGGTCCAGCAACCGGCGCACATCGCGGCGGCTGACCGTGCTGTCGGCCATTGTCATGCTCTGCTTGCTGAAGCTGGAACGCGGGCTGCCGCCAGCCAGCACGACACTGACGGCGGTAAGCGAGACCCCGGCGGCGCGTTCGGCAGTCTGCACGGCATTGCCGATGGCATCGCTGAGATAGGCAAGGGCTGTGACCTCGCCCGCACGGATACCGGCCGATGCGTGAGTGCCCTGGCCCAGAAGCCGCACACCGCCCAGCTTGTCATGCTCGCCAATCATGCAGCAGATTTTCGTGCTGCCGATATCGAGGATGCCGAAAGGACGGCGGCTGTGGCCATTGCGACGGAACATCATGTCTTGCTCCCCTTTCCGCGCACCGGAATGTTGGGTTCAACGATCATCTGGTCCGGAACGCGCAGGTCGATGACGGCAAGATCGCGGTCGGTGATCCGCTTGCTGTGGTCGATGATCGCCAGCCGCGACCAGGCGGTGCGCGGGTCGGTTTCCGGCAGGCGCACGCGGATGCCGCTACGCAGATGCACGTCCCAGCGGCGTTCGGACTGATAGCTGATGGCCCAGACCTCGGCATAAAGCTCGGGTTCGGTGCGCAGGATGTTCAGGATAGGGGCCGCACGGCTGGCAGCCTTCTTGCCGGCAACGACGGTCAGATGCCCGAATGCCGACGGGTCAGCCCCGGTGATGATGGTGCCATTGGCATCGATGACGCGGTGCCCGTCTATAGTCTGCAACAGGGCAATGGGCACACGCTCGGTCAGCAACAGGCGGATGGTCGACGGCATCTCGCGTTCGATGGCGACATCCTCGATCCATCCGATGGTCGACAGGCGCGCATGCAGGTCGCGCAGCGATATTCCCAGCATCGGCTCGCCAAGGGTCAGTTCACTGGCGGCGAGGATTGCCTCCTTTGGCGTATGGGCGCGGCCATAGACTTCGATATATTCCAGCTGCAGCCCGGTCTCGGCCGACGCGACAATCAGCATATCGGCAAGGCGCTGGCGTTCGGCGATGACCGCGGCGGCTGACCCGGTGACAAACACCGCCAGCAGGCCATAGGCAAGGCTGCGCCAGCGCGGCAGGCGGATTGCGCGCCGCTGGCCGGTTTCGGCCGGCATATCAGCATCGCCGCGACGGCGGATGAATCCGGTCAGTCGTCGCATTGCGCGGTCTCCAGCAAATGATTGACCAGCTCTTCGCCGGATAGGCCGACAAACCGGGCCTGTTCCGGCACCAGTGAGGTGGCGGTCATGCCCGGCTGGGTGTTGATTTCCAGCATGTAGAGGGCGTTGTTATCCTTGTCCCAGCGGTAATCGGCGCGGATGACACCGCGGCAGCCGAGATGGCGATAGGCGCGTTCGGCCCAGTCACAGGCGGTCAGCGTTACCTCCTGCGGGACGTCAGCCGGCAGAATATGTTCGGACCCGCCGGCGGCATATTTCGCATCGAAATCATAGAAATCGACTTTCGGGCGGATTTCGGTGACGCAGAGCGCGGTGCCGTCGAGAACAGCAACTGTCAGCTCGAGGCCCGGAATGTAGGGTTCGGCAATCAGTTCGGTTTCCAGCGTCCAGTGGCTGCGCGGTGGCGGGGCGTTGGTGCCGTCCTGAACGATTACCACCCCGATGCTGGACCCGTCGGCACGCGGCTTGATGACATGCGCCCCGCTGTAATCGGCAGGGGTTACATGGCTGTCCTCGACCAGCGGCAGGGTGGGCGGCACATTGATGCCAACCTCGGCAAGGGCGTTCTTGGCGCGCAGCTTGTCCATCGCGATGGCCGATGCCAGCAGGCCGCTATGCGTGTAGGGGATGTTCATGATGTTGAGCAGCCCCTGGATGTTGCCATCCTCGCCAACCTGCCCATGCAGGGCGTTGAACACCCGCGAAGGCTTCATCTCGGCAAGTACGGTTGCGATGTTGCGTTCAACCTCGACCTCGACGGCATCCCAGCCGGCATTGCGTGCCGCCTGTCCGCAAAAGCTTGCGGTAACACGGCTGACAGGTGCCTCGGATGTCCAGCCGCCCATCAGCACGGCCACGTGTTCGCCGGTCATGCGCCCGTCCTCCCGGTTGTGCCTGGTGTTCTGGATGTGTCTGCTGCCCCGGATATATTTTTTGCCCCGGATATGTTCTTTGTCCGGGCCGGGGTGCCGCCTTCCTGTCCGACACGGCGGATTTCCCAGCGCAGGGCCGGCCCGCCACGGGCTGCCACTCGCGCGCGCACGGTTTCGCCCAGGGTTTCGATGTCATGGGCGCTGGCACCGCCGGTATTGATCAGGAAGTTGCAGTGTTTTTCCGATACCTGGGCCCCGCCTACCATCAGGCCGCGACAGCCGGCGGCATCAATTTCCTGCCACGCCTTGCCGCCCGGCGGATTGGCAAAGGTGCTGCCACCGGTGCGCACACCGCGCGGCTGTGCATCGCCGCGGCTGGCAACGATCTCTTTCATCCGCGTCTTGATGGCGGCCTTGTCCCCGGCAACAGCGCGGAAGGTGGCATGAGTGAAGATCCAGTCCGCCGGCGCATCGCTGTGGCGATAGGCCATGCCCATCTCGTCAGGGGTGGCGCTGACGGTTTGGCCCTTCCGGTCAACCCCGTGGGCGCGGATGGTGATATCGCGGAATTCGGTCCCATAGGCCCCGGCATTCATCCGCAACCCGCCCCCAATGGTGCCCGGGATGCCGATCAGGAATTCCAGCCCGGCAAGGCCGGCACGCGCGGCATGGCGCGCCACATCGGCATCCGTGGCCCCGGCCTCGGCAGTGATCTCGTTCCCGTCATGGTGGATCGCGGTCATGAACTGGTTCATCCGGATGACAACCCCGGCAACCCCGCCATCGCGCACCAGCAGATTTGATCCGGCACCGACGGGCAGCAGGGGGATATCGGCAGGGCAGCTGGCAAGGAAACCGGCAAGGTCATCGGCATCGCGCGGGCAGAAAATCATATCCGCCGGGCCACCGACACCAAACCAGGTATGGCGCGCCATCGGGGCGGCCTCGGCATAGGTGCCGCGAATGTCGGGAAGACGGTCACGCAGCGTCATGATGCCCCCCCGCGCAATGCTTCCATCTCGGCGGGAAGATCGGCAGCCCAGCCGGTGATATCGCCGGCACCAAGGCACATCACAAGATCGCCTGCCGTGGTGCGTTCCAGAATTTCGCCGGCAAGGGCAGCGCGGCTGTGCAGGATGGCCGGCCCGCGATGGCCATGGTCGCGAAGCCCGCTTACAAGCGCCGCATTATCAATGCCGTCGATCGGGGCCTCGCCCGCAGCATAGACATCGGCGACCAGCACCTCGTCAGCATCATTGAAGCAGGCGCAGAAATCATCAAACAGATCGGCGAGGCGGCTGTAACGATGCGGCTGTACCACAGCAACCAGCTTGTTCGTCCCGCACAGCATGCGGCCGGCNTGCAGGGCGGCGCGAATTTCGACCGGGTGGTGGCCATAATCATCAATCACGGTTACGCCGCCGCTGACACCCTTTGTCTCGAACCGGCGTCCAACACCGCCAAAGCTGGCAAGGGCTGTGGCAATTTCATCCGGGGNCATGCCCATTTCCAGCGCCACGGCGATGGCTGCCAGACAGTTCTGGACATTATGTTCNCCCAGCATCGGAAAGCGCAGGCTGTTCATCTGCGACTGCGCCCCGGCGGTACGGTCTGACAGCAGGACGTCAAACAGCATGGCCGGCCCGTCATGTCGCAGNTTGACCGCGCGTANATCGGCATTCGCCGACAGGCCATAGGTGATGATCCGGCGGTCCTTGATGCCGGCCATCAGCCGCTGCACGGCCGGATGATCGATGCACAGGGTGGCAAAGCCATAGAAAGGCACNGCAGCAACAAAATTGAAAAAGGCCTGTTCCAGCGCCTCGAAGGTGCCGTGATGGTCCAGATGCTCGGGGTCGATATTGGTGACAACAGCAACNGTGGGGTTCAGTTTCGAGAAGGACCCGTCGCTTTCATCCGCCTCAACCACCATCCACTGTCCCTTGCCAAGGCGCGCATTGCTGCCCCAGCCGGTGATGATGCCGCCATTGATCACGGTCGGGTCGATGCGGGCTGANTCCAGCAAGGTTGCGATCAGCGANGTGGTGGTGGTCTTGCCATGCGTGCCGGCAACGGCGACNGACCAGCGCAGCCGCATCAACTCGCCCAGCATTTCGGCGCGATGGACAATCGGCAGAAAGCGTTCGCGTGCGGCGACCAGTTCCGGGTTNTCCTGCTTGATNGCGGTCGAGATCACCACGATGGACGCATTCGCCACATTCTCGGCGGTCTGGCCGCACATGACCGGAATGCCCTTGTCGCGCAGGCGGCGTACATTGGCATTTTCCGANAGATCGCTGCCCTGCACATCATAGCCAAGCTCAAANAGAATTTCGGCAATGCCGCTCATCCCGATGCCGCCAATGCCGGTGAAATGCATGGTGCCGATGGAAAGGGGAAGTTCGCTCATGCCGCATTCCTTTCCCTGTCAGTCACCCGGCCAATTTCAAGCGCCCAGTCGGCAATCGCGGTGGCGGCGCTGGTGGCGGCAAGGCTGCGCGCGGCCTGGCCCATGGCGNACAGGCGCGCCGGATCCCCAAACAGGGTGGTCAGATGCGTCGCGAGCGCCGGGGCGGTGAGGCCGGATTCGGCAAGGCAAAGCCCGCCGCCAACAGCTTCCAGCTGTTGTGCGTTGCGCGTCTGATGGTCATCCATCGCCCCGCCAAACGGCACCAGCAGGGCCGGCCGCCCGGCGGCGGCAAGTTCGGCNACCGACGAGGCGCCGGCACGGCTGATCACAAGCTGGCTGTCGGCAAGGATGCGCGGCATATCATCAAAGAACGGGCGGATATCGGCGCGCACGCCNATCGCCTCATAGCGGGCGGTCAGCGCCGCCTGCTGGTNGGCACGGCATTGCTGGGTCAGGGTCAGGCGGCCGCGCAGCGCGGCATCGAGATGGCTGATGGCTTCGGGCACAAGGTCGGCAAAGACAGCCGCCCCCAGCGAGCCGCCAATGACGGTGAGGGCAATNGTGTCATCCCTCGACGCTTTTGCCGGCGGGATATCAAAGAAAGCGNTACGCACAGGCATGCCAAGGCGCTTTGTGATGACGCCGGCCGGCAGGTTGGATGTATCTTCCCAGCTGATTGCCAGATGGCCTGTCCAGCGCGCCAGCATGCGGTTGGCACGTCCCAGAAAGGCATTCTGTTCATGCAGCAGTGCAGGGGTGGCCGTCANGCGCGCGGCAAGCAACGGGGCAAAGGCAGGATAGCCGCCAAAACCGATCATCACGCGCGGGCGGCGACGGGCGATCAGAACCAGTGTCGCCACCGTGGCNGCGCCCAGTGCCGTCATGGCCCGCAGGCGGCGCAGAATATTCCGCTGAAAGGGGGATTCCGCCGGCAGAACCATCCGGCCGGCAGCCGGGATCAGCTTTGCNCCGCGGCGATCGGTCAACATCAATGTGTCAAATCCGTTGTCGCGCAGTGTTTCGGCAATGGCCAGGGCCGGGAAGACGTGCCCGCCAGTGCCGCCAGCTGCCAGTGCGATCAGGGGTTTTGCCATCACACTGCCTCCTGCGTCTGCGGGGCGGCGCTGCCCGCTGGCATATGGCGGCGCTGTCCGGGAAGCGCATAGGGCTTGCGCCGGCGGGTCAGCGCCAGGATCAGCCCCATGGTTACGCCGCTGGCGACCAGTGACGAGCCGCCATAGCTGATNAGCGGCAGCGTCATGCCTTTGGTNGGGATGAAGTCGGCGGATGAGGCCATATGGATGGCGGCCTGTACCCCGAACTGTGCCAGAAGGCTGGACCCGGCAATCAGCGCGAACAGCCCTTCATCCGACATGGTGCGGGCAAAGCCGCGCAGCACGATAAAGCCGTAAAGGCCGATCAGGCTGAGACAGGCCAACGCGCCATATTCCTCGGCGGCGACGGCAAAGATGAAATCGGAATGCGCATCCGGCAGATGCAATTTGACGGTGCCATCGCCGGGGCCAACGCCCAGAAGGCCGCCATTGGCAAAGGAATCCCGTGCCTGTTCCACCTGCCATGCGCCGCCCTCAAAGAACCGGTCGATCCGCTTTTCCACATGATCCAGTGTCCGATAGGCCGCCCACAGCCCCAACGGGGCCAGCGCGACAATACCGATCACCAGCAGCATGGGCAGGCCGGCAAGAAACATCTGGAAACCCCAGGTAACGGCCACCAGAAAGGTCATGCCGATATCGGGCTGCAGCACCAAGATGCCGACGAGAACGGCCATCAGCGCCGCTGAATAGATCCAGCCCGGGAAATCCTGCCCCTCGCGCCACAGGGTCAGCAGCCAGGCCGACACAATGGCAAAGAAGGGCTTTGCGAATTCAGACGGCTGCAGGTTGATGCCGGCGATTGTGATCCATCGCGTGGCACCCTTGATCTCGCTGCCGACAAGGATTGCCGCAATCATCAGGCCAATGGTGACCGCCAGCCCCAAAATCGCCAGGATGCGGATCGGGCGCGGCTCCAATATCGAAAAGAACAGCATCGCCCCCAGCGCCGGGATCAGATAGATCGACTGGCGCACACCAAAATGCTGCGAGGCAAGCTGGATATTGGTGGCAACCGCCGGGCCGGCGGCCATGACCAGCAACGTGCCGATGACCATCAGCAGGATGGCGCTGGCCAGCAGCCAGCGGTCAACTGTCCACCACCAGATTCCAACAAGCGAACGGTCGGTACGGTCAAGCATGCGCACCTCCGCTGATCGTGGCAGGGGCGGCGGCTACAAGCCGGTGTGCAATGCTGGCGAACAATGCGCCGCGCGCTGCAAAATTCGGGAACTGGTCAAATGAGGCGGCGGCCGGTGACAGCAGGATTGTGGCGTTGCCATGCCCCCCGGCTGTGGCCGCGCTGGCATCGGCAAAGGCGGTTTCGGTGGCGGTTTCCAGATCGCCGCACAGCGTGACCGGACAGCGCCCGTCAAGCGCGGCGGCAAAATCCTCGGCCGCGGCACCGATCAGATAGGCTTTTTGCACCGCGTCGGTTACGGCGGCAGCCGGGCCGAGGCCGTCTTCTTTTGCCGCGCCGCCGGCAATCCAGAAGATCTTCTCAAAGGCGGTCAGCGCACGCGCCGCCGCCACGCCATTGGTTGCCTTGCTGTCATTGACAAACGTCACAGTGGCGGTGCCGGTCACCGGTTGCAGGCGGTGCGGCAGGCCGGCAAAGCTGCTGATACCGGCATCAATCGCATCCTCGGAACAGCCAAGATGGCGCAGGCAGATGGCCACGGCAGCGGCATTTTCAGCATTATGGCTGCCAGCAAGCGCGGCGCAGTTGTGCACCGCAGACGGCGCCTGATCGGGGGTGATGACGGCAAGGCCGGGGGCATCGGCATGATCGGCGCTGCGCTGGCGCAGGCCATCGGCGAGGGCGCGTACATGGGTATCGCCAGCCCCGATCACCGCCAGCCCGTCCGCGCCAACTGCCGCCAGCGCCCGCGCCTTGGCTGCAACATAGCCGGTCATCCCGCCATGCCGGTCAAGATGGTCCGGGGTGATATTCAGCAGCACCGCAATATCCGCGCGCAGCGCAGGGGTTGTTTCCAGCTGATAGGATGACATTTCGAGAACGATGACACCATCGCGGCCCGGGTCCTGTAGATTGCAGGCGGCATCGCCGATATTGCCGCCAACAGCGACCGGTATGCCGGCAGTGGACAGGCAATGGCCAAGCAGCGCGGTGGTGGTGGATTTGCCATTGGTGCCGGTGACCACAACAAGGCGCGCCGCCGGGCGTGCCCGCAGCGCGATCTCAACCTCGCTGATGATCTCGATCCCGGCCTGTGCGGCACGGGCAGCGGCCGGGTGCGGCGCTGGCAGGTGATGCGGGATTCCGGGGCTGATCACCATTGCGTCCATCCGGTCCCATGGCCAGGCCTGCCAGTCAGCACGCTGGGCACCCGCTGGCAGCTGGTCCGGGGTGATGCTGTCGTCATGCAGCCACAGATGCGCGCCGACACCGGCCAGCGCGCGCGCTGCCGCCATGCCCGAGACGCCGAGACCGAGGATCCCGACCGTCTGTCCTGACATGGAATGGGGGTGCATCATGGGGGGCTGGTTCCTAGCGCAGTTTCAGTGATGACAGGCCGGCAAGTGCCAGCACGACGGAAATGATCCAGAACCGGATCACAATGGTGGATTCGGCCCAGCCCTTGCGTTCGAAATGATGGTGCAGGGGTGCCATCAGGAAGATGCGCCGGCCGGTCAGTTTGAACGAGGCCACCTGCAGGATCACGGACAGGGTTTCCAGAACGAACAGGCCGCCGGTAATGGCCAGCACCATCTCGTGGCGGGTCGCAACGGACATCGCCCCCAGCGCGCCGCCAAGCGCCAGCGATCCGGTGTCGCCCATAAAGACGCGTGCCGGCGGTGCGTTGAACCACAGGAAGCCAAGCCCGGCCCCCAGCAACGCGCCGCACATCACCGCAAGGTCGCCGGTGCCGGGGACATAATTGATCTGCAGATAGCCGGCAAAATTCACATTGCCGGCAAGATAGGCAATCAGGCCGAAACAGGCGGCGACAATCATCACCGGCACAATGGCCAGCCCGTCCAGCCCGTCTGTCAGGTTGACGGCGTTTGACGCGCCCACCATGACCAGCATGGCAAAAGGCACATAGAGCAGCCCCAGCGGGACAAGTGAATCCTTGAGGAAGGGAATGGCGACGCCATAACGCAGTTGCGGCGGCGAGAGTTCGATAAAGACGAGGGTCACCACAAAGGCAACCAGCAGCTGCAGGACCAGCTTCATCCGTCCCGACATGCCGTGATGCGAGCGCCGCCGCAATTTCATCCAGTCATCGACCGAGCCAACCGCGCCAAAGGCAACAGCCACCGTCAGGACCGGCCACAGATAGGGGTTGGACAGGGGCATCCACAGCAGCGTCGAAAACACAAAGGCACCAAGGATCAGCAGCCCGCCCATGGTCGGTGTGCCAATCTTGGCAAGATGCGTTTCCGGGCCGTCGCTGCGAATGGGCTGGCCTTCGGCCTGATGGTCTTTCAGCCAGCGGATCATCGCCGGGCCGCATAGCAGGCTGATCAGCAGGGCCGTAATGGTGGCCCCGCCTGTCCGGAAGGTGATGTAGCGGAACAGGTTGAAGAACTGATATTCGCCTGCAAGCGGAACAAGAAGATCAGGCAGCATTGTTTGCGCCTCCCGCAATCTTTGGGTCTGCCTGGCTAAAGGCGTCCAGAATGGCGCGTGCGACCCGCCATGCACCTGAACCAAGTGATCCCTTGATGAATACCGTGTCGCCGTCACAGGCCGAGTCGCGCAGGCTGGCGATGGCGTCATCCGGTGTGGCGGCGGCGATATGTTCCGCGCCAAGGCAAGGCAAATTGGCTGCCATCCGGCCCATCTCCGCCCCGATGGTGATGATCACGCGCGGCCGCAAGGCCATGATTGGCGGTGCCAGCGCGGTATGGGCGGCGGCGCTGCCATCACCAAGTTCCAGCATGTCGGACAGGACAAGAATCTGCGGTGCCGTGCCATGCAACCCGGCAAGCGCCGCCTGCATCGAGCGCGGCCCGGCATTATAGCTGTCGTCAATCAGGGTGATCCGGCGTGCATCAAACGCCCCTGACAGAACGGCACCCCGTCCTGGCAAATCATTGAAATCATGCAAATGAGTCGCGGCATCAGCCGGGTCAAATCCAAGCGCATGCACCGCCGCCAGCACCGCCATGGCATTATGCGCCCAATGCGCGTTGCGCATGCCAAGGGCAAAACGCACCGCCGTGCCGCGCAGGCTGGCATCGACCATCTGGCCGGCCGCAGCCGGTTCAACTTCCAGAAGACGGAAATCGGCATCCTCGTCGCGGCCGAAAGTCACAATATCGCTGATCCCGGCGGCCTGCGCCCGTGTGCCCAGATCGTCAAAGAAGGCATCGTCGCGGTTCAGGATGGCCAGGCCGTCCTTGTCCATCCCGTCAAATATTTCGGCCTTGGCGGCGGCAATATCGGCCAGCGATTCAAAAAAACCGGCATGTGAATCCGCGATACAGGTGATCACGGCCACATCGGGGCTTGCCATACGGCTGAGACGGCTGATCTCGCCGGCGGCATTCATGCCCATCTCCTGAACAGCGGGGGCCGGTCTGTCAGGCAGCATCGACAGGGTCAGCGGTACGCCAAGATGGTTGTTAAAGCTGGCGCGGCTGGCGACAGAACCCGCCGGGCCGGCCAGACGGCGCAGCAGATGTGCCAGCATTTCCTTGCTGCCGGTCTTGCCAACCGATCCGGTGATGCCGGCCAGCCTGCCGCCTGCCGCGCGATGCGCGGTGCGACCGGCAATGCCCAGATCATCAAGTGCGGTGCGGACATCATCAACCACCAGCTGGGGCAGGGCACAGCTGGCATCCGGCGTGGCCACAAGGGCGGCGGTGGCCCCCTGTCTGGCGGCAGCAGCGATGAAATTATGGCCATCGGCCTGTGCCCCCGGCAAGGCAACAAACAGGGCACCGTCGCTGCATTTGCGGCTGTCGATCTCGATCGATGTGACCATGGCTGACGCCGCGTTATCCGCATGCCAATGGCCGCCAGTGCGGTGCGCCAGCATGTCAGCCCGGATGCCGTCTGCAGAATTGTTGGTGCGTGCAGGGCTCATCTCTGGGCCCCCTGCTGGCGGGCGCTTGCCAGATCACCGATAACCTTGCGGGCCACGCTGGCATCGCTGAAGGGCAGGGTTTCATCACCGACGAGCTGGAAATTTTCATGCCCCTTGCCGGCGATCAGCAGCACGTCATCATGGCCAAGTTCGGACAGGGCGACGCTGATGGCTTCGGCGCGGTCGCTGATTTCGCGTGCCTGCGGGCAGGCGGCGATAATATCGCGGCGAATGGCGTCAGGTGCCTCGGACCGCGGATTGTCATCGGTGACAAAGACCAGATCGGCCAGTTCGGCGGCAGCGGCCCCCATCATCGGCCGCTTGCCGGGATCACGATCACCACCGGCACCAAACAGCACGGCAAGCCGGTTGCCAGCCTCGGGGCGCAGCGCCACCAGTGCGGCGCGCAGGGCGTCCGGCGTATGGGCATAGTCGATGATCACGCGCAAGCCGGCCGGGTGGCCGGCAATCAGCTGCATACGGCCTTCCGCGCCGGTGACATAGGCCAGCGCGCCAAGCGAGTCATGCAGGGCAAGGCCACTGGCATGCGCCATAACGGCAGCTGTCATGGCATTCATCGCCTGAAAGCGGCCGGCCAGCGCAACCGGCACGCGCATGACCGTGTGTCCATGCGCGACGGTGATGTCCAGCCCGAATTCCATCGGGGTGATCGCCTGAATATGGAAATCGGCACCCTTTGTCTCGCCAATCGTCAGCACAACGATTTCGCGGCTGTCATCACCGCGCAGTTGCGCGGCAAGACGGGCCCCATGCGCATCGTCAATATTGATAACGGCGGTGCCGCCCGGCATCAGCAGATCGGTGAACAGCCGCGTTTTGGCAGCGAAATAGGCGTCCATATCCGGGTGATGGTCCAGATGATCGCGGCTGAGATTGGTAAAGCCGGCGATATGCACATTCATGCCGTCCAGACGGTGCTGTTCCAGCCCGTGGCTGCTGGCCTCGATCGCAAGATGGGTAATGCCGGCGCCGGCCAGCTGGTGCAGGGCTGGATGCAGGCGCAGCGCATCAGGGGTTGTCAGCGCGGCAAGCCCCATCATCGTGCCCTGCATGTCGCGGCTTTCGATCCCCTGCATGCCCAGCGTGCCGATAGATGCGGAATCCCAGGTGACGCGCTTCCAGATCTGGCGCATGAACTCCACTGTTGATGTCTTGCCATTGGTGCCGGTGACCGCGGCAATCATGGCCGGCTGGCGTGGCCAGAAGCGGGCCGCGGCCTGTGCCATGGCCAGACGCGGATTGTCGGTCTGCAATACGGGTATTGTGGCGTTCTGCAAGGCATCGTCGAGGGGCCGCATATCGGTGACGATGGCGGCGGCGCCGGCCGTGATGGCGGCGGCAGCAAAGTCGCGCCCGTCCGCATGGCTGCCGACAAGGGCAAAGAACAGGTCGCCTGCGGTTACGGCGCGTGAATCCGCGGCAAGGCCGGTGATATCGATCGCGGCGAGGCCGGCAGTATCATGCGGGTCAGCGGCGAATGAGGATATAAGATCAGTAAGAAGCAAGAGCCATCTCCCCTTTTCCGATCTTGAAGTCCAGCCACAGTTTTTGGCGGATTTCAGGCGCTTTTTCGTCAACAGGATGAATTCTCAGCATCGGCGCGGCGTGCCGGATGATTTCCTTTGCCGCCGGTGCCGCGACCCAGCCGCCCGTGGTCTTGTAATAGGATTTCTTCTGCCCTTTCGGGTCATCCACCATGATGGCCAGCACATATTTCGGCTCATGCACCGGGAAGGTGGCGACAAAGCTGGCGATATTGCGATCCTTGAAATAGCCGCCTTCCGGGCGGACCTTTTCCGATGTGCCGGTCTTGCCGCCGACCATATAGCCGCGCGCCTCGGCCAGATTTCCCGTGCCGTCAGGATGCGCCACAACCAGCCGCATCATTGACCGCACGGCGCGCGTTGTATCGGGTGAAAAGACGCGCGAGCGGATCCGCGCATCGGCAGGCGCACGATGCAGCAGGGTCGGTTCCAGAAAGACACCGTCGCCGCTGGCCGCGGAAACCGCTGCGGCCAGATGCGGCAGGGATACGGCAATGCCATGGCCGTAGGACACGGTGGCGATCTCGGCCGCCTTCCACTGGCGCGGCATCTGCGGCGTGGATGTCTCGGGGATTTCCAGCGACAGGCGCTGCGCCATGCCAAGACGTTCGAGATAGGTGCGCTGGGTCTCGCCACCGAATTCGGCCGCCATCTTTGCCGATCCGATATTCGATGACAGCACCAGAATTTCCGGAACGGACAGCGGCCAGTCATAGGTCTTGTAATCGGTGATGCTCTTGCCGGGCACGCGCAGCGGCTTGGCCACATTATAGCGACGGTCCAGCGTGGTGGTGCCGGTTTCCAGCGCAATGGCGGTGTTCAGGATCTTGAATGTCGAGCCAAGCTCATAGAGGCCAAGCGAGGCGCGGTTGAAACGCGCCTCATCATCCGCGGCGGCAATATGGTTCGCATCATAGTCAGGCAGCGACACCATGGCGACGATTTCGCCGCTGCCAATTTCCATCATCAGGGCGGCGCCGGCGAGGGCCTCATAGTCGTCAATCTGTGCCTGCAGCGCGCGGGCGACAATCGCCTGGACACCGGAATCGATTGATAATGTTATGTTTTCTCCAGCAGCCAGCCGGGTATTGAGAGATTTTTCCACACCGGCAATGCCGTTGTTATCGACATCAACATGGCCCAGCACATGCGCCGCCAGATCACCGCCCGGATAGGCGCGGACCACAGATTTGCGGAAATGGATGCCGGGGATCCCCAGCTGCAGGATGGCGGCGTGGCGGGCCGGTGTCAGCTTGCGGTCCAGCTCGACATAGCGGGTCTTGCGGGTCAGCAGGCGCAGCAGGTCCGCCTCATCATAGCGCGGCAACATCGGCGCCAGCGCCTGCGCGGCGGCCTTTGCGTCCATGATATGCGCCGGATCGGCATGCAGCACGACAATTGGCAGATTGGTTGCCAGCAGTCGGCCATTCCGGTCAAACACCTCGCCGCGGGCCACCGAAGACCCGTCCGCCAGATAGGGCGTCAGGCGGGGATTATCCTCGCTTGCCAGCATCAGTACCCGCACCGCGATGGCGCTGAACACGCCAAGCACAATCACCGCCGAGACCAGCAACCGGCCTTCGGCAATGCGGCGTGAACGCGCCGGATCCGGCCGTGGCGGCAGGATCAGTGCTTTCAGTCTGGCGGTGAGGGCGGCGCTTGGCATCAGTTGGACCTGTCCTCCTGGCCGGTGATGGTGGCGAGTGACGGGATGAGGGCGCTGCCGGCATCAACGGCCACCGGCTGGATATGGCGCTGCGGCGTGTCTTCGTCCGGCGGCAGTAGGGTGATCACCCCGACATCTGCCAGCCTGTCGTCGAATTTCGGCAGGATACGCATCGGGATGGCCTCGATCGGCAGGATGCGGTCTTCGTCGATCGGCTGCATCTGCAGCAGATTGTCAGACAGTTTCAGAACGCGTTCAGGACGCGACAGGAAGGCCCATTCGGCCTCCAGCACCGCAATCTTGCGTTCGGTATCCGCAATCTGGCTTTCCAGAGTCAGAAGCTGGCTCTCGCGGGCATCAATGCCGATTTTCACCTGATAGAGAGTGGTGCCGAGGATGGCGGTCAGAACGGTGCAGACGAGGATCATGCGCATGGGATCAACGGGCCTCCTGAAAAAGGGCAGCCGCGCCAGTGGCCGGCGGGGCGTCGGTGCGGCGGCCGACACGCAATTTTGCCGAACGCGCCCGCGGGTTGGCTGCCTGCTCGGCGTCATCCGGCAGGATCGGCTTGCGCCGGATGCGTTCAAAAGTCGGGGCAGGCCCGTCCATTTCGGGGCGGTGGCGTGACGGGCGACCGGCGCCGCCGCTGCGATCGGTCAGAAAGCGTTTGACGATCCGGTCTTCCAGCGAATGGAAGGACACAACCGCCAGAATGCCGCCGGGGCGCAGCATGGCCTCGGCAGCGGCAAGACCGTCCTCAACCTCGCCAAGCTCGCGGTTGATATGGATGCGCAGTGCCTGAAAGCTGCGGGTGGCAGGATCAATCTGGCCGGGGCGGCGGGGCGGCATCACCGCATGGATGATGGCAGCCAGCTGGCCAGTTGTTTCAATCGGGGCGGCGCTGCGGGCGCGGACAATGGCGCGCGCAATCCGGCGCGAGGCGCGTTCCTCGCCATATTCCCACAGGATGCGCGCCAGCGCGGTTTCATCCAGCTGCATCACCACATCGGCGGCGGTTTCACCGGATTGCGACATGCGCATATCCAGCGGCCCGTCAAAGCGGAAGGAAAAGCCGCGCTCGGGCTGGTCCAGCTGCGTCGAACAGACGCCAAGGTCAAAGGCAATGCCGTCAAACTGGCGCGCGCTGCCATCCTGATGCTGGCCGGCAAGCTGGCGCATATCGGAAAAACAGCCCTCGGCAAGCTGCAACCGGCCATCAAAGCGGTCCAGCATCGCCGCGCCGCGGGCAATGGCGTCGGGGTCGCGGTCAATGGCGATGAGGCTGCAGGCAGCCGCGTTCAATATGGCTTCGCTATAGCCACCATTGCCGAATGTAGCGTCGAGATAGAGCCCGCCATCAGCGGGGGCGAGGGCGGAGACGGTTTCGCGCAGCAGCACCGGCAGGTGAAGTGCCTCTTGCTGGGAAAGCGCCGCAGGCATCAGCGCCTCCCGCCGGTATCATCGGGTGGCCGCGCGCCGAGGCGCAGGCTGGGAAGGCCGTCGGTTTTTGCGCGGCTGCGGGCATCGGTCTCGCGGGCGCGATAGCGTGATGGCAGCCAGATCTGGAAGGACCGGCCAATACCGGCATAGAGCGCCATATCCTCAAGATCGGCAAAGCCGATGAAATCGGCCGAAAGCATGATCCGGCCTTCATTGTCGAGTTTCATTTCCTGCGCGCTGGACAGCATGGTCTGCAGCGTCGCCACCTCTGCCGACAGGCTGTCCATATTGTCGATGGCATCGACGATCTGGCCAATCCGTTCGGCGCCACACCCCTCAAGGCAGGGTTCGGTCAGCGACTTGAAGAGATAGAGCGGGTCGCGCCGCCGTTCGAGGACAGCACGAAACGACGCGGGCACGGACAGCCGGCCCTTCTTGTCGATACGGTTCTCGAATGTGGACAGAAACAGATCCACGACATCCTCTCCAACAGCCCGAATGGCGGTTTTCGGCGGATTTCCACCAAATAACCAAATTGGGATTATTTGGGATATCATGGGTAATAATGGCCGTCAATGGGTTGAGGGGTGTTTTTCATGGGAAAAAGTGAATTTTTTCAATAAGTTAATACAATATTTGAACGGCGGCGTATAACACATTGTAATTCATGCGAAAAGCCTTATTTGTTCTTTTTTTGTTCGATTTTTGGTTGAATCAGGCGTTTGGGACAGTATGGGGTGACGGGACCTGTGTTGACGATCCGTCAAGCTTTTGGTGCTAGCCTTTGGCTGTTGTCTGGCTGCCCCCGCGCGGGCAACAGGACCGGAAAGCCCGGCGAAAACACGGGGAAAGCCCGAGGAAGACCCGGGGAAAACCCGGGGAAAGGGAGGAGAGATGGGCATGGCGCAATCCGGCAAGGCGCATATCGCCTGCAAAAGATATGGCTGCTGTAAAAGATATGACTGCCGTGAGGGGCGCGCGCGCCCTACAGGCCGGCGGATACCGCACAGGCGACAATCATTGCTGGCGGTGATGGTCCTCATGCTGTCTGGCCTGTCATTATCCGTGCCGGCGCATGCCGCATGCCCCTCCGGTTTCAACGGCACCGCCGTCTTTGGCATTGATATCTGCGCTGGCAAGGGCATTGCTGCGGGTGGTCTGGCGCATGCCGCGGCGGTGATGACCGGCATTCTGGATTTCGACGGGGATGGTGCGCCTGACAATGCGGCGGTTGTGAGGGGGCTGGCCGCACAGCAGGCGGCCTTTGTCGTGGTATCGTCCGAACGCCAGGCCAGGCGCTTTGCACGGCGCAGCGGGCGCGAGAATTTCACCATTGTCTTTGATGACGAGATGGTGCGGCGCGGCCCCGATTTTGACCCGACGCTGGAAGAGGCGCTTCATCTGGTCACGCAGTTCGGCTATGCCGAGACATATCCGGAAGATTTTGGCGAATATGCGGGAAGCCGGATTGCCGATCTGATGGATATCGCGCGTGGTGGCCGCTTTGCGCGGGTGCCGCACCGCTATCCGGCCAATGCTGTCTACCATTATGATGATCGCAGCTGTGACTATGCCTGTCAGGTGACCGAATTCACCTATTGGGCGATCACCAGTATGCGCGGCCAGCAGCAGATGCCGGGCCGCGCTGCCGAGATTGATGATGAATGGCAGTTGAACAGCCGCGCCGCCATCACAGCCGGCTTTCCCGAACTGGCCGCGTTTCTGGCGCAACCGGCATTTGCCCTGTTGCCCTGAAGCAGCATGACGTGAAGCTGTCAGATGGCCTGTAAGCCGGGTTCTGTTCCCGCAGAGGGGTGACGGCTATTCATCTAGCGCGGCTGTTGCCAGCCGTGTCGAGCGACCTACCCGGACAGCGGCGCAGGATCGCGCCTGTCGCGCAAGGCGACGTGTGTCCCTACATGGTCTTGCTCCGGATGGGGTTTACCATGCCCGGCCCGTTGCCGGCCCGGCGGTGCGCTCTTACCGCACCTTTTCACCCTTACCACCCGAAAGTGGCGGTTTGTTTTCTGTGGCACTTTCCCTGGGGTCGCCCCCGCCGGGCGTTACCCGGCATCCTGATCCTGTGGAGCCCGGACTTTCCTCTCCCCGCACCGCAAGGG
>NYYG01000043.1 GCA_002686685.1 SAR116 cluster bacterium | reverse complement strand
GCCCAGCAATTGATGGCCATGGGGTTCACATATTGCAGCATCACCGCATCGGGGCAGAGTTCGGACATGTCGTGGCACAGGTCCCACAGGAACGGCACGGTACGAAGCCCGCGCATGATTCCGCCAATGCCGAGCGTGTCAGCGATCGTCTGGCGAAGGCCATATTTCTTCGGTATCTCGAAGTCGGTCACGGTGCAGGGCTTGTAGCCGCCGATCTGAACGGAGACGATGACAAAGTCGGCGCCATCGAGCGCTTCGCGCCGCGAGGTGGTGGCGGTGACGGAGGCGCCCGCCTTCAGTGTTTCGACAACCCGTCTCGCGACCAGCTCGGATTCGGCAAGCCGTTGTTCGTCGATATCCATCAGCGCGATTTCGGCATTGCNGAGCGAGGGCATCAGCANCGCGTCGCNGAGCAAATGCCGCAGAAAAATGGTGGAGCCTGCTCCGATAAAGGTAATTTTCGGCATATCTATCGTCCGTGCGGGTCGGTCAGCCCTTGGTCGCGCCGAGGGTCAGCCCGGCAATGAAATGTTTCTGCATCAGGAAGAACATGATCACCGGCGGCATGGCAGCCAGGATCGCCGCCGCCGAGACAAGGTGCCAGTTGCTGACGAACTGGCCGTTCAGNGCGTTCAAACCTGCCGTTATCGGCTTCGATGCNTCGCCCTGTGTCAGCACGGTGGCCCAGAAATAATCGTTCCAGACAAAGGTGAAGATCAGCACGGACAGCGCGGCAATGGCCGGGCGCACAAGCGGCAGCACGAGGAACCAGAAAATCCGCCATTCCTTGACCCCGTCGATCCGCGCGCTCTCGATCAGCTCGAACGGCAGGGCGCGGATGAAGTTGCGCATGAACAGGGTGCAGAATCCGGTCTGGAAGGCGGCGTGGAACAGCACGAGNCCGGTCACGGTATTGTACAGTCCGGTCTGAACCGAAAGGTCGCGTACCGGCACCATNAGGATCTGGAACGGCACGAAATTGCCGGCGATGAACAGGAAGAACAGCGGCACCGACCAGCGGAAGCGATAGATGGCGAGCGCNTAGCCGGCGAGGCAGGCAAGCGAGATCGACACCGCCACCGTCGGCAGGGTGATCCAGATGGAATTCAGGAAATACTGGCCTGCGTTCGACCGCAGGAATACGCCGCTATAGTTGGCGAACATCTCGAAGCTTGANGGCCAGCCAAAGACGTTGCCGGTGTTGATGTCCTTCGCAGAACGGATGGAGGTCATAAAGATCGCCAGCAGCGGCAGCAGCCAGATGAACAGCGAGAACGGCAGCAGCACCTGATAGATCAGCCGGCGGTGTTTCGGGGCCTGTTCGATGGGACGCGGGAACATCTATCGCCAGTCCTTTTCGTCCTGATACATCTTCCACAGGAAGGCGATGATGAAGCACAGCATGATCAGGAACAGAACNACGGCGATGGCCGAGCCGTATCCCATCTCGAAGCCGTATTCCGACAGCGCCGTNTCGTACATGTAATAGGACAGCACGTTCGACGAACCGTAGGGCCCGCCCTGGGTCATAATGGCGATCATGTCGAAAGAGCGGAGCGCGCCGATGACNGTCACCACAATCGCAAGGAAGGTGGCCGGCCAGAGTTGCGGCAGCACCACATGCCACAGCAGCCGCATGCCCCTTGCCCCGTCCAGGCGCCCGGCCTCGATCTGCTCCGGAGCCACGTTGTTCAGGCCCGTCAGGTACAGGATCATGCAGTAGGCGATCTGCGGCCATAACCCGGCAAAGATGATGCCGTAGGTGACATAACGCTCGTCGCCGAGGATGGAGGGCGGAGAGGCCNCNAAGAATTCGAACAGATGGCCGACAACGCCGAAGCTGGGGTTGTAGAACCAGGAAAAGATCANCCCNACAACGATCTGCGAGATCACGAACGGGAAGAAGAACATCGATTTGTAGATTCTGATCCCGCGTACGGTCTGGTTCAGATACAGCGCGATGAACAGGCCTGCCGGCACCGCCAGCATATAGAGAACCAGCCAGAGAATATTGTTCTTCANCGAGGTGTAGAACCGGTCGTCGTCCAGAAGATAGGCGTAATGGTCGAAGCCCACCCATGTCATCTCGCCGAGCCCGTCCCACTCATGGAACGAGATGTAGAAGGACTGGAAGATCGGCAGGATCACATAGACGACGAAAAACAGAAGCGCCGGTGCGATGAAAAGCACCGGCATCATGCTCAGGCTGTTTCCGTGGCCGGATCGCATGTCTGTGTCCCGGGGGTTTTGAGCGATAAAAATATACGGCCGGCCCGGCATGCGGGCCGACCGCTCAAGTCTTACTTGTAGACTTTCTTCTGGACCTTATCCAGACGCTTCAGGATGGCGTCAAGACGGTCAGGCTTGATCATGAATTCCTGGAAGCCTTCCATGCCTGCCTTGGCCATTTCGGCCGGGGCGTCACGGTCGTAGAACTGGGCCAGACCCGACGCGGTCGAGACGGTTGCCATGCCTTCCTGGATGAACTTGTCGTCACCGACCTTCGCTTCGGAGTTCGGCGGCAGCTGGCCGATGGCGATGTTCCACTCGGACTGGACGTCAGGACGTGCGACGAAGGCAAGGAACTTGCGTGCGTCGGCCTTGTTCTTGGCGCCGGACGGAATGAACAGGGCGTCAGCCGGTGCCTCTTCGGCGCGCGGCATGCCAGGGGTGATCTCCGGGAACTGGAAGAAGTCGATCTGATCGTTGGTCAGGCCGGCATCCTTCATCGCGCCCACGGCGAAGTTGCCCATGACATACATNGCGGCGTCGCCATTGGCGAACGGTGCGATGGCGTCCTGCCAGCTCATCGAAGCGTGGTTCTCGACGAAGTAGCCGGGACGGACAAGCTCTTCCCACTTGGCGAAGGTCGCGCGGATGCGATCATCGGTGTAGGCGATCTTGCCGGCNGTCAGGTCGTTGTGGACCTCATAGCCNTTGGTGCGCAGGTTCAGGTAGTCGAACACGCCTGCGGCGGTCCACAGATACTTGGTGCCGATGGTGATCGGGGTAACGCCGTTCTCCTTCAGCTTGGCGCAGGCTGCCAGAAGCTCGTCCCAGGTCTTNGGCTCGGCGATGCCATGCTTGTCGAAGATGTCCTTCCGGTAGTACATGCCCCACTGGTAGTAGGAGTAGGGAACGCCCCACTGCTTACCATCCCGCGTCATGGTCGGTTTGATCGCCTCGAACGACTTGCTGAGGTTAGGATCGGATGCCCACAGGTCCGAGATGTCCTCGAACTGGCCGGCGTCAACGAACGGGCCCATGCGGTTGCCCGGGTACCATGCTGTCACGTCCGGTGCGTCGGCGGACAGGAAGTTGCGNATGGCGGTCTTGTGCGCCTCGCGGTCGTTGATGCTCAGATTGACGGTGATGTCGGGGTTGGCGGCGTCAAAGTCGGCAACCACTTTCTCGAATGCGGCCTTNGGGCCAGGGTTCGGGTCATCAAAAATGATGACGAGTTCGCCGGCTGTTGCCGACGTCGCTACAAGCGATGTCGCCATTGCCAGCGATGCAAGAAGCTTTTTCATTTGTNCCTCCAAAAAACTCTTCCAGACNTCCACAGCCGTGTGGCTGCTTGGTTGTCNGCANAACTTTAGACAAGCCCCGCATGTGATCAACTGTTTATTGNTTCTTTCGTATGTAAGTCATGCCCGCCCGCCGCGATCCCGTCCGCCGGCACCCGGCTTTCCGGCCGCGGCCTGCCGGATATGCCGCTCCGCCCATCGGGGCTGCGACCGGATGTGACCATGGCATGTCTGGACAAACAGGCCGTCATCACGACAAACTGGCGCGGTTNTATGACAGTCCGCAGCCGCNGGCGTATGGCAGGTTGTGACGAGGGTGCGGCCGCGAGCGGCACCATACCATTTCAGGAGGCAGCGATGCTCAGCCAACAGCAGATCGAGTTCTTTCACGCCAANGGATATCTCGTTGTCGAGAACGCCGTCAGCGCAGAGCAGCTTGACGCCCTTCGCACCGATTTCGGTGGCTGGGTCGAGGAAAGCCGCCAGCATCAGGATGGCTGGGGCGAGACGGTGAACGGCAAGGCGCGGTTCGATGTCGAGAAGGGCCATAATGCCGAGCAGCCGGCGCTTCGCCGCATCAACGCCCCGCACGAGGTGTCGGACGCCTTCTTCGACGTGATGTCCGACAGCGCGATGACCGATATGGTCGCCGACCTCATCGGGCCGGATGTGAAGCTGCACCACACCAAGGTGAANTCCAAGCTTCCGGGCTCGGCGACGGCCGTCAAATGGCATCAGGATTTNCCCTTCACCCCGCATACCAATGACGANNTGATCACCGCGCTGCTGATGGTCGACGAGGTCACCGAGGAAAANGGCCCGCTCGAGGTCTGGGCCGGNACNCATACCGGCGAGATCCATACCCTCTGGCATGACGGNAAATTCACCGGTGCCGTCGACGAGGATGTCACCGAGGAAGCGCTGAAGGAGCGGACCATCTGCACNGGCAAGGCCGGCAGCGTCTGCCTCATGCATACGCGGCTTCTGCACGGTTCGGCCCCGAACAATTCGGATGCGCCGCGCACCCTGTTCATCTGCGTCTATTCGGCGGCGGACGCCATGCCGGTCTCGCCATCGCCGGTGCCGACCAGGGACCAGGGCCGTATCGTGCGCGGCGAGGATCGCGGGCGGGTGCGCTCCAGCGGGTTCGACATTCCGATGCCCGAACTGCCGAAGGGCGCATCCTTCTTCGACCAGCAGCAGACATCCTGACCGGCATCATGTCGCTGCTTGACCGTTCCAGGATCGAGACGCTCGCCGCTGTGGCTGGTGACGACTCGCGCGCCGCGCATTCCATGCCGGGCTGGTATTACAATGATCCGGCCATGTTCGAGCAGGAGAAGTCGAGCCTGTTCGCAGATGGCTGGGTCTGTGCCGGCCATGCCTCGGAAATCGCATCTCCCGGACAATATATGGCGGTGAAGATCGGCGACGAGCCGGTGGTGGTGGTGCGTGACAGGAAGGGCGATGTCCGCGCCTATTCGAATGTCTGCCGGCATCGCGGAATGGCGCTTGTCGAGGGCAAGGGCAAGGCGGCCGTGCTGACCTGCCCCTATCATGCCTGGAGCTATGATCTGGACGGCGCGCTGCGCAAGGCACCCTATATGGACGAGGTCGAGGGGTTCGATCCCGCCGCCTGCGCATTGCCGGAATTCGCTCTCGAGGAATGGCGCGGCTTCCTGTTCGTGAACACCGGAAACAATGCGCCGCCGCTGGCTCCCGACCTCGCCGGTCTGGAGCCCTTTGTCGCCAATTACCGGATCGAGGAGCGTCACAGCACCGAAACCTGGTTNGAGGAATGGGGCACNAACTGGAAGTCGCTGGTCGAGAATTTCATGGAGGGCTACCACCTGTCGGTGACCCATGCCACCACGCTGGATTCGATCACGCCGACCGAGCTGTGCGAAAAGCTGGCGACCGGCAAGGGGTTCACCGCCTATCGCTCGAACTACCGTGATTCCTCGCCGCAGCGCGAACCGTTTCCAAAAGATCTGACAGAGCAGGAGCGCCGCTCTTCAGTGCTTTTCAATGTCTATCCGAACTTTGTCATTACGGTCGGACCGAACTGTGCCGTGTTCCTGATCCTGCTTCCCGAAACGCCGGAGACGGTGAACATCAANATGGGNATTCTCGTTCAGGAAGGGGCNGACGANNTGCCGGAAACCGAGGCCTATATCAATCTNGCGCACGAGTTCAACGCCGAAGACCGGATGATGCTCGAGGCCATTCAGAGGAATAGCCGCAGCGCGCATCGCCCGTCGTCACCACTGGCACCAGAGGCGCTAGAAGGCACCATCTGGGACTTCACCCGCCATGTCGCGCGCCATCTTACAGGCCATGCCGGCGGTGCCGTATCATGACACCGGACCACGTGAACACCGTCATTGTGGGTGGCGGGCAGGCCGGCCTTGCGATGAGCGCGCATCTCTCGGAACAGGGGATCGATCATCTGGTGATCGAGCGTGACCGCATAGCCGAGCGCTGGCGCACCGCACGCTGGGACAGCCTTGTGGCCAACGGGCCGGCCTGGCATGACAGGTTTCCCATGCTTGAATTCGAGGATTGCGACGGCGACGGCTTCCCGACACGCGACAGCGTTGTCCACTATTTCGAGACGGTGGCAGAGCGTATCAATGCGCCAATGCGCTGTGGCGTCGAGGTCAAGCGCGCCGCGCGCCTGCCCTCCGGACGAGGCTTCCGGATCGAGACGTCCGACGGGGTGGTGACGGCCGACCATGTNGTCGCCGCGNCCGGGCCGTTCCAGACGCCGGTGATCCCGCCGGTGGTGCCTGACGGGGTCATCAACCAGATTCATTCCTGCCATTACCGCAATCCGGAACAGCTGGAGGATGGCGGTGTTCTGGTCGTCGGGGCCGGTTCGTCAGGATCCCAGATTGCCGATGAACTTCTCCGGTCGGGTCGCAATGTCTGGCTTTCGGTCGGCCCGCATGACAGGCCGCCAAGGTCCTATCGCGGCAAGGATTTCGTCTGGTGGCTGGGTGTCCTCGGCAAATGGCAGATGAAGACGCCGCCGGCCGGACGCGAGCATGTGACCATCGCCGTCAGCGGCGCTTATGGCGGCAAGACGGTCGATTTCCGGCGTTTTGCCGATCGTGGCATGACCCTTCTCGGGATGACCCAGGGGTTCGAGGATGGCGTGATCAGCGTTGCCGGTGACCTGGCGCAGAATGTTGCCGAGGGGGATGCCAACCATCTGGGGCTCCTTGCCGAGGCCGATGCCTATGTCGAGGCCAACGGTCTCGACCTGCCGCTCGAGGATGAGGCCAAGATCATCGGGCCGGACCCGGACTGCATCGTCAATCCGGTGCGCCGTCTCGATCTTGCCGAGGCGGGAATCAACAACATCATCTGGGCCACCGGGTACCGCCAGACTTTCGACTGGCTGGAAGCGGATGTGTTCGATGGCGATGGCAAGCCGCTTCATGACCGCGGTGTGGCGGCCGAGCAGGGGGTCTATTTCCTTGGCCTGCCATGGCTGTCGATGCGCGGCTCGTCCTTTATCTGGGGCGTCTGGGAAGATGCGCGCTATCTGGCATCGCATATCGCCGGCGCCTCCGCCCTGGCCCGGGACAGCGCCTGAGGCCGCCGCGGATGCCGGAGGGAACCACAAGAGAGATTCTTGCCGATCTGATCGGGTTCCCCACCGTCAGCCGTGATTCCAACCGCCAGCTGACCGATTATTGCGCCGGATTGCTGGGCGATGTCGGCGTGGACAGCCACATCATCGAGAATGACGAGGGGACCAAGGCGAACCTGTTTGCCACCATCGGTCCGGCAGACCGGCCCGGTGTGATGCTGTCCGGACATACGGATGTGGTGCCGGTCGACGGCCAGGCCTGGACGAGGCCCGCCTTCGAGGCGACCGAGGAAGGCGGCCGAATATATGGCCGCGGCACGGCGGACATGAAGGGGTTTGTCGCGGCGGCGCTGGTGGCGGCGCGGCAGGCGGCGGCGATGGAGCTGAAGACGCCGCTTCATCTGGCGCTGTCCTATGACGAGGAGATCGGCTGCGTTGGGGTGCGCTCGCTGATCGATATGCTGGCTTCG
>NYYG01000042.1 GCA_002686685.1 SAR116 cluster bacterium | reverse complement strand
GGCCACCGCGCCCAGCCCGCCGCCAAGCGATACACCATAGCGATGATAGGCGGCCTTGATGACGTCATTTGCGTCCATCCCATCATTCACCATGATGGCTGACACCGTGTCGGATGCGGTTGCCGGATCAATGGCGCAGAGGCGCAGGCCCCATGCCGCCACGGCGCGGCGCACGCCCCCGGCCAGCCGGAAATGCCGGTCAAAGACATTGTCCAGCCCTTCTTCCAGCAGCATATCCGTTGATTCGCGCAATCCATGCAGCAGGGTCATCGCCGGTGTATAAGGGAAATAGCCGCTTGCATTGGCAGTCAGCATGGCGGTGAAATCCCAATAGCCGCCGCCAGCAACCTTTCCGTCGCCGCGGGTGCTGGCTGCGCCGCTCTGCTGGAGCACTTTTTCGGACAAACCGACAATGGCAAGCCCGGTCGGCATCATAAAGCCCTTCTGCGATCCTGATACCGCCACATCGACGCCCCAGGCATCCATGTCGAACTGGATGGACCCGATCGAACTCACCCCGTCCACGAACAACAGGGCGGGGTGTCCCAGATCATCCAGCACCGCGCGCACAGCCGCAACATCACTGGTCACGCCTGTTGCGGTTTCATTATGGCAGACCAGCACAGCCTTGATGCTGTGCGTCTTGTCCGCCTCGAGGGCGCGGCGATAGGCCTCGACCGGGGTGACAGCACCCCAGGCGGCCTCAATATTGGTGGTCTGCAGTCCCAGCTCGCGGCACATGGCCATCCACAGCATCGAAAACTGTCCGAAACTTGATCCAAGGACGTGATCGCCTTCACACAGAAGATTGCGCAACGCCGCTTCCCAGCCGCCTGTCCCCGATCCAGGGAACACAACAACAGCGCCTTTTTCGGTGCGGAATACGGTTTTCAGATCGGCCAGCAGGGGCACGATGAACGCCGCCATGTCAGGCGCGCGATGGTCCTCAAGCGGAACCGACATGGCGCGTGCGATGCGCGCCGGCATATTTGTGGGCCCGGGGACGGCCAGTGTTCTGTTACCGATCATGCGATCGCCTCCTCTTTTTTNTGCGACACTCGCCTGTCCCGCCGGCCTTGTCACTCGAAAATGTGTTTTTGTGTTGTCTGTGTATTTCACATATGGCTTTTTTGTTGTATTGTGAATTTTCAGAAATCTTCTGCAGCCCCAGAACATTACCGCCCAAACATTACAGCCGGGAAATCAGCATATGGAAAAAGCATTTGTCGGCAGCAAACTGCGGCAGCTACGGCGCAGCCGCAATCAGACACAGGCGGATATGGCAGCCACGCTTGGCATCAGCGCCGCCTATGTGAATATGCTGGAAAAAAATCAGCGCAGCCTGTCCGTCACCGTGCTGATGGCCCTGTCCGACCAGTATGGGATCGACTGGAAAGACCTTGTTACCGATAACAGCCAGGCGGTGCTGTCTGAACTGCGCGCCGCCATCCAGGACCCGTTCTTCAGTGAATCACGCCCTGATCTGGATGAATTGCGCGGCGCGATCAGCCATGCGCCTGCGCTCGTACAGAGTTTTCTGAACCTCTATCGCAACCATCATGCAACGCTTGAAAAGATGATGCATCTTGATCGCGAGCTGATGCCGGAATCGCTGTTGCGCGCCTCCCCCGGTGCCGCGATCTATGATTTCTTCCGCACCAGTGAAAATCACTTCGAGGCCTTGGAACGCGCTGCCGAGGCGCTGGCCGCGGAAGAACCCTATGATCCCTACACCATCCAGCAGATCCTGCAGAATCGCCTGCTGAGCCGGCATGGCTATCGCGTTGTGACCAGCCCGGTCGAGGAAATGCCGGATACCTTGCGCCTGTGGGACGAGGCAGAGCGTGTGATCCAGCTTTCAGCCGCGCTTGACCATCAGAACCGCACCTTTCAGTTGGCGCATGTCCTGTGCCTTATTGAATATGGCGATACGCTGCGCGCCCTCACCGAGGGGTACAGCTTTGCCAGCGAGTCACACGCCACCCGCTGCGAGGTGGAATTGGCAAATTACTTCGCTGCCGCATTGCTGATGCCCTATGAGGCCTTCCTCAGCACTGCGGAACAGACCCGCTATGATCTTGACCGGCTGGCCGCCACCTTTGCGGTTTCGCTGGAACAGGCCGCCCAGCGCCTGACCACATTGCAGCGTGACGGGCGGCGGGGCGTTCCCTTTTTCTTTNTGCGGATCGACAAGGCCGGCAATGTCACAAAGCGCTTTAACGCCACCTCTTTTTCCATTGCCGAACATGGCGGNGCCTGCCCGGTCTGGAATGTCCATACGGCCTTCCGCACCCCTGGCGTGATCCTGCCGCAGCGCGTNGAACTGCCGGACGGGCAGCGTTTCTTTACCGTCAGCCGCACCACCGAGCGTCCTGTCTATTCCGTTGAAACCCAGGACCGGCGTCTGGCCATTGCGCTTGGCTGCGCCGAACAGCATGCCGAACGGGTCATCTATGCCAGCGGCACAGGCCCGGCCAGCGCCGGCCCTGCCAGCGCCGGAGGNGCCAGCAAGATCGGTATCAACTGCCATCTGTGCCCGCGCCATAATTGCGGCCAGCGTGCGCATGACCCGATCGTCACCGAATTATCGACAGACACAAAGCGCCGAGGCGAGACGCGGTACGAAAGCTGACACAGAGCCCCGATTGCGCCTATCCGAATAGCGCCCATCTGGATAGGGCCATGGCAGATTGGCCTGCCCGCCCGACACGCTTTGGCCCCATAGCATTGGCCCCGCATAGCATTACACCCCGCACATCATTACAACTGTCGCAGTCGATATTGTAAATTTTTTACACTTTTCAAATTTTCATTTTTTTCTTTTGATAAATGCCGGTCCCGGTCTATGCCTGCCCATACCACATCATCAATGCGACGACACGGGCGGAGGGCACTATGTCGACAAACACCACAACTTCCGGAAATACAACAAGCGACCAGCAGGCGTTCGAGCAGCACAGCCAAGCACCCGCCGGCCGCTTTGCCAACACGCAGCGTGATTACAGCATGGCAGATGTCCAAAAGCTGTCCGGCTCGATTCGTGTCGACCACACGCTGGCACGCCATGGCGCTGACAAACTCTGGCATCTTCTCGCCACCGAGGATTATGTGCCGTCGCTTGGTGCCATGACCGGCAACCAGGCCATGCAGATGGTACGCGCCGGCCTCAAGGCCATTTATCTGTCGGGCTGGCAGGTTGCCGCCGATGCCAACACGGCGGGCGGCATGTATCCCGACCAGTCGCTCTATCCGGCAAATAGCGGGCCCGAACTCGCACGCCGGATCAACCGCACACTGCAGCGCGCCGACCAGATCCAGACGCTGGAAGGCACTGGCGATACCGACTGGTTCGCACCCATCGTCGCTGATGCCGAGGCCGGCTTTGGCGGGGCGCTGAACGCGTTTGAACTGACCCGTAACTATATCGAGGCCGGTGTTGCCGGCGTGCATTTTGAAGACCAGCTGGCATCGGAAAAGAAATGCGGCCATATGGGCGGCAANGTGCTGATCCCGGTACGCCAGGCGGTGGCCAATCTGAACGCGGCACGACTTGCCGCCGATATTTCCGGCGTTTCGACCATCATCATGGCGCGCACCGATGCTGAAAGCGCCAAGCTGATCACATCCGACATTGATGACCGCGACAAGCCGTTCATTTCCGGCGAACGCACCGAGGAAGGCTTTTTCAAGCTGCGTGACGCGGATTCCTTTGACAGATGCGTGGTGCGCGGGCTTGCCTTTGCCCCCTATGCCGATCTGCTTTGGATGGAAACATCGACCCCGAACCTTGATCAGGCCGAGGCCTTTGCCAAGGCGATCCGGGCTGAATATCCGGACCAGATGCTGGCCTATAACTGCAGCCCGTCCTTTAACTGGTCTGCCAATCTTGATGCCGATGACATCGCCCGCTTCCAGCGTGAAATCGGCCGGATGGGCTATAAGTTCCAGTTCATCACGCTGGCCGGCTTCCACTCACTCAACTATGCGACCTATGAGCTGTCACGCGGCTATCGTGACCGTGGCATGAGCGCCTATTCGGAATTGCAGAATGCTGAATTTGCGGCCGAGGCAAATGGCTATACCGCCCATCGCCACCAGCGCGAGGTCGGGGCCGGCTGGTTCGATGCCGTGTCGATGGCGGTGAGTGCCGGCAGCTCGTCCACCACGGCGCTGGATGACAGCACCGAGGATGCACAATTCGCCATGGCGGCCGCTGAATAGGCCACCCGGAATCAAAACACTGACCTTTGGAAAACGGAGAGACCCGATGAGACAATCACTAGCACAGAGCCATGATCAGGTTGGGGACCGCATCACCCTGATCATCCCGTCCCTGACAGATGCTGCCATTGAACTGCATCGCCAGCAGATGTGGAACAAGGGCTATCAGCTTGAATCAAAGATCGAATGCCAGACCTTTTTTTCAAGCGACGGCCGCGAGATCGATACGCTGTTTGAAGGCAAGGCGATGTATTCTGCCACCTTCATCAAGCGCGAGGACTGACAAACCTTAACGCGTCACGCTGCCCTGCATTACCCCGTGGCGGCGTGGCGCGGCACCGTGCCATCCTCTATCCAGCCGTCAAGCACAGCAAGCGCCGCATCGGCAAAAGCGTCATCATTGATATGCGCATCCAGCCGGTGCAGCTGCACATTGGCCGGACATTCGTCCAGCAACCGTCCGACAAAGGCGGCCAGTCCCTGCGGGTTATGCAGGTCGGCCCCCGGCCGGTCCCATTCGCCAAACCCGCCAACCGGCACCAACAAAGCGGTCGGGCCGCTGGCTGTCGCCAGCCGTTCCAGATGCGCGTCGGCCACCATCAGGCAATCTGCCTCGCGCAGCACGACCGAGGTGATCAACCGGTTATGCGCATGCGTCGGATAGCCATCCCATTTGTCCGCAAGCCCCTGCCACCCGATCACATCCACAAGATCATAGCATCCCGGGGCCACAATCTGCGGTATGCCGGCAGCGCCAGCCCCCGTCAGGCGCGTCTCGCCTGCCGATATGGTTGATCCATGGATATGGTTACCAAGCTCCTGGGTGCAGAAATCCATCACCGCGGCAAAGGCCCCCTGGGCGGCCAGTGATTCAAAGGCGCGCCCGCCCATGCCGGTGGCGTGAAATACCGCCACCTCGAAACCGCGCGCTTCCAGTGCCGGNTTCAGCCGCGCCATATAGGTCAGGGCCGACAGCCCAAGACTGGTCATCCCGATCAGCGGCTTGTCCGGATCCGGCGGCATCGCTGTCTGGCAGGCCCCCAGCACCGCACCTGCCGCCTGCGACAGCGCCGATTTACAGACGCTNGACAGGCCATAGAGACCACCAGCCCACAAAATCATCTGGATATCAGCCGGCAAGCGGGCGGGCGGGATCATCGGGCTGAAGGCAACCGTTGAAATCACATATTTCGGCACCCCGATTGGCANGGCGGCGCACAGATCCAGCGCCAGGTCGGTGCCCATCGACCCGCCCAGCGCNAGCACCCCGTCAAACCGGCCGGCCAGATGCGCCTCGCTGGCCAGTTTTGCGGCACCGCGCGCCATCGCCTGCATGGCCGGATTTTCATCCTCATAGGCAATGATCGACGGGATATCCATACCGGCGGCAGCGGCCACATCATGTTTGGACAGATCCACCGCCACCTCGGTATCGCCAAGCACGCTGACATCCATTTTCAGCACCCGGCCACCCGCCTGCGTGATCACCCCGGCCAGAAAATCCAGCTCGTCCTGTTTGGTGTCATAAGTGCCAACCAGCAAAATCACCTTGGTCATCACAAAGCCATCCAGGCTGTTTTCAGGTCGGTGAATTTGTCCACCGCATGCAGCGACTTGTCACTGCCATTGCCCGACTGCTTCATGCCGGTCAGCGGGACGGTGATATCCGGGCCGCCATAGCAATTCACATGCACAACCCCGGCCTTGATGGCCCGCACCATGCGATGCGCCCGTCCCAGATCATTTGTAAAGACAGCCGCTGCCAGCCCGTATTCGGTGGCGTTGGCCAACGCCACCGCCTCGGCCTCGTCGCTGAAACNGGTGACAGACAGGACGGGNCCAAAGACCTCATTCTGGAAAATACGGTCTTCCGCCCCCACCCGGTCAAGAATGGTTGGCGCGTAATAATAGCCGCCGCTATCGGCATGCAGGACCTCGCCGCCAGCGACCAGCTCGGCACCCTGCGCCCTGGCGTCATCCACATGCTGGGCGATGCGGGCAAGTTGCCCGGCATTGTTGATGGCACCGGCCTGCGTATCCAGCTGCAGCGGGTCGCCGGTGCGGAACCCGGCAAGCCGCGCATTCAGCAACCCGATGAAATCCGCCTTGNCCGACTCTTCGACAATCAGCCGCGATCCGGCAACACAGACCTGTCCTGCATTTCGGAAAATCCCGCCAATCGTGGCATCGGCCGCCGCTTCCATCTGCGCCGCATCCGCAAACACGATATTGGGCGATTTGCCGCCAAGTTCCAGATAGCACCGCTTGCGGTTTGACCGCCCGGCATTCTGCATGATCAGCCCGCCAACCGGACCCGACCCGGTAAAAGCCAGCACATCGACATCCATCGATGCAGACAGCGTGTCGCCAACCACATCACCCGCGCCTGTCACCACATTCAGCACGCCCTCGGGAAGACCGGCCTCAAGGGCAAGCTGGGCNATGCGCAGCAGGCTGAGCGAGGCGGTTTCCGCCGGTTTCAATACAACCGAATTGCCCATGGCCAGCGCCGGTGCCANTTTCCAGGCCCCGATCATCAGCGGGAAATTCCACGGCACAATCGCCGCNACCACCCCCACCGGTTCACGCAGGATCAGCCCCAGATGGCTGTCCGGTGTGGGGGCNACCTCGCCATAGATCTTGTCGATGGCCTCGGCATAATAGCGGATGGTGTTNATCGCCGACCCCGCCTCGGCCTTTTGCGCCATGCCGATCTCGGTGCCATTNTCCCGCACCCCCAGAACGGTCAGCGCCAGTGCATCGGCCGCAATCAGATCGGCCCATTTCAGCAGCACCGCCTTGCGCGCCATTGGCGGCATATTGCGCCAGACACCGCGCTCAAAGCTCTGCCGCGCCGCGGCGATGGCTGCCTCGGTATCGGCTTTCGACCCGCTGGCGATGCTGGTAAAGGCCTTGCCGTCGATTGGCGAAATGACCTCCATTGCCGCTTCTGACTCNCTGGCACGCCAGCCGCCCCCGATCAGCAATTGCTGCGGGGCAATCTTGGCTGTTCTCAGCCGGTCAATCTCTGCCTGTGTCATGATCTTGCCTTTCCGTGGAAACAGGGGCGTCAGATAAAGGGGATGTAGTAATCCCGAATATCTTCCTTGCTGCGGCCCGCCAGCCGCTTTACCTCGTCGCGCTTCATCACCAGATGCGCCTCTATCAGCAGGCTGCCGATGGCGTCGNTCAGCAGCCGGTTCTTTTCNAGCGCGTCCAGCGCGCGGGTCAGGGATGCGGGTGCATGGCGTGTGGCGCGTATATTTTCCAGCCCGTCCAGATCCTCNGCCTTGGGCAGGGGCAACCCTGCCTTTACCCCTAGCATCGCCGCCTGCAACACCGTCGCCACCGCCAGATAGGGGTTTGCCGAACTGTCTGCCATGCGGTGTTCCAGCCGCGCCGATGTGGCGGATTCGGTCGANGTGCGTGTGGTAACAAGCCGGTGATCCTCGGCCCAGTTGGCCCANTATCCGGCCATGCTGGCCGGGCCCAGCCTGTCATAGCTGTTGACCGTCGGCGCCAGCAGNCCGGCCATCGCCTCATGGTGATGCACCAGCCCGGCCACCGCCTGNCCGGCCAGATCGGACAGGGTGCCGTCCGGGGCAATCACATTGCGCCCCTTTGCATCGACAAAGCTGAAATTCACATGCAGCCCCGATCCGCCNCGTTCGGGGATCGGCTTTGGCATAAANGTCAGGATATAGCCTTTCTCGAACGCCAGCTCGCGGGCCATGAGCCGGAACAGGAACGCATCATCACAGGCCTTCAGCGCATCGTCAAAACGCAACGTCATTTCGAACTGGCCATTATCATATTCGCCATTCACCGATTCCAGCGGCAGGCCGACCGCCGCGGCGCGCGCCCAGATGGCATCGGTCAGCCCGGCAGGGTCATTTTGCGGGCCGGTGCCATAGACAAAGGCCCCCGGCGTGTCATAGGGNCGAAACACCCCGTCCGCGTCCCGCTGAAAGACAAAGGCCTCCAGCTCCAGACCGACCATCGGTGTCAGCCCCATATCCTGCCATCCGGCAATCGCATGTTTCAGCGTATGACGCGGGCATAGCGCAAAGGGCGCGCCATCAGCNTAAAGATCGCCAAGCGCAATCTCGGTGCCNTCCTGCCAGCTGTCACGGCGCGTCGCATCCAGATGCAGCTGCATATCGGGCAGCCCTTCATGCACACCCGTGCCCGGCACCGCCAGCAGATCGCGGTCAAAGGTCGTGGCGAATGCCCCGCGGGCAAAGCCGATCTTTCCCCCGGCCGCCACATCAACCGGCACATATTTGCCGCGCGGCAGGTTCAGCAGGTCGCTGAACAGAACCCGTGTGCGCCCGATGGCACCTTTGGCGGCAGACGCGTTCATCGAACCTGCACCCTGACCGGCAGGGATTTCACCCCGCAGATGAAATTTGACCGTGTCCAGCGCGGCTTCTCCAGCGCCTCAATACTGGCCAGCCGGGCGGCCATCGCCTGCAACACCGTCTTGACCTCCAGCCGTGCCAGCCACATGCCAAGGCAGAAATGCGGTCCGCCCTGGCCAAAGGCCACATTCGGGTTGGGGCTGCGGTCAAGATGCGGCCGGTGCGGGTCGGCAAAGACGCTCTCATCCCTGTTGCCGGATACGAACCACAGCACCACCTTGTCCCCTTTGGCGATGGGCTGGCCGCCCAGCATGGTATCCTCGGTGGCGGTGCGGCGGAAATGCATGGTCGGCGATGCCAGCCGGATGATCTCGTCAGCCGCCGTGTCATCNACGGTACCCGACTGCAGCTGTTCCAGCAGCTCGGGGTGACGCGTCAACAGATACAGCGCCATGGCGATGGAATAGCGTGTCGTGTCATTTCCGGCAGCCACCAGCAGGCAGAAGAAATTCTTGAAATCGGGCAGTGCCAGCCCGGCATCGGCATCAATGACACGGTGCAGGACCCCGCGCGGGTCCACAGCCTTTTCACCGGAAAAGACGGTTTCCGCATAATCATAGAGATCAATGCCGGCCGGCGACCGGAACGGCATCAGGCGATAGGCATCNCTATCCATCTTGTCGACCACATGGTCGGTAAAATCGGGGTCGGTATTGCCGATCAGCGCATCCCCTTTTTCAACCAGCCAGTCGAGATCGCTGTCCGGCAGCCCCAGAATGCGGCCCAGCATCATCATCGGCAGCTGCTTTGCAATCATATCAACAGCGTCAAAACTGCCCTTGGCAAAGGCAGCATCGACAATATCGCCTGCCAGGGCGCGGATCATCTCTTCATACTGGGCGATGGCCGGGCGTGAAAAGGCCGGGTTGACCAGTTTGCGGGTCACACGATGTTCCGGCGGATCGGTTTCCTGAAAGGTGCGCCGCGCCAGATATTCCTCATGCGACTGGTCTTCGATGCGAATGCCTTGCGCCGATGAAAAAATCTCNGGCTTGCCATTGGCCTCCAGAATATCGGCCTGCCGGGTCACCGACCAGAAACTGCGCATGCCGTCGGTAGGTGTTGTCCAATGCACCGGGTCCTCGGCCCGCAGCCGCGCAAAGCTGGCATGCGGCACGCCGTCGGTATAGCTGTCATGGTCGGCAATGTTCAAAAAGCCGTCATCGCGGTGGTTTTCATACAGATGATCGGACATNACACGCCTCCTGCCTCTGCCCGGCCNGCCGTCAGGAAGGCGGCCATCCATTCGGCGAACAGCGCCCCGTCGGTCGGTCGGGCAAGGCTGGCCAGCGCCGTCGCATAGCAATCATCGCTCATCGCGGATTTTGAAAATTCCAGAACCGCGCGCATGAAGCTGTCATGGAATTCGGGATGCGCCTGTATGGCAAGGATATGNTCACCCTTGGCAAAGCTGGCGATGGCACAGCCTTCGGACCGGCCAATCACCTCGATATCATCAGGAAGGGCGACCACCTCATCCTCATGGAACATATAGAAAGACAGATCCGGCTGGTCGGCATGCATNAAGGGTTTGGTGGCGTGGAAGCGTGTGGCCTCAACCCCGACATTATAGCCGCCGGTGCGTTTCGCCACCTTGCCACCCAGCGCAACCGCCACCGCCTGATGCCCGAAACAGGCACCGATCAACGGCACTTTTTCGGCATCACAGGCACGAATGAACGCAAACAGATCGTCGCGCCAGAACAGGCTGTCATCCAGCACGCTCAAGGGCGAACCGGTGATCAGAAACCCGTCATGGGCGTGCGGGGATTCAGGCAATTCGCCCCCGATGGTCATATAGACCCGGTAGTCAAACCGCATCTCCAGCCTGTCCAGCAGGTCACGAAACCGGTGCGAATCATCGGGGAACCTGTCACCAATTTCCAGGCTNCGGTCATGATTGACCTGCAGAATTCCGAGGCTGAAGCGCGGCATGGGCTGATCCAGAAACATATTGAACCAATAATCAGGACAGGGCAGACCGCATCATCACGGCCTGCCCCGTCCGTTTTGTCAGTTGCCGATGATGGCGGCAATTTCTGCTGACTTTGCACGGTCAGCCGCAATACGCGCCTGCGATTCAGCCGTATCCTGCCAATAGACGCGCGCGCCTGTCTCGACCATCAGCTGCTGTGCCTCGTCACTGGCCATTGTGGCCTTGCCCACTGCCGCCAGCGNGTCGATCACCTCTTGCGGGGTGCCCTTGGTCACAAACAGGCCGTTCCACAGCTCGACATCATTGATGCCCGACTGCGCTGACAGCGTTTTTACGCCGTCCAGCTTGCCAATCGGCTCTGAACCGATATTGGCCAGCACCTTGATCTCGCCAAGGCATGGCTCGATCAGCGCCAGGGTGGTGTTGATCACATCCGCGTCACCCGAAGACAGGGTGTTGCAGTCCAGCATGTCGAAGGCGCTGTCATCNGCAAATTCNAANCCCATCTTCTTGGCCGCGGCAAAGCTGGCCTGAGTCGGGGTCAGGCCGGCACCGAAATGCCCCAGTACAACATCATTATTCTTGGCATGGGCGGCAAGACCGGCCATGTCGCTGTAGGGGGCGTCAGCGCCCGCTGCCAGCACGAAGGGATAGGTCAGGAAAATGCCGACCGGCACAAAGCTGTCTTCCTCGATGCCGACACCGATTTTCGGGCCGACAATCGGAACGCCGATAACAAAGGAACCGACAACCGAGCCGTCATTTGGCGCATTCAGCACTTCCAGCGCACCGGGGAACGGCCCGTCACCGCCGCCGGGGCGGTTGACAACGCTGGCAGCAACACCTGTCTTTTCCTGCATGTTCTTGGCAATCATGCGGGTCAGAATGTCTTCAAAATCGCCGGGCGGCCATGGCACGATGAACTGTACCGGTCCTTCGGGATAATCTGCCTTTGCCATACCGGCAAGACCAAGGCTCATCACTGCCGCCATGGCCATCATCACTAGTTTCTTCATAACATCCTCCTTGATTTCAGACCCGACGGGGCCTGTCTTTTATAGGCGTCTGTAACGCCTGAAAATTCCGGCGGTTATCGTTGCAAGAATGATCACCAGAATAACGCCTGCCAGCAATCCCGAAACGGGTCGGTTGACCAGATCCGCTGCTGACGTGATTTGGCTGGCACCTGCCGTCAGGCGCTCAACCATAATGGATCCAAGCACCAGCCCCAGTACCAGCGGTACCAGCGGCCAGTCGAGGCGCCGCAGCACAAAGCCGAAAAACCCGAACAGGCTGGCAAAGATGCAGTCGGCAAAACTGTTGCGAATGGAAAAGACACCGACAAAAGACAGCATCAGGATCAACCCCCCCAGAAAACGATTGGGGATATAGACCATCTTGGCAATGTATTTCGTACAGAACATCAGCGTTATCACCACAAGGATGTTCACGATCAGCAAAGCAATAAACAGGCTGAACAGGAAATCGCTGCTGTTTTCAAAAATATCCGGCCCCGGTTTGATGCCGGCGTCAAAAAACACCACCATCATCATCGCGGTCAGCGCCTCGCCGGGCACGCCAAGGGCCAGAAGCGGAATCATCGCCGCTGCCGGCACGGCATTATTCGCCGTTTCCGAGGCGATCAGCCCTTCTGGCGCGCCATGCCCGAACTGCGTCGGTGTCTTTGAAAGAAACCGTGCTGTGGAATAGGAAAAGAACTGCGCCACAAATTCGCCAACGCCGGGGATAATGCCCATCACCGTGCCATAGGCAGCCGAAATGGTGGCCACGATCTTGTATTTGCGCAATTCGCCCAGCCCGCGAAACAGCCCGCCTTTCATGCGTGCCTCGGGCGGGTCTGCATCCTTGCCGGTCAGCAGATACAGCGCCTGCGAGATGGCAAAGATACCGACGATCACCACGATCAGGTTGAAGCCGGCATACAGATATTCAAAATCGAAGGTATAGCGGTCAATGCGTTTCAGCGACTGCCGCCCGATCAGCGAGATCATGAAACCGATCCCGAACAGCAGCGCGGCAATCACCATTGTCTGCCGGTGCGCCAGGATCAGCAGCACCGCACCCAGCAAAGCCGCCATGAAGATATCGCGCTGCCCGAACAACGCCCCCAGATCGCGCAGATAAGGGCCGAACAGGATCAGCGCCGACAACGCCACCAGAATGGAAAAGCTGCCGCCAAAGAAGGATGCTGAATAGGCCAGTGACAGCCCGCGCCCGGCCTCGCCGCGCTGCGTCATGGCATAGCCGTCATAGGTGGTCAGCGCATTGACCGGTGTGCCGGGCGTATTGATCAGAATGGCCGGTATGGCGCCGCCATACATGCTCGACCCGTAGACGCCCAGCAACAGGACCAGCGACACAAGGTCATCCAGAAACACGGTTGCAGGCAGCAGAATGGCAATGGCAATGGCCGGGCCAATCCCCGGGATCGCGCCGATCATCAACCCGCCAATGGCACCGATCCCCAGCGCCAGCATCACGGCAGGTTGCAGCAGATTGGAAAGCCCCAGCCATAATGCGTCCACTGCGCCGCCCCCTTTAGAACCAGGTCTTCAGGAACAGTGCCACGCCATCCGGCATCTGGTTATAAAGCCAGATATTGACCGGCGTCCTGATCTGCAGGACCGAGCGGAACAACACAACAATGGCAAGGCTGCTGGCCAGCGCAATCGCCGCCCAGCGCCAGCCGCGATACCCCAGACGCGCCGTCAGGAACCCGCCCATCAGCACCGTCGATACCAGATAGCCAAGGATCGGCACGCTCAGCGTATAGAGGATGAAATAGGCAATGAATTCGCAGGCACGCAGCCACTGGCCAATTTCATATCGCCACCGCAACGGCACCTGCTGCCGCAATCTGCGGCGCAGGCTGCGCCAGGACCCGTTCAGGTTCAGCAGCACCGCCGGCACAAGGATCAACAGACACAGGAACGGCGCCACCCAACCCTGTTTCAGGATTTTGCCAAGCCGCATTACCCGGCCTTCCGGGTCGATGATGCCCAGCTGCGTTGCCAGATAGGACAGCATATCCGTCGGCAGCTTGCGCGCCTGCCAGCCGGTCTGCGAACTGAAAAANACCAGCAGGACTGCNACCATCCCGACCATCAANAGCGAAAAGGTGAAATCCCCGCGGGTGCGCCGGAACAGAAACAGATCTGCCGCCATGAACCGGCGTTCAATCGGCGTTTCCGTCCGGATGCTGTCATGCGGATCAGCGGTCAGCAAGAACAGCGCAACATCGCCGTCATGATGGGCCGGGTCAGAGGCCGGTGATGCGGCTGTGGATGGCGGGTCAGATCTGGGCGGACGGGTCATATCTCAGATCAACATTCGGATGATGGGCTATGCCAAGGGNCACTGACCAAAACACATTGGCCAAAACACACTGACAGGAAAATTTTGTTTCATTATATGAACAGTTGTTTTATTATTGTTAACGTGATGAGATATGCTGTCAAATAAATTCATCAGCCGCATTGGCGGCATTTACACCCGCGGCCCGGCCGTCGCCCGCCGCAGGATGCGAAAGAGGATCATGTGACTACGATCGACAAGGCGCTGTCATTACTGGCCTGTTTCACAAGCGATCATCCTTCACATAAACTGACCGACCTGGCGCGCGCGTCGGGCATGAACAAGGCGGGTGTGTTCCGCTATCTTTCCGGGCTTGTACGCGCCGGGGTGCTGGAGCAGGACGCCGAGACGCGCCGCTACCGTCTGGGGTCCGAGGTCATCCGGCTGGCACAGGTGCGCGATTCATCCATACCGGTGCGCAGCTGGATGCGCCGCCTGCTGTCAGACATCACCGACCAGACGGGCGAGACNTGTCATGCCGCCCTCACCTCGCAGGGNCGGCTGTTCACCTATATGGTGAATGACAGTCCGAAAAGCCTGCAGGTGCGGATCAGCCCGGGCATGCATCTGCCCTATCACGCCACCGCCTCGGGCCAGGCCTTTCTGGCATTTGCGAGCGAAGATTTTGTCACATCACAGCTGTCGGAACCGCTTAATGCCTTCACCAGCGGTACGGTGACGGACCCGGCTGTTCTGCGCGACAGGCTGCGGCACTTCCGGCAACAGGGCTTCAGCCTTTCCGAAGGCGGTGTGGATTCCGATGTTATTTCGGTGGCAACCCCGTTCTTTGATGCCGGTGCCATGCCGGCCGGCACCATCGCCATTCAGGCACCTGCAGCGCGGATGACAGATGCCATCGCGCAGACGAGTGGCGCGCTGTTATGCGCGGTGGCACGGCAGGCAACGCAGCATTATGGCGGCGTCCTGCCTGCAGATTTTCCCGCGCATCATTCACCCGATCCCGTTTCAACCAATCCTGTTTCAACCCATACTGTTTCAGCCGAGACTCTTTCACCGGTGCCTGCGGCAGGGCATCAGCAAACGAGGACATAGCATGCTAGATATTCGCCAGCACGACGACAATTTCATCAAGGAAGAAAACGCCCGCCACCTGTGGCATCCGATGGCGCATCCGGCAGACAGCCTTGCCAACCCGCCGACCATCGTCACAAGGGGCGAAGGCGTCTATATCACCGATGTTGACGGGCACCGGGTGGTTGATGCGGTTGGCGGTCTGTGGAATGTCAATCTGGGGTTTTCATGCGACCCGGTCAAACAGGCGATTACCGACCAGCTGGACCGCCTGCCCTATTATTCCATCTTTCGCGGCACCACNAATGATGTTGCGGTGGAACTGTCGCACGAGCTGGCCCAGTTCTTTGCGCCTGACGGGCTGCAGCGCGCTTTCTACACATCAGGCGGCGGGGACAGTGTGGAAACAGCTTTGCGCCTTGCCCGCCAATATCACAAGATTCGCGGCGATGCCGGACGGGTCAAATTCATCAGTCTGAAAAAGGGCTATCATGGCACGCATATNGGCGGGGCCAGCGTGAACGGCAATGCCAATTTCCGGGCGCAATATGAACCGCTGCTGCCCGGCTGCTATCATATCCCGGCCCCCTATACCTATCGCAACCCGTTTGATGAACGCGATCCGGCGCGGCTGGCCCAGCTCTGTGCTGCCGCCCTTGCCGACGAGATTGCCTTTCAGGGTGCCGACACCATTGCCGCCTTCATCATGGAACCGGTGCTGGGCGCAGGCGGTGTGATCCCGCCGCATGAAAGCTTNATGCCGATGGTNCGCGACATCTGTGACAGGCACGGCATCCTGCTGATTGCCGATGAGGTGATTACCGGCTTTGGGCGNACCGGGTCATGGACCGGATCACGCCATTGGGGTGTGCAGCCGGACTTTGCCTGCACCGCCAAGGCGATCACAAATGGCTATTTCCCCTTTGGCGCGGTGATGATTGCGCCAAAGGTTGCCGATGTGTTTGAACATGATGATACCGGCCGCGCCGCCATCGGCCATGGCTACACCTATTCCGGCCATCCCGTCGGCGCCGCCGCCGCCCTGGCCTGTCTTGCAGAAACACAGCGCCTGAATGTGCCGCAGAATGCTGCCGCCCGCGGACAGCAGATCTATGACGGATGCCTGCGCCTGCAGGAAAAATACGACCTGATCGGCGATGTGCGGGGCGGGCATGGCCTGATGACCGCGATGGAACTTGTGTCCGACCGCAAGACCAAGGCGCCCGTGGACAAGGCGGTGCCGCTGGTGCTGCAGGAAACGGCCTATCAGAACGGGGCGATGGTGCGGGTGTCCGGCCCGAATGTCATCCTGTCACCTGCCCTGATCATCAGCGAGAGTGAAGTCGACACCATCCTGTCCGCGCTCGACAAGGGCTTTGCCAAGGCATCAGAATCATGAACAGCATATCCCCTTCAGACAGCCAGAATGCAAACAGCCCGGATGCAGACAGCCCGGAATTTGTCGCCCTTCTGGGCACCAAGGGCGGGCCGGCCGTTCGCCCCGGATCGGCGATGCCGACATCATCCCTGATCGAGATCGGCGGCCAGCAGATTGTCGTGGATTGCGGTCTTGGCGTGACCCGCGGGCTGATCGACCAGCAGGTTGATCTGCGCCATCTGAAGACCATCATGATCACCCATCTGCATTCCGACCATTATCTGGAACTGGGGCCCTTGGTGCATACCGCCTGGACAGCCGGGCTGAAAACACCGCTGACCATCTGGGGGCCACCCGGCCTGCAGGATTACTGGGACGCATTCTGCCAGTCGATGGCAGCCGATATTGAACTGCGCGAGGTGGATGAAGGCCGCCCGCCATTTGCCGGGCTGATCACCATCCATGAAATCGCGGAAGGCACCTTCTATGATGTTGATGGCCTCAGCGTCAGTGCGATGCGCACCATTCACCCGCCGCTGGTTGACTGTTTCGCCCTGTCCTTCCGCACCGCCAGCCGGCATGTCGTCTTTTCCGGTGACACCGCCTATCTGCCACCGCTTGTGGATTTTGCACGCGGGGCCGANCTGCTGATCCATGAGGCGATGCTGAAACCCGCGCTCGAGGCGCTGGTTGCCCGCGTCGGGTCAACCGATGGCCGGTTGATGAACCATCTTGTCAGCTCGCACACGCTGGCAGACAAGGCGGCGGAAATTGCCGAACAGGCGGGTGCCGCCGCACTGGCCCTCAACCATCTGATCCCGGCCGATGACCCCGATTACAGCGCAGAGGACTGGCAGGCCGCCGTCGCGCCGCATTTCAGCGGTACCATCCATATCGGCACGGACGGCCTGCGCATCATGCTCTAGACACTGCGGATACGGTTTCAGTTCCAAAAGCTGCCAAAATACAGGTAACCTGATCATGCAGGGGGCGTCATGGGCATGGGAGTGGGCATGCGAATGGGCATGGCCGCAGACGCTGCGCCCTGCAACGCCCGCCCCGCCGGGGCGTTCCGTTGCATTTTCACAAGGGGATACAGGACATGACAGGCCAGCTTTCCTTCGACGCATTGAAGACCGCAACCGCAGCCGGCGAGATCGATACGGTTCTTGCCTGCATCATCGACATGCAGGGACGGCTGGCCGGCAAACGCTTTCATGCCGAACATTTTGTCGAGAGCGCCTGGGAAGAAACCCATTGCTGTGATTATCTTCTTGCCACCGACCTGGAAATGGCAACGCCCGAAGGCTATGCCGCCACCTCGTGGGAATCAGGCTATGGCGACTATATCATGAAGCCCGACCTGTCGACGCTGCGCCGCCTTCCCTGGCTGGATGGCACGGCACTTGTCCTGTGTGATGTGCTGGACCACCACACGCATGAAGAGGTGCCGCATGCACCGCGCACCATACTGAAGCGGCAGGTGGCGCGCGCCAACGCGCTGGGCCTGACAGCGATGATGGCCACCGAGCTGGAATTCTTCATCTTCGAGAAGAGCTTTGACGAGATCCGCAAATCCGGCTTCCGCAATCTGGACCCGATCAGCGGTTACAATGAGGACTACCACATCCTGCAGACAACAAAGGAAGAGCATCTGATGCGCCCGCTGCGCAACCATCTGCGCGCAGCCGGCATCCCCGTGGAAAACACCAAGGGCGAGGCCGAGACAGGCCAGCAGGAGCTGAATATCCGATATGCCGATGCCATGCTGGCCGCAGAACACCACAGCATTGCCAAACATGCGGCAAAGGAAATCGGCTGGCAGCAGGGGCATGCCATCTCGTTCCTTCCGAAATGGCACCATGACAAGGTGGGATCCGCCGCGCATATCCACCAGTCACTGTGGAAGGATGGCAAGCCGGCCTTCTTTGATGATACCGACCCGCTGGGCATGTCNCCGCTGATGAAACAATATCTTGCCGGGCTGCTGTCACATTCCGCCGAAATNACCTATTTCCTTGCCCCCTACATCAACAGCTACAAGCGCTTTGCCAGAGGCACCTTTGCACCGACGCGGATCATCTGGTCGGTAGATAACCGCACCGCCGGCTATCGTATCTGCGGTGATGGTACGGCCGGGGTTCGGGTGGAATGCCGGATCGGCGGGTCGGATATGAACCCCTATCTGGCGATGGCAGCGCAGCTGGCCGCCGGCCTGTCCGGCATCGAGGCGGCGATGACATTGCCGGACGCTGCCAAGGGCGATGTCTATAAGGGCCGTACCGCGATGCTGCCAACAACACTGCGCGATGCGCGGGCGGCCCTGCTGAAATCAAAGATGCTGCGCACGGCCTTTGGCGCGGATGTGGTGCAGCATTATGCGCGTGCTGCCGAATGGGAAATCGAGGAATTTGACCGCATCGTCACCGACTATGAGGTGGCCCGCGGGTTCGAACGCGCCTAGCCGCCGGGCAAAACCGCCGGGCAAAACCTCCAAAGGCCATCCCTTAAAGCCACGCCTGCCCTTGCAACCTGTCTCAATACCGGCATGATAATCAGGACGGGCCAGACGGATGCCAGACAGGGGTTATAAGGGACAAGGAACATGAATATTGCAGTTCTCGGCGGGGGCAACGGGTCCTATGCGGCGGCCGCCGATTTTACCCTTGCCGGGCATGAGGTCCGTTTCTGGCGNCGCGATTTTGCCCGTTTCGGCAGCCTTGCCGAAAAAGCGCCACTGCGCCTTCTGGACCATAATGGCCGGCACGACCTGCAGCTTGCCGGGGTGGTTGCCGATATTGGTGATGCGGTCCGCGGCGCTGATCTGATCCTGTTTCCCGCCCCCGCCTTTGCNCAGGCGGATGTGGCAGAACAGCTGGCCCCGCACCTGCAGGACGGNCAGGTNGTTTTCCTGCCNCCCGGCAGTTTTGGCAGCTATATCATGGCCGATCTCTGCAGGCAGCATGGTTGCAGGGCGGATGTGGCCTTTGCCGAGACCGGCACGCTTCCCTGGCTGACACGGCGGCGTCCTGACGANNACGGGTTGCAGACNGTNGCCATCACAACACGCGCATCGCGCCTGCCGTCNGGGGTCTACCCTGCCCGCCANACCGACCGGGCGCTGGCTGTTATCAGCGCGGCCTTTCCCGGGGCCATCGAACCGGTTGAAGACGCGCTTTCGGCGGCATTGATGAATGCCGGACCGATCATCCATCCGCCCCTGATCATCATGAATGCCGGCCCGATTGCGCATTTCGACAAATGGGACATCCATAATGAAGGCACGCAGNCCAGTATCCGCGCGGTGCATGATGCGCTGGATGGTGAACGCATGGCGCTGCGCACGGCGCTTGGCTATGCCGCGCCCCATTTCCCGCTCAGCGACCATTACAACACCTCGGACTGGATGTATGGCAATCTGGCGCATGACAAGCTGGTCGATTCCGGTGACTGGCACGAAAAGCTGGATCTGAAGGACCACCGCTATATGAGCGAGGATATNGCCTATGGCCTCTGCCTGCTTGTGACTCTCGGTGAATGGATGGGGCTTGAAATGCCGGTATCCGCGGGCCTGCTGTCGCTTGGCGGGGTGGCCGCCGGCACAGATTTCCGCAAAACGGGGCGCAGCTGGTCTTCGACCGGCCTTGCCGGCCTCGACATGGCGGCGCTGAAAACCCGCCTTGAAACAGGTGCCGCCGCATGAACCGCCCATCTGTCACTGCCTATGGGGCTGGCCGCATGGGACGCGGCATGGCGATCTGCTTTGCCTATGCCGGTCACAAGGTCACACTTGTCGATTCACGCGCACGTGACGATGTGCCTGCCTATGAAGCCGCGCTTGATGCCGAGCTGCATCAGCTTTTGGCCATGCTGCAGAATCTGGGGATGGTGCCCGACGGTGCCAGCGACATCCTGCGCAACCGGATCAGCTATTGCCCGCATGATGCGGCTGAGGCGGCACTCGCCGACACGCAGTTCCTGTTTGAAGGTGTGCCCGAAACCGAGGCGGCCAAGACCGCGGCCTTTGCCATGCTTGACGCGCATCTGCCGGAAACAGCCATTATCGCATCGACCACCTCCAGCTTCCTGGCCGACCTTGTCGCCAGCTGGTCCCGCTTTCCCCAGCGTGTGCTGAATGCCCATTTTCTGAACCCGGCCTTTCTTGTGCCGCTGGTCGAGGTGTCGCCGCATGCCGGGACGGACCAGACCGTCACCGACCGGCTGGTCGCCCTTCTGGAAGGTGCCGGCAAGGTGCCGGTGATCTGCGCTGCCAGCCCCGGCTATATCGTGCCGCGTATCCAGGCGCTGGCGATGAATGAGGCGGCGCGCCTTGTCGAGGAAGGTGTTGCCAGCGCCGAGGATGTCGACAAGGCGGTGCGCTATGGCTTCGGGCTGCGCTTTGCGGTGCTGGGCCTGCTGGAATTCATCGATTGGGGCGGGCTGGACATTCTGTATTACGCCAGCGGCTATATGCAGGATGCCATGAAGAATGACCGGTTTGCGGCGCCGGATATCATCAAGGCCAAAATGGATGCTGGTGAGACCGGCATGGCTGTTGGCAAAGGCATGTATGATCATGACGGGCGCGATATTGATGCCTTCAGACAGGAAAAGCTGCGCCAGTTCACCGAAATGCTGAAAATGAATGACGCCTTGCGGCCGCCGGTTCTGGAAGACTGACCGCGGATCTGTCAGCCGAGAGACCGAAACCGCATCACCATGAAAATGGCCAGCCCGGCCAGCATCAGGCCGATCATCGCCTGTGCCAGCGCGACGCCTGCCTGATCGGCAAGCACGCCCATAATCACCGCGCCGAAAGCGCCACTTCCAATCGATACCGTCGTCCACAGCCCCATCACACGACCACGGTGATGGTCGTCGATTGCCATCTGGACCAGTGCCTGCAGAGAGACGCCAAGCAAGGTCACACCGCCGCCAAGCAGCACCACAATACCGGTTGCAANGTGAAAATTATCGACAAGGCCCAGCCCGGCCACAAGCAGTGGCACCAGCAACAATGTCACCACGGTTTGCGTCTGAAAGACACCCGGCGTCTGCGCTGCGGACATCGCCTTGAAAATAGCGGCACCAGCCGCGCCGGCACCAGCCGCCGCCGTCATNAAGCCAAGCCCGGCCGGCCCGCGTTCAAANAGGCCGTTGGCCAGCAAAGGCAGGGTTTCCAGCACACTGCGCCCCGCCAGCGCCCCGATCCCGGAAAATATCAGCGCAGTCCTGACAAGCGGCAANCGCAGCGCATAGGCCCAGCCGGCCAGCAAGGCACCAAAATAGCTGTCCGGGGGCGGCGCTGTATCGCGCGCGCGATCACGCGGCCGCATGAACCACAGGGCCGCGACCGGCACGCCGTAACACAGGGCGGTCAGCATCAGTGAATGTGCGGCCCCGAGGATATTGATCAGCGCCCCGCCAACCGCCGGGCCGATGAGCCGCGACAGGTTGAAATTCAGTGCTGTCAGCGCAACGACTGACGACAGGTGATCTGGCGGCGCAAGACGCGGGGTCAACGACATACGCATGGGATGATTGGCTGCGGAAATAAGCCCGGTCANAAAGGAAAATCCGGCAAGCAGCAGCGGCGTCTGCGCACCNGCAAGACAGATCCAGGCAAACAGCGCTGTTNCGATCCCCGCGCAGCCATAGCTGATGATGCTGCCGATGCGCACATCGATCCGGTCGGCAACCACGCCGAACAGCGGGCTGACAAACAATGTCGGTACAAAGTTCAGAAAGGCCACAAGACCGACAAAGCTGGGCGAATCCGTCAGCACCCATGCCAGCCATCCGATAATAACCCGCTGCGCCCAAAAGCCGTTAAGGGCGATGTGGAGGCTGAAGATATAGCTTCGGAACGGCGGGGACTTCAAAGCAACAACATTCATGCCGCCATTACACCACAGCTGTCATCAAAAGACGAAGCCCGTCGGGGCTTACCAGCGCCGTCATCGGGCAAGATGCAATGCCACAGGGCTGCGGAAATTCGAAGATGGCACCCAGGAAANCGCGTCACTTGCCAGGGTAAAGGGCGGCATCTGCGCCAGAAAGACATGCATGGCGCGTTCCATCACCATGCGCGCAAAATCGTTGCCAATGCAGAAATGCTTGCCTGTCCCGAAGCCCAGATGCCCGGTCGGATTGCGATGAAGGTCATAAATGTCGGCATCCGGGAACTGGCGTTCATCCCTGTTGGCAGANCCGTAGGCCAGCACCACATAATCNCCTTTGCGCATGCGCTGNCCATGCAGCTCTACATCCCGCGTCAGGACGCGCTTGAAACGCTGCGCCGATGTGTTGTAGCGCAGCGATTCCTCAATCGCCGGCTTCAGCANNGCGGGATCCTGACGNAGCGCNTCCTGCACATCAGGCATCTGCGCCAGATTCAGGGCAAAGACACTCATGAAGCTGGACAGGGATTCAACGCCGGCCACGACGAACATGGCGGTTGTCAGCACGATTTCGCGTTCACTCAGCGCATCACCGTCAATCTCGGCCTCGGCCAGCTTGGTAATCAGATCATCCGCCGGTGCGCGCCGGCGCGCGGCCACGGCATCGCGCAGAAAGTCGGAAATTTCGGCAAANGCCGCATTCATTTCCGCATTGCGGCCNTTGGCGNNTTTGTCNGTNGAGATNGACAGCACCACCTTTGACCTGATCTGCGCCGGATCCTGTTGCGGCAGNCCAAGCATATNCAGGATNGTATCCACCGTCACCTTGCTNNNATTAGCCTATAACCACCTTAAATATGTCCCTCATCTTAGCAACATTAAAAGTTCTGAAGTTTTGCTTGCCTAAAAAAGCCCCGATTATCGCTGGGGAATTGTAGTTGCAGGCGAC
>NYYG01000041.1 GCA_002686685.1 SAR116 cluster bacterium | reverse complement strand
GGATATGCGTTCATCGCCAATCCCGGCCGAAATCGTTGAAAGCTGTTCATCTGTGCGCATCGGTCCATGATGGGTGATTGCCAGCGTTCNGGCTGTTGACTGGCTGAAGAAATCAGCCGCCTGTTCGACCGACGAGTGCCCCCATCCCCGACGCACCTNNAGCTCGTCATTCAAAAACATGCCATCCCATATTGCCAGATCACANCCNGCCACAAAATCCGCCANNGCAGGCGCCTGCGCATCGTCATATTCATTGTCAAACAGCGTGCACACNCGCGCGTCACCCATGGCAATACTGTAGGCAGCGCTGCCNCCCGGATGGGCCAACGGCATAGAATGTGGTTCCATCAGNCCGCTGAACAGTCCGCCCAACTCGTCAAAATCAACAAAACGCATCTGGTGTTTATGGTTGATCAGATCAATCGGAAAATAGACCCCGTCAAAATANGTCTGAAGGGATGCCTTGACCTTGTCTGCAGGATACAGCGCCGAGCTGACGAAAATATCACGGTCCTGGCGCAACAGATCGCCATTGAAGGCAAGCCCCTGAATATGGTCATGGTGGAAATGGCTGAANATGAGAAGAACAGGCCGGTCTTCGGCAATNTGCACATTCTGGAACCCGCTGCCGGCATCAATTATGACCTGCATGTCCTTCGATTTCAGATTGAGGCAGGTCGTGTGGCCGCCNAAATGTTGAAACGCCGGCCCGGATACCGGAACAGATCCGCGTACACCATGAAAAGTAACCTGCATGACCTTTATGTTCCTGTGCAGCCAGATGGTGGGTCCGCAAAGAATGAGGCCGCCGGGGGNTGTCCCCTCGAANCATGTNATGGCTGGACAGAACNAGGCCTGCCNCANACCAANTCCCCNGTCACATCNAGAATCTTAGGGGATAATCAGTGGGTAANGCAATGCAATTCGCTGTTNNCAGCTGACGCGGCANNCGCCCTTGCNGGTCAGAAGCTTTTATATCNGGCCTTCNTTGGCCTCACTGGCCGCAGACGGCGCNGCATCAGCAAGCNTGTCGAGACGCCGCAGCCGCGGGAAGGCCAGAAACCCGATANAGACCACGCCGAGGGCCATGAAACCCCCGGCACAGGCCGTCGCNACCGGNCCGAAAAAGGCNGCCGCACCNCCNGCACGAACATCACCCATTTCATTCGAAGACGCGATAAAGATGCTGTTGACCGCACTGACCCGCCCGCGAAGATGATCGGGTGTCGCCGTCTGGACAAGGGTCATGCGNATATTGACGCTGATCATGTCGGCTGCGCCATAGACAAACANGGCAACCATGCTGAGCCAGAAATTTGTCGACAGTGCGAACAGCACAATCGCCCCGCTGAAAACCGCNAATGCAANGAACAGCCTCTGACCGCAATGCCGCATGGGTGGCAAGCTGGACAGGACCACACCGGCCACCACCGCNCCAAATGCCGGCATGGCGCGCAAAAAGCCAAGCGCATCNGGACTGATCTCGAGAATGTCCTGCGCATAGACCGGCAATAATGTGACAACGCTGCCAACCATGACAATGAACAGATCAATGCCAATTGCGCCCAGCACAATTGAATTGGTCCGCACATAGGTGATCCCGCCAATAATAGTCGACCAGTCACGCGGCGCCATCTGCATCCGTGCCANCCGCGGTAGCAGAAAATAGGTGACGACCGCTGCCACCAGCANTCCAAACAACACACCATAGACATGCCGGTCTAGAAGCGAGATCAGAACGCCAGCCATAACCGGTCCGCCAGTCATGGCGACATTGCCGACAGTCGAACCAAGCGCAATGGCCCGCGGCAATTGTGCCTCGGGAACCAGATTCGGGACAATCGCCTGCGTTGCCGGGAAATAGATGGCGCGGATGCTGCCATGGCAGAACAGCAGCCCGAACACAAAGACAAGGTTCAATTCCCCATCCAGCATCACAAGGGCCAGGGCAGCCATCACAAGCGCCTCGGCAATGGCACAGAGGATCAGCAGATTCTTGCGCGAAAAACTGTCAACAATCCAGCCGCTGGCAAAGAAGAACAGAAAGGTCGGGATAATCTGCATCAANCCGACAATGGCAAGATCCATCGGATTGCCCGAATGCTCGTAAATATGCCAGCCAACTGCCACAGACAGCGCCGTGGTGACAAGATTGATCAGCGCGCTGCCCCCAAGNAAGGCAAGAAAATGTGCTGGCATNGGCTCCTCAAAAACGATGGTGACGCGGCAAGCTGATTAGGATCAGGCTTTTTTGAAGGAATCACGCTCAATCAGAAAACTTGCAACCATCCCGAAGACCAGGCCCCAGAAAGGNGCACCGATATTGAAGATCGGCAGTCCGGCGAACGTGACCAAAAACGCGATCAACCCGCCAAGCGGAAATCCTGGGCCAAAGCTTGTCTGAAACGCCCCCAGCAATGTACGCAAAAGGGCCAATCCAGCAAGAGTGCTGAGAAAGGCGGTCGGCGTTGACGAGAGCAGCGAGGTCACGAGTGGCGAGAAAATGCCAAACAGAATAGCAAAACAACCTAGAATTACTGCCGCCTGCCAATGACGGTCCGGCGCGCCGCTGGATGTAAGAAGCGCGTTCGACGGGCCGGTCAGACAGCTGGATACACTGCCCAAGGGAGCAGTGACAAGCGATGCCGCACCGCATGCCATGGTGATAGCATTGACTGGCGGATTGTGACCAGCGGCACGCAGGATCACAACACCCTGCGCATTCTGCGCGGCGATGACCGTAATCGCCAGCGGGACCACAAGTTCCAGTGCTGCGGCAACCGAAAAGACAGGCATATATAGATTCGGTGCTGCTAGCATCGGGCCAGCAGATGTATTGGCCACACCAACATCGCCGCCCAAAAGCAACATTACGACGCCGACCACCAGAACCGCCACCATGGGTGGAAGCCAGCGCTCCAAGCGGGGCACGGCTGACAAAAAGAAAAAGGTCGCGGTCATCGCTGTGACCAGCATGACTTCGTTCTTGAAAGCGTGGATCCAATCGAGGCCAAACTGCACAAAGACACCAGCTACCATGCCCATTACAATAGGCATCGGCAGCCGGTCCATGATCAATCTGACCCAGCCGGCCAACCCCAGCACAAGCAACAAAATACCTGTTAAAATATAGGCACCGATGACCTCCGCGAAACCGAGGGATGGCAACGCAGCCCCGACAAGCACAGTACCAGGAATTGTCCAGAAAAAGGCCAGCGGCTGACGAAAGATAACAGACATCAGAATGGTCAGGACACCATTGATTACAAAGGCCGCGAAAATCCAGGACGCCAGATCAGCTTCTTCTAGCCCGCCACGCATTCCTGCGCTGAGGATGATGGCAACTGGTGCCGAGGCGGCGAACAAAAAGGCGACAAGCGCATTCACACTTTCGATGACTGGCAGNCGGCTAACCATACCGGCGGACCNATCAGACATGGGGCAGACCCCAATCGAATTTAATTAATNNTATTNTGTTGCCATCTGCCATCGCTATCTCCGCTTTTCTTATCCCAAACTTGTATTGCAGGACTGGATGTAAATTGGGCCAAATCACANCGAGGCCCGCAACTGAAAATGNGTCCCACCCCTTTCGGCAAGNTCAGNCATGTGTGAACTAGCATAGCGCCACCTGTCGTTTTCAAAGACACTCTCCGTTAGCGGCGCATGGCAGAATCCAACTGAAACGGCCTAAGACTGTTTGCAAAATGCTCCATGAATTCCAGCGTTACCATTGATGGCTGCTGCGTGATCGGACGAACAAGCGACAATGTGTGCGGCACCAGCGGACGGAATGGCCGGTAATCCAGCCCCTGTGACACATACTTAACCGCATCAAGCTCACTGACCACAGCGATGCCGGCACCTTTGCAGACCAGTTCGCATGCGGCGGTGAACTGCCTGATTTCGACCAGTGAATTGAATTCCACATTGGCTGCCTGGAAGGCATCGTGGAGTTTTTCAAAAAATTCACTGTCACGACGACTATGGATGATTTCCTCTGCACCAATATCAGCAGGCGTGATGGTCTTTCGCGCTGCAAGCCGGTGCCCTTTCGGAAACACGCAGACTGTCCTGATTTGTAGATTGCTGCTGTCGATGGCAGGGTGGCCGGCAAAACCGTCCGTCACGCCNAAATCATATTGCTCACCGATCATCCACTCCAGAATTCGCTCGGGTCTGTCCGGTTCTATTGTCATGCTGACACCCGGGCGCCTCTCCAGAAAGGAGGCAACGACATCCGGCAGATGGCTGGTCGCAAATCCTGGAAGACAGGCAATGCGGATATGGCCGGCGCGGCGTTTATTGATATCCTCGCTGACATCCGAAATCTGGCGCATCAATTCCAGCACCCGCCGGATATCAGGCTGCAGAAACCGCACTTCCTGCGAGGGAAGAAGCTGNCCCTTGCGNCGATCAAAAAGTGAAAATCCGAGCCTGTCTGTNAGGTCAGACAANAGACGGCTNACCGCTGGCTGNCTGATTCCCATCTCGGCAGCCGCATTGGTAATCGATCCATGATCCGCGACAGCGATCAGNGCTTCAAGTTGGCGTAGACGTAACCTCTGACTTCGCAACGAACCCACCCTCCAAATTAAATATATAATATTATGTTATAACTTTTTTAAAAATTAATGTTCAAATTATAATTTTTGTCCGTAACGTTTTTGTAATGGGCAATTGGCCTGATGCGAATTGCCACCAGATAAACTGATAACGCACCAAACTAGGTGCTTTGGAGGAATCATGAACAGAAGAATGCTTGGTGCTCTTGCTGCCGCCAGCGTCTTTATGGCGCCAATGGCCGCAATGGCACAGACGGAAGTCCATTTTTGGCATGCGTTCACAGGCCGCCTTGGCGAGTTGGTCAAGGGTCAGGTCGCGGACTTCAACGCCAGTCAGAGCGACTATGTGGTTGTTGAGAGCCACAAGGGTAATTATTCCGAAACGCTGAATTCCGGCATCGCCGCATTCCGCGCCGGCGAACAGCCCCATATTCTGATGGTGTATGAAGTTGGCACGGCGACGATGATGGCTGCCAAGGGCGCGATCCGGCCTGTATATGAGGTCATGGGAGAGAGTGGTGCAGCCTTCGATCCTGATGCCTATATCGGAGCCGTCAAAGGTTATTACACCACAACCAATGGTGATATGCTGTCACTGCCCTTCAACTCGTCGACACCTGTTCTTTGGGTAAACAGGGATGCGATGAGTGCTGCCGGCGTAGATCCTGATACCGACATGTCGACTTGGGAGCAGGTAGAGGATGTTCTTGGCAAGCTGAAGGCCGGCGGCGAGGATTGTCCACTTGTGACGGCCTGGCAGAGCTGGATTCACCTCGAGAACTTCTCGGCCTATCACAATGTGCCGTTTGCATCCAAAGATAACGGCTTTGCCGGTCTTGACACCGAGCTGATGCTGAATGGCAAGGCGCAGGTAGCACATCTGTCGAAGATGGCTGAATGGGCGAAAGACGGTAAATTCATTTACACTGGTCGCCGCAATGAAGGCGGTGCCAATTTCCGGGCGGGTGAATGCGCGCTTTTCACTGAAAGCTCAGCTGGTTACGCCGGCATCAGTTCAGAAGCCAAGTTCGATTTCGAGGTCCGTCCGTTGCCTTACTGGAAGGCTATTACAAATGCCCCGCAAAACACCATCATCGGTGGTGCCTCGCTGTGGGTGATGTCCGGACATGACAGCGCTGAATATAAGGGTGTTGGCGCGTTCATGGCCTTCCTGTCAACATCGGATGTGCAGGCCGCATGGCACCAGAACACCGGCTATCTGCCGATCACCGCAGAAGCCGGTGATGCAACACGCGCATCAGGTTTCTATGACAAGAACCCGGGCACAGATATTGCTGTGATCCAGATGACTGCCAACCAGCCGACAGCCAACTCCAAGGGTCTGCGTCTTGGTTCTTTTGACCAGATTCGCGGTATCATCGACGAGGAACTGGAAGCGATCTGGTCGGGTGATAAATCCGCCCAGCAGGCGATGGATAGCGCAAAGCAGCGCGGTGACGCCTTGCTACGGCGCTTCGAATCTGCCAATCGCTAGGTAACAAAATTGTGAGCGGGCCTGTCTGGCCCGCTCCTTTCGCTGCCGGAGTGCTATCTTGGAAAAGCGGGTGACATTCAAGGGGTGGCTGCTTCCAGCGCTGCTGGTGGCCCCACAGATCGCAATCTCGGCAGTTTTTTTCTTTTACCCGGCCGTNCAGGCTATCTGGCAATCCCTGTTCATTCCCGACCCGTTCGGCCTTTCGGCCCGTTTTGTCGGTCTTGGCAACTTTGAATTTCTACTGTCCGACCCCTATTACCGGGCCTCTTTTGTCACAACAGCGATATTTTCCGGACTAGTGACGGTCTGCGCCATGGTGCCAGCCCTTTTCCTGGCGGTGATTGCTGACCGGCTGATCAAGGGATCTGCAACCTACCGTACCTTGCTTATATGGCCTTATGCGGTGGCGCCAGCCATTGCCGGTGTATTGTGGCTGTTCATGTTTAATACCCGTGTCGGGCTCATATCCTGGTATCTTGGCCAGCTTGGTTATGATTGGAACCATGTGCTGAACGGCGGCGAGGCCATGGGGCTAGTTGTTGTCGCATCGGCCTGGGGACGGATCAGCTACAATTTCCTATTTTTCTTTGCCGCCCTTCAGGCAGTGCCACGATCAGTGATTGAGGCTGCCGCGATTGACGGGGCGCATTTCTGGCGGCGCTTTTTCACCATAGTATTGCCGCTGCTGTCGCCTACCACCTTCTTCCTTCTGGTGGTCAATATCGTCTATTCCTTCTTTGAGACCTTTGGCGTCATCCACACCATCACAACCGGTGGCCCGCAGCAATCGACTACGATCCTCGTTTACAAGGTCTTTGCCGACGGCTTTGTTGGACAGGATCTTGGATCTTCATCTGCCCAATCGGTGATTCTGTTGCTGATTGTCGGCCTTTTAACCGTCATCCAGTTCAAATATATTGAAAAGCGGGTGCATTACTGATGGCGGCGCAGATCGAGGGCATGGTTGAAAGACGCGGCTCGGGGCTTTGGCTTACGCATCTGTTCATGATCACCGGCGTGCTGATCATCTTTTTCCCGATATGGCTGGCCTTTGTCGCCTCGACGGTGACCCAGCCTGAAATCGTGTCACCACCCATGCCCATCTGGCCGGGGGGCGAGTTCTGGANTAATTACAGCAAGGCCCTTGTATCAGGTGTGAATGTGCCAGTTGCCACGATGCTGCTTAACAGCCTGATCATGGCGGTCGGCATAGCNGTTGGTAAGATCATCATCTCGCTGTTATCCGCCTTTGCCATCGTTTATTTCCGGTTTCCGGGCCGGAATCTGTTTTTCTGGATGATTTTCCTGACATTGATGCTGCCCGTCGAGGTTCGGATCGTGCCAACCTTTGAGGTTGTCGCCGGCTTTGGCATGTTGAACAGCTATACAGGGCTGATCTTTCCCCTCATTGCATCGGCGACAGCCACATTCCTGTTCCGCCAGTTCTTTATGACCATTCCCGACGAGCTGGCAGAAGCCGCCCGGGTTGACGGCAGCCGGCCAATGCGCTTTTTCATCGATATTGTGGTTCCGATGAGCCGGACCAATATTGCGGCCCTGTTTGTCATTCTCTTCATCTATGGCTGGAATCAGTATCTGTGGCCACTTCTGATCACGACCGACCCCGAAATGAACACCATTGTCATGGGAATCAAACAGATGTTCCCGTCAGGAGATGACATCGCCGACTGGCCTGTGATTATGGCGACATCNATTCTGGCCATGATCCCGCCAATCATCGTGGTGATCTCGATGCAGAAGCTGTTCATCAGCGGCCTNGTNGATAGCGAGAAGTAAAAATGGCAAATGTAGCGCTGCNAAATATCAAAAAGAGCTTTGGGTCGACCGCGGTCATTCACGGTATTGATGTCGAGGTGGCCGATGGTGAATTCATCGTNATNGTNGGGCCTTCGGGNTGTGGCAAATCNACCNTGCTGCGCATGANTGCAGGTCTGGAAACNGTTACATCNGGCGATGTCCTGATCGATGGTGACAATGTCAACCANANGGAACCGATGGACCGTGACATCGCCATGGTCTTTCAGAATTATGCGCTCTATCCCCATATGTCGGTGCGCCAGAATATGGGTTACGGGCTNAAGATTGCGGGCCTGCCCAGGGACGCCATCGCCGCCAAGGTGGAAGAAGCGGCACANCTGCTGGAACTGCAACCTCTGCTGGACCGGAAACCAAGACAGCTTTCCGGCGGTCAACGCCAGCGCGTTGCGATGGGCCGCGCCATCGTGCGTGAACCGGCGGTATTCCTGTTTGATGAACCATTGTCCAACCTTGATGCCAAGCTGCGCGTGCAGATGCGACTGGAAATCAGAGAGTTACAGAAAAAGCTGGGGGTCACGTCATTCTATGTCACACATGACCAGGTCGAGGCNATGACGATGGCAGACCGGATGATCGTGATGNATGAAGGCGTTGCCGAGCAGATTGGCACCCCGCTGGAAGTCTATGAAACACCACACACCCTGTTTGCAGCGCAGTTTATCGGCAGCCCNGCGATGAATATATTTGATGCACGGATNGAAGACGGGGCAATTCGGCTTGGCGATGCGACGCTGGCAAAGACAAAATTGGCGCCTGCCCCTATCAAGCTTGGCATTCGCCCCGAACATCTGGTGCCAGACACAAAGGGCCCGCTNCAGGCGGTGCTGCAGATTGCGGAACCGCTGGGAGCAAATACCCTGCTGCATGGCCAGNTTTCTGACAGCNATGCACCGCTGACCGTCAGCCTGCCCGGCGTGCATCAGATCGANGCNGGCACAGGCGCCATGCGGTTTTCNGTTCATCCGGACCATCTGCACCAGTTTGACGCNGCAACAGGCCAGAGGGTGCAANGCTGATGACACTGCCGCAGGTTGCCGCCTTTTCAGGAAACAAGGACACCATCCGGGTGGTGGGACACCGTGGGGCGCGCGGCATCATGCCGGAGAACAGCCTTGTCGGGTTTGATTTTGCCCTTTCAATCGGGGTTAATCTGCTGGAATTCGATGTGGTGATGACAAGGGATCATGTCCCGGTTATCACCCACAATCATGAATTGCATGGNCCCAGCTTTCGCGGGCCAGATGGCAAGTTTCTGAATGGAGCATGCCCGCGAGTATCGACTCTGCAGATGGCGGATCTGGCGCAATTCGACATTGGCCGGCTGGACGGGCAAACAGAATATGGCAAGCGGTTTCCCGATCANGCGCANCTTGATGGNNTTCGCGTGCCCCGGTTNGGCGAATTGCTGNAGCTNGTATCNCAACCGAAATACAATCAGTCACATCTGATGCTGGAACTGAAGTCGGACCCGCATCAGGACGCAGACAGCCGTCACCGAGACGCATTCGTGTCTGCCGTAATCAGCGAGGTACGCAATGCCGGGCTTGCCGACCGGACGTTGCTTCACAGTTTTGACTGGTCGCTTCTTGCCGAGTGCCGACGCCAACAACCCGACATGCCGGTGTCCTTTCTGACACAGATTTGTGAGAGCGCAAACGAGGCCGGCGAGGACTCCTCAAATACCGTCACGCCTGATTTCGACGCGCCTGGCACCTCTATTCCGGATGAAGTGATTAGGGCGGGCGGGTCGCTCTGGTGTCCATACTATATGGACATCACCGATACAGATCTGGCACTCGCCCGCGCGCTGGGGTTATGTGTTGCTGTCTGGACGGTCAACGCGCTTGAAGATATTGACCGGATGATTGACCT
>NYYG01000040.1 GCA_002686685.1 SAR116 cluster bacterium | reverse complement strand
GCGGTCGTTCCCATGCGATCGGCGGCATCGCGCATCCATGATTGCAGCACGGCAATCGAATGCTCGGAATTGACGCCGCAGGCCGGGTCCATGACTAGCGGCCCAGGCCGATAACCGCGGCTTTTCAGCCCGCGCTGCACAGACTCGACCAGATGAATGTCTTCCTCGACGGTCGTTTCGCGGTCCTGCACGGCAAGCTGCCGCACGGTTTCCGACTCCACTCCGTCAATGCTGTACCAGCCGCGCCAGACAACCACATGGTCGGCATCCACCGCGCGCCAGTGATAGGTGTTCAGAAGATTGCCGGGATAGACCTGGAACGAGAACATCGGCCACAGGAACCACGAGGAATAGACCCCGGCATAGTCATTCGCCGACAGGTCGATGGGATAGCTCATCGCATCCAGATTCTGGCATTCGGTGGTATGGCGCAGACAATGGCCCTGCGGCTGGATGTCGTAGGTTTCCGGCCGCACGATGCCGGTGGCGAAGGTCTCGTGGTTCAGCGTGCAGTGATAGCATTCTGAATAATTCTCGACCGACACCTTCCAGTTGCACGTCTCGGGGATTTCAACCCATTCCAGCGGCCTTAGCTGTTCGATCTGCGGCACATGCGCTGCCAGCTCGGAACGCACGCCGGGGAACCATTCATCCATCGGCCGCGCATCCGGGTCCAGATTGACGAAGAGGAACCCGCAGAAATTCTCGATCGGCACTTTTGTCAGGCAGATATNCTCGCGGCGGAATCCTTCGACGGCCTTNATGTTCGGTCCGGCGCGGAGCTGGCCGCCAAGGTCATAACTCCAGGCGTGATAAGGGCATGTNAGGACATTGGCCCGCCCGCTGCCCTGCACCAGCTGGTGGGCGCGATGCTGGCAGACATTGTAGAAAGCATTGATCGCGCCATCGCGGTCCATCACGCAGAACAGCGATTCACCCGCCATCTCGAAAGTGAAGTAGTCGCCCGGCCGCTGCAGCTGCGAGGCGTGGCCTGCGAACTGCCAGCTNGAGGCGAACAGGCCACNCNACTCAATCTCGAAAATCGCCGGGTCCGTGTAATAGCGGGCATCGAGTGACAGCAGGGGGTTCATGTCGGTTGCCATGGCGTGATCGCTCCCGTCCGGAGTGGTGTTCCCGTCTCCCTTAGCGCAGGGACGGCTTGCCGCGCAAGCGGTGCGAAACAGGTGGTCCGAAACAAGAAAAATCCTGTCGCAAACAATCCTTTCTGCCCGTTTCGCGCATGCGATGCGTGTTCTAGCAAGCACGGNCACGCGGCNTACTGATTCGCGGCCACGCAACAACCGGAAAGATGCACAACNAATGTCTGCAGGCGAGTTTCCCACCACCGCACGGGTGGTGATTGTCGGCGGCGGGGTCATGGGATGCGGCCTCGCCTATCATCTGGCACATGAGGGCTGGAGCGACGTCGTGCTTCTCGAGAAGGCTGAGCTGACCTCGGGTTCGACCTGGCATGCCGCCGGGCAGATCACGCACTCCACCTCCAGCTACGGTCTTGGAAAATGCGTCGATTACAATATCNGCCTCTACGCCGGCGCTCTCGAGGAGGAAACGGGCGTGTCCGTCACCTGGCACGGCTGCGGGTCGTTCCGCCTTGCCTACACCGATGACGAGGTCGACTGGCTGCGCCACACGATGAGTGTCGGCCGCGCCCTCGGCTTTCCGATCGAGCTCGTCGGGCCGGAGGAAATCCGCCGCCATCATCCGTTCTACAATCTGGAAGGTGTGCAGGGCGCGCTCTACACGCCGGAAGACGGCCATGCCGACCCGTCCGGCGTCACCCAGGCGCTTGCTGCCGGAGCACGGGCCANGGGCGCGCGGATCATCCGCCGCTGCCGGGCCACCAACATCACCCAGCAGCCGAGCGGCGAATGGCTGGTCGAGACCGAAAAAGGCAACATNCTTTGCGAGCANGTGGTCAATGCCGGCGGCACCTATGCGCGGCAGATGGGCGAGTGGAGCGGCCTGCAGCTTCCCATGACCTCGATGACCCANCATTATTTCGTCACCGACACGGTGCCGGAATTNAAGGATTACGACGACCTNCCGGTGATCAGGGACGACAAGCTCGTCTCCGGCTACATCCGGATGGAACAGAAATCCGGCCTGATCGGAATCTACGAGAAGGAAAACCCGAACACCGTCTGGGTTGACCACTGCCCGTGGGAGGCCGAGAACGAGCTGTTCGAGCCGGATTACGACAGGATCATGCCGTGGCTCGAGAATGCGCTGGACCGCATGCCGATCTTCGCCGAGCTGGGCATCAAGCGCGAGGTGCATGGCGCGATCTCGCATCCGCCAGACGGCAACCCGCTGATCGGTCCGGCGCCAGGCGTCACCAATTACTGGTGCTGCTGCGGCACCCAGATCGGCATCGGCTGGGGCCCGGGCCTGACCCGCGAGCTGGCCCGCTGGATGGTTCATGGCGCCGCCGACATNTCNATGCGCGAGTTCGATCCGCGCCGTTTCGGCGACTATGCCACCAAGGACTGGCAGGNGATCAAGGCGAAGGAGGATTACTGCCTGCGCCACGAGATCCCCTTCCCGCATTTCAACCGCCTTGCNGGACGGCCGATCAAGCCGAGCCCGCTCTATGACCGGCTGAAGGATGCCGGCGCGGTGTTCGAAGAGGTCTACGGTCATGAGCGTCCGCGCTGGTTCGCCCGTGACGGCGTCGCCCAGCAGGACCATTATTCCTTCTGCCGCAACGAGGTGCATGACATGGTCGGCNCCGAGGTGGCCGCCGTCCGCAACAATGTCGGCATCATGGACATCACCGCCTTCACCAAGGTCGAGATCACCGGCACCGGACCGGCAGAGGCGCTGCAGCGTCTCGTCGCCAACAGGCTGCCGCGCAAGGATGGCGGCGTGATCCTGACGCATCTTCTGAACCGGCGTGGCCGGATCGAGATCGAGGTCACCGTCATCAGGCTTGCCGAGGACCGTTACTACCTTGTCTGCGCCGCCTTCTTCGAACAGCGGCTTCTCGACCATCTGGCCAATCATGGCGGTGACGGCCTGACGGTGATCAACCGGTCCACCGGCTGGGCCGCGCTGGCGCTGCAGGGACCGAAATCCCGCGCCGTCCTGGCCGAGGTCACCGACGCCCCCCTCGACAATGCCGGGTTCCGCTGGCTGTCNGCGCGGCAGATCAGCATCNCCGGCCATGATGTCTGGGCGCTGCGCATGTCCTATGCCGGCGAGCTGGGATGGGAGCTTCACGGCCCGGCCGAAAACATGCTTGCTGTCTATGACGCGCTGTGGGCTGCCGGCGAGGCGCATGGGATCGCCAATTACGGCTCTTTCGCGATGAACGCCATGCGGATGGAAAAGGGNTTCAAGGGCGCGGGCGAGCTGACCAACGAGGTCACNCTTCCCGAGGCGGATGTGATGCGGTTNGTCAATCTCGAGACCGGTGATTTCATCGGCCGCGACGAGACCATCGCGTCACAGCAGGCCGCCGAGGCCGGCACCATGCCGTGGATCTGCGCCTATCTTGCGATCGATGCCGACGGCAAGGCCGACGGCCATGGCGGCGAGGCTGTCATGCATGACGGGCGCGTTGTCGGCTCGACAAGCTCGNTTGCCTATGGGCANTCTGTCGGCAAGGTCCTCGCCTTTGCCTATATCAAGCCGGAGGCNGCGGCCCCGGGAACAGCGCTCGAGGTCGTGGTCATGAACGAAGCACGCAAGGCGGTCGTTCTTGGCGAGGCCGCATGGGACCCNCAGAACCTGCTGCCACGAACCGATGGATGANGGACATGATACCTGAGACGATGAAAGCCATGGTCACCATGGGGCATGGCGATTTCGACATGCTGGTGTGGCACGAGNNCTGGCCGGTTCCGACCGCNGCCAGCGGTGAAGTGCTGATCCGGGTCGGTGCCTGCGGCCTGAACAACACCGACATCAACACGCGGACCGGCTGGTATTCAAAGGCGGTCAGCGAGGCCACCACCGGCGGGGCCTATGACGAGGTCGGAAGCGATGATCCGTCATGGGGCGGCGCTGCCGTGACCTTCCCGCGAATNCAGGGNGCGGATATCTGCGGCGAGATCGTTGCCGTGGGTGACGGCGTCGATCCNGCGCGCATCGGCGANCGGGTGATCACNGACAACTGGCTTCGCGACCCGGCGGACCCGCTGGACAAGGAACGCACGGGCTATTACGGCTCCGAGCATGATGGCGGCTTCGCCGAATATGCCACCATTCCGGCGACGAACGCACTGGCCNTCGACTCGCCGCTGTCCGATGCNGAGCTTGCAACATTCTCCTGCTCCTATTCCACGGCAGAGGGCATGCTGACCCGCGCGGCTGTCACCGCCGGGGANACGGTCCTNGTTCCNGGCGCNTCNGGCGGTGTCGGCGGGGCGGTGGTCCAGCTTGCCAAACTTCGCGGCGCCCGCGTGNTCGCCATGGCGTCCGAGGCCAANCANGGCGATGTTGCCGCNCTTGGCGCCGACAGGTTGCTGCCACGCGATCCGGGCGATCTGGAAGCGGCGCTTGCCNACGAGAAAATCACCNTCNTCGCNGATGTTGTCGGCGGCGCGATCTGGCCGNCGCTGATCNATGTNCTNGCGCGCGGCGGCCGCTANACCTGTTCCGGNGCCATCGCNGGNCCNATGGTNGATTTCGACCTTCGNACCTTCTATCTNCGCGACCTNACCTTTACCGGATCNACGGTGATCGANCNNGAGGTGATGNCGCGCCTGNTNGGCTATATCGAGGCCANCAANGTNAAGCCNGTNCTTGCCGCGACNTATGCGCTTGCCGANCTTCACNNCGCGCAGCGCGCCTTCATCGCCAAGACCCACACCGGAAACATCGTGGTCTGCCCATGAAGATTACCCGCATCGCCATCCACCGGACCCACCTTCCCTATGCAGGCGGTGCCTATGGATGGGGTGCCGGCAACGCCATCGAGGTGGCGCAGTCGACGGTGGTGGTGATCGACACCGATGCCGGCATCAGCGGCTGCGGCGAGTTCACGCCCTGCGGCGAGAACTATATGGTGGCGAATTCCGAGGGCGTGGAAGGTGTCGCGCGCCTTCTGGCACCGGCGCTGATCGGCGAGGACCCGCGCCAGCTCGGCAGGATCGAGCAGCTCATGGACCATGTGGTTCAGGGGCACGGCTATGCCAAGGCGCCGTTCGACGCCGCCTGCTGGGACATTCTGGGCAAGGCCACCGGCCAGCCCGTGTGGATGCTGCTCGGCGGCAAGCTGACCGACGGCGCGCCGATGTACCGCGTCGCCCCGCAAAAGGATACCGAGGCCACCATCGCCGAGCTGGACCGGCACCGCGAGGCAGGGTACCGGCAGTTCCAGATCAAGGTCGGGGTCGACTGGGTTGCCGATATCGACCGCATCCGGGCGACGGTGCCGTTGCTGAAGCCCGGCGAGAAGGCGATGGCGGACGCCAACCAGGGATGGCGGGTCGACAATGCCCTTCGCGTGGTCAATGCCACCCGCGACCTCGACTATATTCTCGAGCAGCCCTGTCACAGCTATGAGGAATGCCAGCAGGTGCGCCGCAAATGCGACTTGCCGATGAAGCTGGACGAATGCGTCACAGGCATTCATATGGCGCAGCGCATCGTCGCCGACCGCGGGGCCGAAATCTGCTGCCTGAAAATTTCCAATCTGGGCGGGTTGTCCAAGGCGCGGCGGGTCCGCGACTATCTGGTCGACAACCGCATCGCCGTTGTCAGCGAGGACAGCTGGGGCGGCGAGATCACCACCGCGGCGGTTGCCCATTTCGCCGCCTCGACGCCTGAAGACTGGCTGGTCAACACCACCGACCTGATGAACTACAACACCCGAAGCACCGGTATCGGCGGCCCGACATCGGCCGGCGGCAAGCTCTATCCGGGCGATGCCCCGGGGCTCGGGGTCGAGCCCGACTTCGACAGCCTCGGCGCGGCAGTGAGGGTCTATTCATGAAGATCACGCGCATAGAGGTCCACCAGGACGAGCTGGCCTATGCCGGCGGCGTCTACCGCCTGTCCGGCGGCCGCGAATACCGCGCGTTCGACGCCACCATCCTGTCGCTTCATTGCGATGACGGCACTGTCGGCTGGGGCGAGAGCACCCCGTTCGGAAGCACCTATGTCGCCGCCCATGCGGGCGGGGTGCGCGCCGCGCTGGACCTTCTGGCGCCGGCGGTGATCGGCCTCGACCCGCGATGCCATGACCGCATTCAGGACGCCATGGACACCGTGCTCACAGGCCATGCGGCGGCAAAGACGGCGATCGATGTCGCCTGCTGGGACGCGCACGGCAAATCGGCCGGGCTGGCCGTCTGCGACCTTATGGGCGGACGCATTGCCGAGCCGGTGCCGGTGATCTCGTCAATCGGAAGCGACACGCCGGATGCCATGCGCGCCAGCGTCGCCAGGCATCGCGAAGCGGGCTTTCGCGGCCATTCGGTGAAAAT
>NYYG01000002.1 GCA_002686685.1 SAR116 cluster bacterium | reverse complement strand
GGCGACTTTGCAGAATGGGAGGATGTGGCCCCGGGTTGGGGCTGGGATGATGTCGAACCGATGTTCCGGCGCATGGAAAACTGGCAGGGGGCACCTGACCAGAAACGCGGCCGCAGTGGCCCGTTGGGGGTTACGGATGTCACCTCCATGGTACATCCGCTCAGCCGCGCCTATCTGGAAGCGGCCGAACAAGCCGGCATTGCAACCAACCCCGACTATAATTCCGGCAATATGGACGGCGCTGCCCTGTTCCAGATCACGACGAAAAACGGCCTGCGCGCATCGGCAGCACAGGCCTATCTGAAGCCGGCAGCAAAACGGCCAAACCTGAAAATTGTCGCGCGCGCACATGCAACCCGTGTGTTGCTGGATGGCCGCATCGCCACCGGTATTGAATATCTGCTGGACGGACGCCGGATGACTGCGACAGCCCGCCGCGAGGTCATTCTGTGTGGCGGCGCAATCAACACACCCCAGCTGCTGCAGCTTTCTGGCATTGGCCCGGCGGCGCTGTTACAGAAACACGGTATACCGGTTGTGAAAGATGCCCCGTATGTCGGTCGCAACCTTGCCGACCATCTTGGCTTTGAACTTGTCTATGCCTCGAAAGTGCCGACGCTCAATCAGGTGCTGCGCCCATGGTGGGGCAAGGTGAAGGTGGGCCTTGAATTCATGCTGCGCCGGACGGGACCACTGACCATGAGCCTCAACCAGGGGGGCGGCTTTGTCTGGCTGGGGGATGCTAACGGACCGCCTGATCTACAGCTCTATTTCATGCCGATGAGCTATACCCGCGCGCCAGCAGGTGTGCGCCCCCTGATGAACCCTGACCCGTTTCCTGCCTACAAGATCGGCTTTAATCCGTGCAAGCCGCGAAGCCGCGGTTATCTCGAAATCCAGTCGCCTGACCCTATGCAGGCCCCGCGGATGGATGCAAATTATCTGTCCGATGAACGGGACTGGCAGGAGATGATTGCCGGCACAAGGCTGGTGCGCGACATCGCCCGCATGCCGGCGCTTGCCAACATCAGCGACGGGGAAATGGCACCGGCACCAGAGATGGAAAGCGATGACGATATCAAGGATGTCATCCGCGAGCATAGCTGGACGGTGTTCCATCAATGCGGCACCTGCCGGATGGGGCGGGATGCCAGCAGCGCCGTTGTTGATGAAAGGCTGGCCGTGCATGGCATCGACCGGCTGCGCATTGCGGATGCCTCAATCTTTCCGACCATTCCGACAGGGAATACAAATGCACCGGCAATCATGGTTGGGGAGAAGGCCGCCAGCATCATCAGGGGTGAGACGTAACGGGGACGCGTGCAGATGAAACTGAAATCCATCGAGACATTCTGTAATCAATATGTCGGCTTTGTCCGGGTGACCGCCGAAGATGGCAGCACGGGCTGGGGCCAGGTTTCGACCTATCACAGCGATATCACCTGCATGGTTCTTCACCGGCAGGTGGCGCGCTGGATGCTGGGCAGGGATACAACCGACCTTGATGATCTGCTGGATTTTGTGACCGAACGTGAACATAAATTCCCCGGCTCATATCTGCGGCGGGCCATGGCGGGCGTTGACACAGCCATCTGGGACCTGCGCGGCAAACAGGCCGGCAAGCCGGTTGCCAGCCTGCTGGGAGGAACGCCGGGTCCGGTGCGTGCCTATGCAAGCTCGATGAAGCGGGACATCACCCCGGCCGATGAGGCTGATCGGCTGAAAGCCCTGCAGGATGCGCATGGATTTGATGCCTTCAAGGTGCGGGCGGGTGCCGAGGTCGGACGCAATCAGGATGAATGGCCCGGCAGGACCGAAGAGATCATTGCGACCATGCGCCGTGAAATGGGTGACGGTGTTGATCTGTTGATTGACGGGAACAGCTGCTATACCCCCCAGCGCGCCATCGAAGTGGGGCATATGTTGCAGGCCCATGGCTTTTGCCATTTTGANGAACCTTGCCCCTATTGGGAACTNGAACAGACAAAACAGGTNACAGACGCGCTGTCACTGGATGTNACNGGCGGCGAACAGGATTGTGATATTNCCACATGGAAGCGGATGATTGACATGCGGGCNGTNGATATCGTCCAGCCTGATATCCTGTATCTTGGCGGCATCAACCGCACCTTGCGCATCTGCCGGATGGCCGAACAGGCCGGCCTGCCGGTCACGCCACATTGTGCCAACCTGTCACTGGTGACACTGTTCACCATGCATCTGTTGCGGGCGATCCCCAATGCCGGAAAATATCTGGAATTCTCTATCGAGGGGGCGGATTACTACCCCTGGCAGGAAGGGCTCTATGTCGAAACGCCCTATGAGATTGAAAATGGGCATGCCACGGTGTCGGACAGGCCGGGCTGGGGGATCGAGATTGATCCGGAATGGCTGGCCCGTTCCACATATCAGTCCAGCACCCTCTAGCGGCCGCAGCGCCCGGCGTCATATCATGCATGACTTTGCCGGCAGCAAGATTGACAAATACCGGCAATCAGGTCACTTCTTCGCGCCATGTTGAAACTGCAGGACATCACCTTTGCGATCGACGGCAAGCCCCTGCTGGCTGAGGCATCAGCAGTCATTCCAGCGGGCCACAATGTTGGTATTGTCGGGCGCAACGGCACAGGCAAGACCACGCTGTTCCGGCTGATCCGCAACGAATGGTCACTTGATTCCGGCACCATTGACTATCCGGCGCATTACCGTGTCGGCGGTGTGGAACAGGAAGCGCCGGCCAATAATGTCAGCCTGCTGGATACCGTGCTGGCGGCCGATATCGAATATGATGCGCTGCAGGCCGAGGCAGAGACGGCAACAGACCCGATGCGGATTGCCGAAATCCACACGCGCCTGTCGGATATCAACGCCCATTCCGCAGAATCACGCGCCGCCACCATTCTTGCCGGTCTGGGATTTGACCGCCACGCACAGGCCCGGCCCTGTGCCGAATTTTCCGGCGGATGGCGCATGCGGGTGGCGCTTGGTGCGGTGCTGTTTGCGCAGCCCGACCTGTTGCTATTGGACGAGCCGACCAACTATCTCGACCTTGAAGGCGCTGTCTGGCTGGAAGGCTTTCTGGCCAGATACAGCCATACGGTGCTCGTCATCTCGCATGATCGCGGGCTGCTGAACCGGTCGGTCACCGGGATCCTGCATCTGCACGATATGAAGCTGCGCTACCATACTGGCGGCTATGACCAGTTTGACGCGGAACGCCGCCTGCGCCTGGAACAGCAGATGGCGACAAAGAAAAAACAGGATGCGCAGCGCGCGCATATCCAGTCATTTGTTGACCGTTTTCGCTATAAGGCATCCAAGGCCCGTCAGGCGCAGTCGCGGCTGAAACAGCTGGAAAAGATGCAACCTATTGCAGCTTTGTCCGAAAGCGCGGTCGCGGCCTTTCAATTCCCCTCACCCGACCCGCTGCCGCCGCCCTTGATGGTGATTGAAAAGGCGGTTGCCGGCTATGACGGACAGGCGGTGCTGCGCAATATCGATCTGCGGCTGGATCAGGATGACCGCATCGCCCTGCTGGGCATGAATGGTGAGGGCAAGTCCACCCTGTCCAAACTGATTGCCGACCGGCTGGCCCCGATGGAAGGGGACATCCGCAAATCCGGCAAACTGCGTATTGGGTTTTTTGCACAACATCAGCTGGACGAGCTGGTGGCAGGTGAGACACCGCTTCAGCATATGGCACGCCTGCGTCCAGATGCGCTGCCAACCGCGCTGCGTGCGCGGCTGGGGGCAGCCGGCATTGGCGCCGATATCGTGGAAAACCCGGTCGAACGGCTGTCCGGGGGGCAGAAGGCAAGACTTCTCATGGCGATGGCGGCAATTGATGCGCCGCATATCCTGATCCTTGATGAGCCGACCAACCATCTGGACATCGAAAGCCGGGAGGCGCTGATCCACGCGCTGAACGACTATCAGGGTGCCGTCATTCTGGTCAGCCACGACCCGCATCTTGTGGAAACCATCGCCGATCAGTTGTGGATTGTCCGCAACGGGGCGGTACAGCCTTTCGATGGCGATATGAATGATTATCGCAAATTGCTGTTGCAGCAGCAGGGCGGCAAGGGGCGCACGGCCACATCACAGGATGCCGGCGCAGAAACAGCCACGGGCAATCCATCAGGCAATGCTGCGGCGCGCCCGGCACGCGCCCTGTCCGGCAAGGAACGCCGCGCCAATACCGCCGCAGTGCGCAGCGCCATCACCCGCAATGAAAAGGAACTGGCAGCCCTGAACCAGCAAAAGGCGGCGCTGGAAGCCGAGATGGCAGCGCCCGGTTTCTTTGACGCGGCCAACAGCTCGGAATCGGCCGAGGCGGGGCGCCGGCTGGCGGCCCTGAATAACGCAATTGAAGCGGCAGAGGACGCATGGCTGACGCTGCAGGAGGAGCTGGAAGCCGCCCTCGCGGAATAAAGCCGTCAGCCCGGGCAGTTTGCCAGCAAGCCGTCGCGCAGTTCCAGCCAGCTTTGCCGGTAGAGAAACAACATCTCGCCATCCCCACCGTCCGGCGCGCCACGCTGCCGCGCCGCCGCCAGACCGGCCGCAAGGCATCTGTCGCCAATCTTGTCTGATCGCGCCAGCGCGGCAATGGCATCCGGGTACAGCACCACGCCAAGCACAGCGTAATCACGCCCGGGATCAATCTCGGTGCCGATCATCGACTGCATCACCACAATCTCGCCAACACAGCAGGTGGCACAATGCGCCAGTTCCGCATAAGGAAGCCAGTCCGCATAGAGCGGCGGGTCCGCCATCTGCAGCATGGCCTGTCTTTTTGCATCGTCATCCGCGTCCTGAAACAACAGGGCGTTAGAGATGTTCCGCCAGTCCATTTCATCCAGCGGATTGACCAGCCGGAAGGGTGTGGCGCTGCGCCGGTAGACACCATTTCCATTTTCGGAAAACCGGTCCCATCGGGCAAAGCCGTCATTACAGCGGTCACCAGCAGGCTGCACAAAGCCTGATGCGATAGATNCGTTNCGCGTTTCCACCAGCACCAGNAAATAGGAAAACCAGCCGCTACCGCCATAATTCATCTCNATAGATAGCGGCCAGTTTGCCATGACNGCATCGGGNAAATCNCCGCCAGTATANTGAATACGCATGCGGTAGTCGGCGGTCTGCACCTCTGCCAGCGGATAATCCGCGCCCTGCGAATCGGTGTNTGCTGTTGTGTTGAATGACGCGACATCGGCAAGACAGTCCGCCGCCGGGACAGCTGTATCCTGGCGCAATATGGTCTGGATGCAGTCAGGGGACGGCACAAGGGGTGCGGATGACAGATCAGACGCAGCCACGCCTGCTGGCGGACGCCAGAGGCCGGCAAATATTGCAATACAGCATAAGGNGTGCAGCGGCCTAATCATGTCGGCACTCTTTATCAAACGCGGGTGACGGTNAGTTTTCCNGCGCATTGTGGCGGTTTTGGGGGCAGATGGCATCCTGCTGGCCCCGATTGGATGTTATGCGCCGACATTATGGCCAGTCGACCCTGACCATTGCTTCATTGCGGCGCAGAAAAAATGGTGTGAACGGCCCGTTATAGGTGGCCTTCATCGGGGTCGCCAGAATGCGGACAGCGTCAGCCTGCAATGCGGCCGAAAGCCGTTTCCAGTGTTTTGCAAAATTTCGGTCTGTTGCCCGTCCGGAATAGCGGATAACCGCAAAGTGCCCACCTTCTATGATGCGGATTGTCACTTTTGGGTTTGTCGGCACGGGTGCGGTATCAGCGGTGAAACGCGCGGGCAGATAAAATTGCATGACATTGCCCCCTTCCCCCGCCGACTGCGTGACAGGTGCTGTCATTTCAATCTCTGTCGACTGGGTGNNCGGAACGGTCATCTCGATCTTGCTGGCCGCCTTGTTGTCGCCAGATATATAGCCAAAAAGGCGCTGAAACCCCCGGCCGTCATCATCATAGACAGTTTCGGCAACCAGACGGTCCTGATAGCGCCGCACGTCATAAAGCGCGGTGCTATGCACAATGGTGAAACCTGCCTCTTCATAGGCCATGGATTTTGACGCAGGGACCATCATCATACATCCGGCACAGACAAGGATCAGCGTGTTCCAAAACCGCTGGGTCAATCGTGGCATCACCTTCGGCTCCGATATAAGAGCGCTATGAGAAACGCGTTGGTGAAGTGTGCAACAGGGCGCGCCATTCCGCCAGACCATAAGCGTTCTGACACAGGCCGGCTGTCAGGCAAGGGCGAGCAGAATTATGCCCGTCACCACCACGGCAGCCGCGCATAACCGGGTCCTGACCGGACCTTCACCAAACCAGAACACGCCGATCATGGCTGCGAAAATCACCGATGTTTCACGCAGCGCCGACACCAGGCCCAGCGGGGCCTTGGTCTTGGCATAAAGGGCCAGAGCATAGGCCAGCGCCGATAACAGCCCGCCCCCAAAGGCCAACATCAACTGCCGGTTTGGCTGCGCCTTCAACCGTTGCATACGTGGCAGCAGGATATAGAGAACGGCCAGACCCTCACCAATGAACAGCCAGGTGATATAGGTCAGTGCCTGCTCGGTAAGCCGGACACCCACCCCGTCAATGAGGGTGTACAGGGCAATGGNACTTCCNGTCAGCACCGCCACCGNCAGNGCNGGAAGCGCNGGGGCAGCCCCTTTTCGTCCCANCCCGATGATCAGGATGCCGGCTGAAATACAAAAGAGCCCGGCCCAGGCGGCAACCGGCAGGGTCTCATCGAGCCATATCAAGGCCGGGATGGCCACCAGAAAGGGAGCGATGCCGCGCGCCACCGGATAAACAAGTGACAGATCGCCAAGCCGGTATCCGGTATTCAGGAAATAGTAATAGCCCCAGTGGACGACTGTCGACACAGCGAGATAGGGCCACAGAGACGGTTCGGGCAATGGCACGAAAGGCGCGATCAGAAGGGCGGGAAGTGTATGTCCCATCGCCACAAAGCCAAAAGAGATGGTGCGGTCTGCAGCGCCCTTGACCACGGCGTTCCAGACCGCATGCATAATGGCGGCAAACAGAACGATAAGAAAAATATCTGCAGACATGGCACCAATCTGCCATGGCAAGAGGACAGAACAAAGGCTTCAATAACGCCGCTGGCCAGATAGCGGGGCTGTCGTCAGCAAACCTATTATTGTTTGGGGTTTTACAGCTTTTATGATCCTCTTGTCTGGCGCCATTGACAGGTGAAACCCACGGACAGGCGCATTTCCATCTGGGCGGGGCGCAGCAGGACTGGCCACCGGTCAAACGAACCGCAAACGGGAGAAGACCATGTCAGCATATGCCGTAGTGATGTTTATCGCAGGGCTTGGCATACCGGTACTGGCCGCATTGAATGCGGCACTTGGCCGGCATCTTGAGGCACCATTCGGCGCCGCCACCATTCTGTTTTTCATAGCCCTTGGCTGCTGTCTGATTGTGTCGACCATGCAGGGCGGGTTTTCACTGGCACGGGCGATGGAAGCCCCCAAACATTTGTTCCTCGCCGGCTGTCTTGTTGCCTTCTATATCGTCAGTATCACCTATGTCGCGCCGCGCTTTGGCCTGGGGAACGCAATCTTTTTCGTTCTGTTCGGCCAGTTGTTCAGCGCTGCGGTCATCGATCATTTTGGCCTTTTCAACGCGCCGGAAACGCGGCTCAGCCCGTTGCGCGCATCCGGCCTTGTGGTGATGGGGATCGGCTTGTGGCTGACGCAGATCGCCACCAGTAAATAGCGCCTGCGCCGTCAGCGTGACCCCGACCGGCCATGGCCAAACGGGATCACGGTGATGTTGGCACCAATCTCGATCGTCATCAAATCTTCGGCCACCAGCACCATGCCGTCATATTCTGATGCCACCCCGGCCGTCACCGCATTGATCGGCATCGGGTCAGGGGGCAACAGCACAAGATGCGTTAGCATTGCCAGCTTTGGCCGTGTCTGTGCAAAGACCCGGCCCACCTCTTCGGGGGTTGCGTGATGGTCCAGCGCCACCCGTATGCCCGGATATTGCGCCATTGTTTCTTCACGCGCCGCCGCCACCTCATGCACGAACACATCTGCATTCTGCGCCTGGGCGATCAGGTTTTCATTATATCTTGTGTCGTGGCTATGCACAAAAACATGGCCTGCATATTCCACCCGAAAGGCATAGGCCGGCTTGATGAATTCGCCATGATCGACCTCAATGGCAATGATGCGCAGCCCGCCCTCGTCATAGACCGGCCCCTCGGCATATTCATGGGCGATGATCCGCATATGGTCGGGGTCGATTTCATTGTCATCCGTACGGATCTTGCGATCCGGCCGGGCGATGATGTTGCCCCCTTCCTCGATATCCTCGACCCCGGGTGGGCCAAACACATCCAGAGGACATTTCCGGTTGGCATAGGGTTGCGGGATCGTGCCTGTCATCAACAGGTCAAAAAGACCGGCATAATGGTCGGAATGGAAGTGCGACAGGAACACTTTGTCGACAGCCCCAAGCGGAATCCCAAGCTGCGCCATGCGGATGACCGTGCCGCGCCCGCAATCCAGCAATACACGCTGCGATCCGGCCTCGATAATGGTCGCTGTGCCAAAGGCATTGATATCCGGATTGGGAATGCCTGTTCCAAGGAGAATGACCCGCAGTATGTCGTCGGCCTGTTGCATGATCTGTCCCCGCTGATTGTGGCCACCAGTATGAATAATTCTGTCAGAACAGGAAAGGGCCACCCGCATCGCGGATGGCCCGTAACGTAATCCAAAGATGGTCAGACCATCTTTAGAGCGCCTTGTCGGTGATCATATGTGTCCATGCGCCTTCCGGCTTTTTGGTAATCACCGGGTCGGAACCGCCTTTCAGCAGTGTCGCAACCGTGCGATCAAAATCGGCAGGATCAAGCGTACCGTTTGAACCGGCGGTAAGCTTGGCAATCTCGCCCATCATCCGGCGCTGGTGCTTTTCCGTCTGGGCACCGGTGGCATCATTGTCGAGAATGATTTCAGCGGCGTCATTCGGATTGGCTTCAGCCCACTTCCAGCCTTTCATCGAGGCGCGCACAAAGCGTACCAGCTGATCCTGGAAAGCGGCATCCTGCAGGCGGTCCTCAAGCACATAGATGCCATCTTCAAGTGTGGCGACACCCTGGTCCTGATATTTGAAGACAACAAGATCATCCGGCGAGATGCCGGCATCAATCCCCTGCCAGTATTCGTTATAGGTCATGGTCGAGATGCAGTCGGCCTGCTTTTGCAGCAGCGGGTCAACATTGAAGCCCTGCTTCAGGACAGTCACGCCATTTGAGCCGCCATCCGTCGGAATGCCAAGCTGGCTCATCCATGACAGGAACGGATACTCGTTTCCGAAGAACCAGACACCGATTGTCTTGCCACGGAAATCTTCTGGCGATGTAATGCCTGTTTCCTTGCGGCAGGTCAGCTGCAAGCCGGATGACTTGAAAGGCTGGGCAATATTCACCAGCGGAACACCCTTTTCCCGCGCTGCCAGCGCAGATGGCATCCAGTTCAGCATGAGGTCGGCGCCACCACCGGCAAGCACCTGCGGCGGTGCAATGTCAGGACCGCCCGGCTTGATGGTGACATCCAGCCCTTCTTCCTTGTAGTAACCCTTGTCGAGGGCAACGTAATAACCGGCAAACTGCGCCTGCGTCACCCACTGCAGCTGAAGCGTAAGCTTGTCAGCCGCCTGTGCAGCCGTTGCCGAAACGGCAAGTGCCACCAATGAAGCTAATAGTTTTTTCATGTCATTCTCCCTGTAAGGTTTATGATTGTTTCCGACGGTTGGAGGGGTGCCAGAAAGTTACCTGCCGTTCCAGCAGGCCGAGAAGGCCATAGCTTAGTGATCCGGCAAGCGCCGCAACCACAATTTCCGCCCAGACCATATCGAGGTTCATGCGTCCAACCTCGGTGGAAATGCGGAAGCCAAGACCCACAATCGGGGTGCCGAAGAATTCGGCTACGATGGCACCAATCAGTGCCAGCGTCGAGTTGATCTTCAACGCGTTGAAGATAAAGGGGGCCGCTGTTGGAAGCCGGAGCTTTATCAACAGCTGGAAATAGGATGAGGCATAGGTGCGCAGCAGATCGCGCTCCATCGCCTGTGTCGCCTGCAACCCGGCGACCGTGTTTACCAGCATCGGGAAAAAGGTCATGACAACGACCACCGCTGCCTTGGACTGCCAGTCAAAGCCGAACCACATCACCATCACCGGCGCAATACCAATGATAGGCAGGGCAGATACAAAATTGCCAACGGGCAACAGCCCGCGCTGCAGGAAGGGTACACGATCAATCAGGATTGCAAGGATGAAGGCGCTGCCACAGCCCATGATGTAGCCGGTCAGGGCTGCCTTGACGAATGTCTGCTGGAAATCCGCCCATAGCACGCTGGTGGAGTTGAAAAACCGGACTGCGATCTGTTCTGGCGATGGCAGCAATACCATCGGGATTTCAAGCCCGACTGTCAGCAGCTGCCAGACAAAAATAATCCAGATTCCAAAGAACACCGGCACGCCCAGCGACAGGGCNGCCACAGCTGCTGCCTGTGCGCGCGCCATCATCGCGCGTTCAACCGCCAACCAGCTGAACAGCCAGCTGGCCACCAGCAATGCCCAGAAATCAGCACCCATGCCGGCATCCAGCACCATCAGCAGCGCCGCCATTCCGGCCAGCCCGGCACCAAGATCAATCTGATGATGCGGCATCACACCNGCAAAACGCCGCGCTGCTGCCAGCANCAGGACAANGCTTGCCNCCATNATCGCGATATCCGGCGTTCCTGATAACAGCCCCGCTGNCAGGGCATACAGCGCCGCCAGCCCGCCAAGGCCCGACAGGATTGTCTGGAACCGGGTCATTGCGACAGCCCCATGCGGCGCAAGGTGAAATGGCTGACAACACCAACCAGCATGACCAGCACAGCAGCCATGCAGGCCGCCGAGATCAGCGCCGACCATATCTGGATGGTCTGGCCATAATAGGATCCCGCCAGCAGCCGCGCGCCAAGCCCCGCCACTGCCCCGGTTGGCAATTCACCGACGATTGCCCCGACAAGGCTGATCGCGACGGCCACTTTCATCGANGCGAACANGAAGGGCACCGAAGCCGGCAGCCGCAATTTCCAGAACATCTGCAGGCGCGATGCCTTATAGGTGCGCATCAGGTCAATATGCATCGGATCCGGACTGCGCAGCCCCTTTACCATGCCCACCACGACGGGGAAGAAGCTGAGATAGGTGGAAATCAGCGCCTTTGGCACCAGCCCCGAAAGCCCAACCGAATTCAGCACCACNATAATCATCGGCGCNATGGCAAGGATCGGGATCGTCTGGCTGGTGATGATCCACGGCATCAGCGACTTGTCCATCGCCCTGTTTTCGACAATCGAGACCGCCAGCCCGATCCCCAGAATGGTACCCATCAGAAAGCCAAGCATTGTCGAGGACAATGTGACCCCGCCATGAAAGATGAGGGACCGTTTGGAGGTGATTTTCTTTTCGACTGTTGTCTTCCAGATTTCAGTCACGATCTGGTGCGGTGCCGGCAGGATCGGGCGGTCATGCGCCATTGTATCACNCACAAGGTCGCGCATCTGCCATTCAACACCGGTCTTTTCATACTGGTCGATCTGCCATGGCGCATTCAGATAAACGGCAAAGCCGTACCATATGACCATGATGGCNGCGACCACCGTGGCAATGGGAAACACCCGTGACAGCACACCCATCACCGCAGGCCTGCCTTTCGCCGGGCCGGCATTCTGGCCGACAGTGGCNNGCGCCGCCTATTCATAGGAATGCCCCTCGCGCAGACCTGTCCGCACCCGCTGGGCGATTTCCAGGAATTTCTTGGATTCGCGGATATCGAGCGGGCGATCGGCTGGCAGGTCGGATTCGATGACATCTGTCACACGCCCCGGNCGCGGAGACATCACCACAATCTTGTTTGAAAGATATACAGCCTCGGGAATGGAATGGGTGACGAAACAGATGGTCTTGCCGGTCTTGTTCCAGAGTTGCAGCAGCTGTTCGTTCAGGTGATCGCGCACAATCTCGTCCAGCGCGCCGAACGGTTCATCCATCAACAGCAGATCAGCATCAAAGGCCAGCGCCCGCGCGATCGAGGCGCGTTGCTGCATGCCGCCGGACAACTGCCACGGGAATTTCCGCCCAAAACCGTCAAGGCCNACCAGCTCCAGCGTGCGGGCCACACGCGCCGCCTTTTCTGCCGCGCTGAGTCCCATGATTTCCAGCGGCAGGCCGACATTGCGTTCAATCGTGCGCCAGGCCAGCAATGCCGGTGCCTGAAACACATAGCCATAGGCACGCTGCAGGCGCGCCTCCTCTGGTGTCATGCCATTGACGGTAATGCTGCCCGATGTCGGGTTCTCGAGATCGGCAATGACCCGCAGCAGCGTGGTCTTGCCGCATCCCGATGGCCCGATAAAGGAGACGAAATCCCCTTTCTCGATGGTCAGATCGACATCTTTGAGCGCATGTACCGGTCCGTCATTGGAATCAAAAGTCAGACACAGCTTGTCCGCGCTGATGACNTGATCCCGGCCGGACCCTTTACTGCCTTTTGTATCGCTCATCAGACTCCTGCCGGCATGTTGGCCGGATCGCGGATAACCGCNCGCGGGGCCGTCAGTGCCTTCCANTTTGACAGCGCCTTNTTTGGCGCAGCAAACGGTTCACGCGGCACAAACTTGCCATGCCCCTCGCGTGTTTTGACCTCGTCTTCCTGAATGGCGACATAGCCACGGGTCATCGTAAACCGCGGCAGGCCCTTTACCTTGAAGCCCTCGAACACATTGTAATCAATGGCTGATTGCTGTTTGGTGTGGGTNATTGTCTTTTCACGGGCCGGATCAATCACCACGATATCGGCNTCCGCACCTTCAAGNATCGCCCCTTTGCGCGGATAGAGATTCAGCGCCTTGGCGATATTGGTCGATGTTGCAGCGACAAATTCATTCATNGTCAGACGGCCGGTNTCGACCCCATAGGTCCANAAGAGCGGCATCCGGTCTTCAAGGCCGCCTGTGCCGTTCGGGATCTTGGTGAAATCGCCCACCCCATAGCGCTTTTGCTCGGTGGTAAAGGCACAATGGTCGGTGGCCACAACCTGCAGGCTNCCAGCCTGCAACCCGGCCCACAGGCTGTCCTGATGCAGCTTGTTNCGGAACGGCGGTGACATCACNCGCTGCGCCGCATGGTCCCAGTTCGGATGGGCATATTCGCTCTCATCCAGCAGCAGNTGCTGGATCAGCGGCTCGCCAAAGACACGCATGCCTTTCTGGCGGGCACGGCGGATGGCCTCATGCGACTGCTCGCAGGATACATGCACGACATAGAGCGGCACCCCGGCCATATCGGCAATCATGATGGCGCGGTTTGTGGCCTCGCCCTCAACCTCGGGCGGGCGCGAATAGGCATGCCCCTCGGGACCGTTATTGCCCTCTTCCATCAGCTTTGCCTGCAGCTGCGCGACCACATCGCCATTTTCGGCATGGACAAGCGGCATCGCACCCAGCTCGGCGCAGCGCTGGAAGCTGGCATACATCTCGTCATCATCCACCATCAGCGCGCCCTTATAGGCCATGAAATGCTTGAAGGTGTTGATGCCCTTGGAGACCACTTCCGGCATCTCGTTAAAGACCTGCTCACCCCACCAGGTGATGGCCATATGGAAGGAATAATCCGTTGTGGCACGGGTGGATTTATTGTCCCAGGCCTGAATGGCCGTCAGCAATGACTGGTCCGGGGCCGGCAGGCAGAAATCCACCACCATAGTGGTGCCGCCAGACAGGGCAGCACGCGTGCCTGATTCAAAATCGTCACTGGAATAGGTGCCCATGAAAGGCATTTCGAGATGGGTATGCGGGTCGATCCCGCCCGGCATCACATAGCATCCAGTAGCATCCAGCGTTTCATTACCGCTCAATCCGCTGCCGATCTTTGTGATCTTGCCGTCCTCGACAAGCACATCAGCCTTGTAGGTGCGATCTGCGGTGACGATGGTGCCGTCCCTGATTACCGTGCTCATGATCTATCTCCCTGTTCAGTCATCGACAATGCCGGCGGTTTCAACGACGGCATGGAACAGCACGTCCGCNCCAGCGGTCGCCCAGTCCTTGGTTATATCTTCAGCCTCGTTATGCGACAGCCCGTCAACACAGGGGCACATAACCATCGCCGTTGGGGCGACGCGGTTGATCCAGCATGCATCATGACCGGCACCCGAAACAATATCGCGATGCGAATATCCAAGCCGTTCTGCGGCGCGGCGCACCGCNCCNACACAGCCATCATCAAACTCGACCGGATCNAATTTACCTGCCTGCTCGATNTCCATCTCCAGCCCGATCTCCTTGCAGATTTCGGCTGCACCCGCACGCAGGCGGTTTTCCATATCGTCGATCACCTCTTGTTTCGGATGACGGAAGTCGATGGTGAAGACAACCTTGCCAGGGATGATATTCCGCGAGTTGGGATAAACATCGCAATGACCAACCGCACCCACTGCCAGCGGGGCATGAGACCAGGCGATCTCGTCCACCANCTGCGTGATNCGGGCCATGCCAAGACCCGCATTGACGCGTTTCGGCATCGGGGTTGACCCGGTATGGGCTTCCTTGCCGGTCAGCGTGACCTGCAGCCAGTTCAGGCCCTGGCCATGGGTGACAACACCAATATCGATACTCTCATCCTCGAGGATTGGCCCCTGTTCGATATGCAGCTCAAAAAAGGCCGCAAGCTTGCGCGCGCCAACCTCTTCATCNCCGATCCAGCCGATCCGCTCGAGTTCGCCGCCAACCGTCTTGCCGGCAGCATCGGTGCGGCCATAGGCCCAATCCAGCGTATGGACCCCGGCAAACACGCCCGATGCCATCATCGGTGGTGAAAACCGCGTGCCTTCTTCATTTGTCCAGTTCACCACCTCGATCGGGTGGCGGGTCTTGATTCCGGTTTCGTTCAGCGTACGGATAATCTCAAGACCGGCCAGCACGCCCAGAACCCCGTCATATTTGCCGCCTGTCGGCTGCGTATCGAGATGGCTGCCGACCATGACCGGCGGCAGTGACGGGTCGGTGCCCTCGCGACGGGCAAACATGGTGCCCATCTTGTCGAGCCCCATCACCATTCCTTCCGCCTCGCACCAGCTCTGATAGAGCCGGCGGCCCTCGGCATCCTCGTCGGTCAGTGTCTGGCGATTATTGCCGCCGGCGATGCCGGGCCCGATCTTCGCCATCTCCATCAATGAATCCCACAGCCGGTCGCCATTGATGCGGAAATTCTTGCCGCGTTGGTCCATCATCCCGGTATTCATGTCAGATGCCATAATATCTACCTCTCCCTTCGGATGCCGGACTAGAGAGTCCGCAATACCTCTCCAACCGTTCCGATCAGCTCGTCAATCTGTTCGCGGGTGATGATCAGCGGCGGTGACAGCGCGATGATGTCGCCTGTCGTGCGGATCATGTAGCCCTTCTCGAATGCCTTCAGAAAGGCCGAGAAGGCCCGTTTGGTCGGGTGCCCCTCAATCGGCTGCAGCTCGATCGCCCCGATCAGGCCGATATTCCGGATATCGATCACATAGGGGTGGTCGGCAAGGCTGTGCAGACTGTCTTCCCAATATTGCGCCAGATCGGCGGCGCGGGTCAGCAACCCTTCCTCGGCATAGGTGTCCAGCGTGCCAAGCGCGGCCGCCGCAGCCACCGGATTGCCGGAATAGGTATAGCCGTGGAAAAACTCGATCAGCTCTTCCGGCCCGTTCATGAAGGCATCATGAATTTCGTCACGGACAAACACCGCCCCCATGGGAATGACCCCGCTGGTCAGCCCCTTGGCGGTGGTGATGATGTCGGGCTTTACATCGAAATAATCAGCCGCGAAGGGCGTNCCCAGCCGCCCGTAACCGGTGATGACCTCGTCAAAGATCAACAGGAATCCATGCTTGTCACAAATTTCGCGAAGCCGCTTCAGATAGCCCTTTGGCGGGATCAGCACACCGGTAGACCCGGCCACCGGCTCGACGATGACAGCCGCGATGGTCGAGGGGTCATGCAGGGTTGCAATCCGCTCCAGCTCGTCCGCCAGCTCTGCGCCGTGATCCGGCTCGCCGCGTGAAAAGGCATTGCGCTTCAGATCATGCGTATGCGGCATATGNTCAACACCTGACAACAGGGTGCCGAACATCTTGCGGTTGGCGACGATCCCGCCCACCGAAATGCCGCCGAAATTGACGCCGTGATAGCCGCGCTCACGTCCGATGAGCCGGGTGCGGCTGGCCTCGCCGCGCACCCGCTGATAGGCAATCGCCATCTTCAGCGCGGTCTCTACCGATTCCGATCCGGAGTTGGTGTAGAAACAGTAATTCATGCCGTCAGGCGTGATATCGACCAGCCTGTTGGCCAGTTCAAACGCCTTGGGATGGCCCATCTGGAANGCCGGCGCATAATCCAGCTGCGCCACCTGATCCTGCACTGCCTTGACGATTTTCGGCCGCGCATGGCCGGCATTCACACACCACAGCCCGGCGGTGCCGTCCAGCACCTTGCGGCCATCGGCGGTGTCGTAATGCATGTCCTTGGCACTGACGAGCATGCGCGGACTCGCCTTGAAATGGCGGTTCGCCGTAAACGGCATCCAGAAGGCACGTAAATCATTCGGTTGCGGGGTCGCGCTGTCAGGCATGGTGGCACTCTCCATCATTATCAACGCGCATTGCCTTTTTCAGACAAATGGCGCATGTGACCAGACGGTCAGGTCGCAGCCCGGATGAACACCGGACCGCAAAATTATGAAATAACATTTTTACCGTTTGGTCAAATCTCTTAGAATGTCAGAACCAAGAAAAAAACCGGCAGGAAAGCAGGACCGAATGCGGGGGAACAAGATGCAAGAGACAATGGCTGCCAAAGCGCCGGCGAACCGGCCGCGCAACAAGACCCGCATTCAAAAAGAAAATGAAGAGCGCATCCTTCTGGCAGCCCTTGAGGTGTTTTCGCAGACCGGCTTTCACGGGGCCACGCTGGACAAGATTGCCAGCGCTGCCGACATGTCCAAGCCCAACCTCTTATATTACTTCAAGAATAAGGAAGAGATTCACATCGCCCTTCTGACCGGCCTGCTGGATGTCTGGCTGGCCCCGCTGCGCGCCATCCGCGCTGATGGCGATCCGGCAACAGAAATTGGCAGCTATATCCGGCGCAAGCTGGAATCATCGCGCGAATATCCGCGCGAGTCGCGGCTGTTCGCCAACGAAATCCTGGCTGGCGCGCCGCATATTGGTGATTTCCTGCAAAGCGAGTTGCGGCAGCTTGTCGATGAAAAGGCCGACATCCTGCAAAGCTGGATTGATGACGGGCGCCTCGCCCCCTGTGACCCGCGCCATCTGCTGTTTGCCATCTGGTCAACCACCCAGCATTACGCCGACTTCAGCGTTCAGGTGCGGCATGTGCTGCGTCTCGCGCCAGGTGACAAAAGCTATTATGCCGAAGCNGCGCNGATGCTGGACACGCTGTTCCTCGGACGGCTTGTCGCGCCNGGGACGGACNGCTGACCGCGCCTTATGTTGGCGCCAATNTNCANNACGCCACCCTTTGGCGTTGCGGGACTTATTTCTCGACGAAGGATTTTTCCAGAACAAAATCGCCGGGTGTGTTGCTGCTGCCTTCCACACAGCCGAGATCGTCCTCGAAATAGCGCTTGAATTCCATGTTCATCTCCATCGACCCGCAGATCATNGCGCTGTCCTTGTCCTTGTCGAACGGCGGGACGCCCAGCTTGTCATAGACCGAACCGTNAAAGATGGCGTCGGTGATGCGGCCGGTATTCTTGAAATCTTCGCGCGTCACTGACGGATAGAACAGGAACTTGCCCTGGGTAACCTCACCCCAGACAGGATGNTCATTCAGATTTTCCAGCATGTCCATGAATGCCAGCTCTTTCACTTCACGCGTGCTCCAGAGCAGAATGACCTTTTCATATTTTTCGTAGGTTTCNAGGCCCCTGACAAGGCTCATGAAAGGCGCAACGCCGGTGCCGGTCGCCAGCATGTAGAGGTTCCTGCCGGATTTCAGATTATCCATGACCAGCGTGCCCACGGCCTTGGTATTGGTAATCACCTCGTCCCCGACCTGCATATGTTGCAGGCGGCTGGTCAGCGGCCCGTCTGGCACCTTGATCGAAAACCACTCCATATAGTCTTCATAATTCGGAGACGCGACCGAATAGGCCCGCAGCAGCGGCTTGCCCTCTGCCTCCAGCCCGATCATCAGAAATTCACCGTCACGGAACCGGGTCCCGCTGCTTCGTGTCGTCCTGAAATGAAACAGCCTGTCCGTATAGTGTTTTACCTCAAGGACAGTTTCTTTGACGATTGCCATTCCGTTTGTTCCTTTTGCCCGGTTGGACAGTTCTGTGGCGTTCGGCAGTGCCAGCCTGCCGGTTCCGGTGCGGTGCGGGGTCAAGCCCCCCATTATTTAACCAGCTGTTTGACCAGTTAATTGAACAGTTTTTTGACCAGTTTTTTGAATTGCGGATGGGGACTCATCGGCCTTGATGCATGTAGCATGGGTGTCTCAGAAGCACCATTGCATAAGCGTTATTACACAGGGGGTAAGGGCTGCATCCCGGATAGGACAAACCGCCCTTACACTGTCATCAACACAACCCTTATTCTGCGCAACCTGCTGTCTGGCCGTGTCAGGATGCGATCGAATAGCCACCATTATAGGTGCCGCTCTTCCGGCGCACATCTGAATGTTCGACAATGCGCTCGCGCGCAACGCCACGGAATTCCTCGATTGAGGCATAATCCTTACGCTCAAGATAGTCGTTCAGGTCCCGCGTCAGCTCCTTGATCAGTTCAACACCGACGCCGCCGCTGCCCTTTTCTTCCATGGCGGCGGTGCAGACCTGCATATTGCCGGCACCATGCACAACGAAATTGAAGGCCTCACGGAACCCCCTGATGCCGCCAATGCCGGAAATCGCATGATCTGGATAGGCCTTTGAAATATCCGACACGCGCTGCAGCGCCTGATGAAGGATGGCAAGACCACCCAAACCACCAGATGTCACCAGACCATCAACCTCAACCTCGAATTTCATTGTCTCCGGGTCCATCAATGGCAGCGAGGGAAAGGTATTGCAAAGCGAGATAGCTGCCGCACCTGCCTCGTAAGCAGCCCCGGCCGCATCAACAAGCTTGGATGTCGACGGCGTCAGCTTGACCCAGATCGGCACGCTCACCGCGCTTGTCACCGCTGCCAGAATGGATCTGATGATATCCTCGTCATTGGCGATGTTCGCGCCCATATCCTTGCGGTCCATATGGGGGCAGGACATGTTCAATTCGATCGCGTCACAGCCTGCATCGACAACTGCCGATGCCAGCTTGCGCCAATTATCCATTTCCTCTTCGCTGCCTGCGCCCGCCATGATCGAGGCGATCAGCATCCGGTCAGGATAGGCTGCCTTGATGTCTCGCAGGTCGGGAAGCCACATGTCCAGAGGCTGGTCGGAAATCAGTTCCCAGTTCCATGACGAGTGCGACACGGTATCGGTGCGTTTCATGCGCGACACATAAGGTGTCTGGTCGCTTGACCGCTGAAAAATGGTGCGCGGGCCAGCCACATTCTCGACAGGATGCAGGCCAATGGTCTTGGTGACGACACCGCCCCAGCCCGCCTCAAAGGCCTTCATGATTTTACGTTTGCTTTCCGTAGGTGGCGCAGACGCCAGAATGAATGGGTTTACAAACTCAAGTCCCGTGAATGTCGTCGCAAGTCTATTCGTCATGATATACCCGCCTCGTGTCGGTTGAATCCTTCCTTCGCACCTCAATAATGCCCGATAAATGCGTCTTGTCCATAATTTTTTACCAAATGATAAAATTTTTGCCATGACGATAGCGCAGGGACGATGTCGCAGGCCAGCTCAGCTGCCGCTTTCGTTCGGCGCGGGTTTTTGACACACTGTGCTGATTGTCATTTCAGTGTGAGGGAGCCCCGCCATGCAGCGAACAGCCGAAATCCGAAAAATGATTGCCGCGGTCGAGGACACCCACCGCGAAGCCGGACAGACACTGGAAACGCCAAGCCGCAAATGCGTTGTCGCGGCGGTAATCAGCAACCCCTTTGCCGGACAGCCGGATGGCGACCTGGATGTATTGAAAGATATCGGGGCCGATATTTCGGCAAAGCTGGTGGCGCGCGGTTTGCAGGCGCTGGACGCCGGGCCGGATGACATCCAGTCCTATGGCAAGGGCGCCATCGTTGGCATTGATGGTGAGATTGAACATGCTGCGGCGCTGATTCACCCGCGCTTTGGTGCGCCGGTGCGCGGCGCGCTGGGTGACGCCAGCGAGATCATCACCTCAACGAAAAAGATGGGCGGGCCCGGCGCGACGCTGACGGTGCCCTTGACCAGTAAAAAGAGCATCTGGGATTTTGACCATATGGATGCCGCCGAAATCACAATTCCGGACGCGCCGCATGCCGACGAGATCGTGGTCATCCTTGCCCTTGCCATGGGTGGCCGGCCGCGCAAACGCATCAAGCCAGATTAATCGCACCGGCTGCTGCAGCATTTGCTGCCGCTGTGACAGGCTGGCGACCGGGCGCGGAGATGCGCATCGGGGACCAGTCGCTTTTTTTATTAGAAAAAGGTAATCTTCTATCCCGGGGCGCGGCGCGAGAAAGACGAGGCATGGGCAAGAAGACAGCGGAAATGGTAACAATCAGCCGCCTGTTCGTCGCCTACCGACGTCAGGGCATCGCCCCGAAAAACGCGATCAGATTGATCGCCACCTCGCTCAACCGCACATTGAAATATGTGGAAAGCGTTGTGCAAAACGACAGCCAGTCCGGCTAGACCCGTCAAACCCGTCCCGCCATGCTGCCCGCATTTACGGCATCTGACAGCATGACAGCTGCCCTGATTTCGTGATAGATGTCTGGCGTTCACAGCGATCCCGCATGTTTCCGCATATTAGTCTTCAACACCGTGTCCTGAGAAAGATCAATGGCACCTATTCTGTCCATTCGCGACCTTCGTAAATCCTATGGTGATGGCGCCGAGGCGCTGAAAGGCATTTCNCTGGATATTGAGGAAGGCGAGGTTATCGCGCTCCTTGGTCCAAATGGNGCCGGCAAGACGACGCTTATTTCTACNATCTGCGGGCTGGTGCGCGCTTCCAGCGGCAGCGTCACTGTGAACGGGTTTGATATCGTCGATGACTATCGCAAGGCCCGCGCGCTGATCGGGCTGGTGCCGCAGGAAATCATGCTGGAAAGCTTTCAGAAGGTGAAGGACGCCCTGCATCATTCGCGCGGTCTGTTCAACAAACCGCGCGACCCTGCCATTGTCGAGACCCTGCTGAAGAAACTGTCCCTGTGGGACAAGCGGGACGCACAGAACATGACGCTTTCCGGCGGGATGCGGCGCCGGGTGATGATCGGCAAGGCGCTGAGTCACCAGCCGCGCATCCTGTTCCTTGACGAGCCAACCGCAGGCGTCGATGTCGAGTTGCGCAAGGAGATGTGGGACATTGTCAGCGANTTGAAGGCGGATGGTGTNACCATCATCCTGACAACGCATTATATCGAGGAGGCGGAAGCCATCGCCGAACGTGTCGGGGTGATCAATGGCGGCGAGCTGTTGCTTGTCGAGGACAAGGCCACCCTGATGCGCAAGATGGGATCAAAGACCCTGCGCATTGATCTGCAGGATGCGATTACGGCGATACCTGACGCGTTGACCGCCTATGACCTGAAGCTGGAGCCGGGTGGCGAGACCCTGTTCTATANCTATGATTCCACCGAAAAGCGGACCGGCATCACGCGGCTTCTTGCCGATGTCAATGACAGCGGCCTGCGGATACGCGATGTTGCGACATCGCAGAGCTCGCTTGAAGATATCTTCGTCAACATGGTTCGGGACTGAACGGATGAACCTGCATGCGATAAAGGCCATCTATTTTTTCGAAATGGCACGGACATTCCGGACACTGTTACAGAGCATTGTCTCGCCGGTCATCTCGACCTGTCTCTATTTTGTGGTTTTCGGCACAGCCATCGGATCACGCATCCAGGAAGTGGACGGGGTGGCCTATGGCTCGTTCATCGTGCCCGGCCTGATCATGCTGTCTGTCCTGATGCAAAGCCTGACCAATGCGTCCTTTGGCATCTATTTTCCAAAATTCATGGGCACCATCTATGAATTGATGTCAGCGCCTGTATCCCCGTTCGAGGCGGTGATCGGCTATGTTGGTGCCGCCGCCACAAAATCGCTGATGATCGGGCTGATCATCCTGGGCACCGCGCATCTGTTTGTTCCGATCCAGATCCTGCATCCGGTGTGGATGATCGGCTTTCTTGTGCTGACCTGTGTGTCCTTTGCAATGTTCGGGTTCATCATCGGCATCTGGGCACAGAATTTCGAACAGTTGAACCTGATACCGATGCTGATCATCACCCCGCTGGTGTTTCTGGGGGGCAGCTTCTATTCCATCGATATGCTGCCGCCCCTGTGGCAAAAGATCACCCTGTTCAACCCGGTCGTGTATCTGATTTCAGGGTTTCGCTGGGCCTTTTTCGGAACCGCGGATGTTGCGGTTGCGGTCAGCCTTGGCGCCATCTGCNGCTTTATGCTTGTCTGCCTTGCCGTGATCTGGTGGATTTTCAAGTCNGGCTATCGTTTGAAGTCATAGACCGGTCTGGTCNTCCGGCCAGATGTTCTGATAATTGTAGCGTGACAGCGNGATGATCCGATAACATCATTGCCGATGGACCGTGCCGCAACCATGCAGGACGGGTATGTGCCAAAGCCCAAGAGAGAGTGCCAGATGAACCCGCAACAAATGGAACAGAACATNGTCAGGCGCGGCACGCTGGTGCCCTGCAAGACAGCCTTTATCGACGCGCATACCCCCGGCAGCGACCAGAAGGAAAATTTCACGATCATCGGCGGCGGTGTGTCCGAAAGCGCTGACCAGCACGTCCATATTGCTGAAAAGATCGGGTTCAATATCGGTGCGGCAGGCCAGCCGCCAAAATGCCATAACAGCCTGCATACACATCGCACGGCCGAGGTGTTTTTCGTGCAATCCGGGCGCTGGCGGTTTTTCTGGGGACGCTGGGGCGATNCNGGCGAGGTTGTTCTCGAGGAAGGNGATATCTTCAATATCCCTACCGGCATGTTCCGCGGGTTTGAGAATATNGGCACCGATTACGGGATGATCATGGCCATCCTTGGCGGTGACGANGCGGGNGGCGGCGTGACATGGGCACCGCAGGTTATCGAAAACGCGGCNGCGCACGGGCTTGTGCTTGGGGAAAATGGCCAGCTCTATGACAGCAAAAAGGGCGAAACCCTGCCCGATGGAACCGGCCCGATGCCGGTGATGGCGGATGATCAGCTGAAGCTGATGGCCGAACCNGCATCAGCAGAGGTCGTACCGCATTATGTGGCGCGCTATTGGGANATGATGGCGCTGGCCGGCGGCGAGCCATGCAAGGTCATCGGACCGGATGCAATGTTGCGCGACCGGCCGGGATTCGAGGTGGATTTCATCACGCGTGGATCTGTTGGGGAAAGTGCCTATCGCTGCCACCAGCCCGAGGTGNTGATGCCGGTCCGGGGCCATTGGAAACTGGATTGGGACGGCGGAAGNACTGTGCTGAATTCCGGGGATACCTGCCTTGTGCCGGCTGGCCTGTCCCGCGCCATAACCCCATCCATGACGGGCGAGGCCAGCATGTACCGTATCCGCAATACCGATGACCCAGCCGGCCCTACAATGGAACGCCACTAGACCAAGGGCCGCGTCTGACNCTGGCAACCCGCAACCGCACCACCGACCAATGAGGCATTGAGATCATGGCTGACAAGACCCTTCCGCCGGCTTTGCTGGAGCTGCTCCGCACNGTAGACACACCCACCGTCTGCAATGCGATCGAGGTNGCCCAGGGCAAACGCGGCTTCAACCGGTTTACACGCGGCACCATGTTCCATTGCAAACCGGGCGCGCCGGCGGTTGTCGGCTTTGCACGAACCGCGAAAATTTCAGGTCTTGCCCCGCCGAATGAGCCGCAGGAGGTCATTCGTGAACGCCGCATGGCCTACTTTCATGGCATGGCGGCCGGGCCATCACCTTCGGCGGCCGTTGTCGAGGATGTTGATTACCCGAATTGTATCGCCGGGTGGTGGGGCGAGGTGCATGTCGCCGTGCATAAGGGGCTGGGCCTTGCCGGCGCTGTCACCAACGGCGTGATGCGTGACCTGGATGTGATGGATGACGGATTTCCGGTTCTGGCCGGATCGATTGGCCCCAGCCATGGTTTTGTGCATGCGGTCGAGATCGGCACACCGGTGAACATCAAAGGCATGCGTGTGACGCAGGGCGAGCTGATTCATGCTGACCGTCATGGCGCGCTGGTCATCCCGGCCGATGTCATCCCGGTATTGCAACAATCCATAGAAACGGTCATCGCCAGTGAGGCCATCGTGCTGGGGCCGGCGCGCGCACCCGGATTCGATATCCACAAGCTTGAGGAAGCCTGGGCCAAATTCGAAAAATCCAGAACCTGATATAAAGGGAAAACAGCAGCGAGGCCGCCAGCTACAGATGACGGTTGGCGTGAAGCCCCCAAGTAATTAAGTTAATGCTTATTATGATGGATGGCGCAGTCACCCACACAAAGACACTACAGCGCGCACGCGGCACCGTTGATGTCGGCTTTGCGACCGATGCGCTGGCACGGCTGTATCAGGCAGGAGCGGCCAAGGCCCTGCTGCCGCGCAGCTACAGCGCTGCGCACGAGGTTGTTCTGGTCAATACAGCCGGCGGGATCACCGGCGGCGACACGTTCGATTATCGCTGCGTGGCAGATGCCAGCAATATGGTTGTTACAACACAGGCGGCGGAACGCGCCTATCGCAGCAGCACCGCTGATATTGCCAGCATGAATGTGGCGCTGCAGGCCAAATGCGGGGCAAGGCTGCACTGGCTACCCCAGGAAACCATATTGTTTGACGGCAGTCGTCTTGCCCGCCGGATTGATGTTGATCTCGACGCAGACAGCGAGTGCCTGTTGCTGGAATCGCTGGTATTCGGCAGGCATGCCATGGGCGAGATCCTGCAGCATTGTCACTTCACTGACCATTGGCATATTCGTCGGCAGGGGCAGCTGGTCCATGCCGAGGCCCTGCAGCTGACCGGGGATATCGCGGCGCGTCTGGGTGCAACGGCTGGTGCCGCGCATGCCCAGATGATGGCCACCCTGATTTATGTTGGCCCGCGGCTGGAGGCCATACGCACCAACATCCAGCCGGTCCTGTCACAGCCCGGCCTGCGAACAGCGCTGTCCGTCTGGCAGGGCAAGCTGGTGCTGCGGCTGCTTGCCGACGAAACCATGACCGGCAAAGCCGGGCTTTCACAGATTTTAGGTGCAATACGCGGGCAACAGCTGCCCCGAGTCTGGCAATCATGAGGTAAGGACATGAAACTGACACCAAGAGAAAAGGACAAGCTTCTTGTCAGTGTTGCGGCCATGGTCGCGCGCGAACGGCTGGCGCGTGGGGTGAAGCTGAATCACCCCGAGGCGGTGGCGTTGATCACCGACTTTGTTGTTGAAGGTGCGCGTGACGGCAAATCTGTGGCTGACCTGATGGAAGCCGGCGCGCATGTGATTACGGCTGACCAGTGTATGGACGGCATTGCCGAGATGATTCACGATGTACAGGTAGAGGCGACCTTTCCTGATGGCACCAAGCTGGTCACGGTCCACCACCCGATCCGCAAGGGAGGCACATCATGAGCCCCGCCAAAACGGTCCCCGGCAAAATGGTCCCGGGCAAAATGGTTCCGGGCGAAGTGATCCCGGGCGAAGTGATCCCGGCAGATGGCGACATCACCCTCAATGAAGGGGCCGAGACGATCAGTCTTGCAGTTGCCAATACCGGCGACCGGCCTGTCCAGGTTGGCAGCCATTACCATTTTGCAGAAACCAACCCCGCACTTGAATTCGACCGGAAAGCGGCCCGCGGCATGCGTCTTGATATCGCTGCCGGTACCGCCGTGCGGTTCGAGCCCGGCCAGCGCCGCGAGGTAACGCTCGTGCCCTTGCGCGGTGCGCGGCGCGTCTTTGGGTTCAACCAGCAGATCATGGGAGGCCTTTGATGCCGAAACAGATTTCGCGCGCTGCCTATGCCGATATGTATGGCCCGACCACAGGCGACCGGGTGCGCCTTGCTGACACCGATCTGATCATCGAAGTGGAAAAGGACTTCACCACCTATGGCGAGGAGGTAAAATTTGGCGGCGGCAAAGTGATCCGCGACGGCATGGGCCAGTCACAGGCCAGCCGCGCCAAAGGGGCGGTTGATACAGTGATCACCAATGCCCTGGTGGTAGACGCATCCGGCATCTACAAGGCAGATATCGGGCTGAAGGACGGCGTGATCTGCGGCATTGGCAAAGCCGGCAACCCGGATACCCAGCCAGGTGTGGACATCATCATCGGCCCCGGCACCGAGGCCATTGCCGCCGAAGGCCATATTCTGACGGCTGGCGGTTTTGACAGCCATATCCATTTCATCTGCCCGCAGCAGATTGACGACGCGCTGCATTCCGGGCTGACAACGATGCTGGGCGGCGGCACCGGACCGGCACATGGCACGCTGGCCACCACCTGCACCCCCGGGCCCTGGCATATCGGGCGGATGCTGCAGGCAGCAGATGGCTTTGCGATGAATCTTGCCTTTGCCGGCAAGGGCAATGCGGCGATGCCGGGGGCCCTTGAGGAACAGGTGCGCGGCGGTGCATGTGCGCTGAAGCTGCATGAGGATTGGGGCACCACCCCGGCGGCCATCGACAACTGCCTGTCGGTGGCGGATGATCTGGATGTTCAAGTGATGATCCATACCGACACGCTGAATGAAAGCGGCTTTGTCGAACACACAGTGGCCGCGATGAAAGAACGGGTCATCCACGCCTTTCATACCGAGGGCGCTGGCGGTGGTCATGCCCCCGACATCATCAAGATCTGCGGTGAACGCCATGTTCTGCCGTCATCAACCAACCCGACCCGGCCCTATACGGTGAACACGCTGGAAGAGCATCTGGACATGCTGATGGTCTGCCATCATCTGGACAAATCGATCCCGGAAGATGTGGCCTTTGCCGAAAGCCGTATCCGCCGGGAAACCATCGCCGCNGAGGATATCCTGCATGATCTGGGGGCATTTTCGATCATCGCATCGGACAGCCAGGCCATGGGACGCGTGGGCGAGGTGATCATCCGCACCTGGCAGACAGCGCACAAGATGAAGGTACAGCGCGGACGCCTGCCTGGTGAAACCGGTGACAATGACAATATGCGGGTGAAACGCTATATCGCGAAATACACCATCAACCCGGCCATCGCCCATGGAATCTCTGACCATATCGGGTCGATCTCCATCGGCAAACGNGCCGATCTGGTGTTGTGGAATCCGGCGTTTTTTGGTGTCAAACCCGAGATGGTGCTGATCGGGGGCAGCATCGCATGTGCGCAGATGGGCGACCCGAACGCCTCTATCCCGACACCGCAACCTGTCTATACGCGGCCCATGTTTGCTGCCTTTGGCCGGTCGGTGGAACAATCGGCTGTCAGTTTTGTCAGCGCCGCCGCACAGGATGACAATATCGCCGACAAGCTGGGGCTGGCCAAGACAACCGTGCCGGTCGCGCATACACGGATCATNTCAAAAGCCGATATGGTGCATAATGATTACTGCCCGCAGATTGAGGTCGATCCGGAAACCTATGANGTGCGCGCCGATGGCGAACTGCTGACATGCGAGCCGGCGGAAGAACTGCCCATGGCCCAGCGCTATTTCATGTTCTGAGGACCGGGCGATGCATCTGGCACAGCAGATAGAGCCGCATATTCACGCCGATAGCGCCGCCGATACGGTTACGCTGGATTATGAGTCGCGCTTTCTGCGCCGCAAGCGCCTCGTCACCGATNATGGCGAGGCCTTCCTTGTCGAGCTTGCGGAAACCTGTTCAATCGATGAGGGACAGGGTTTCCGGCTGGATGATGGACGGGTGATCGCGGTGCGTGCGGCGGCTGAACAGCTGCTGGAGGTNCGGCACGACAATCTGGTGCGCATGGCCTGGCATATCGGCAATCGCCATACACCCTGCCAGATGGCCGCCGACCATCTGCTGATCCGTGCGGACGGGGTATTGCAGGCCATGCTGGAACAGCTGGGCGCGCGCGTCACCACGGTAACAGCCCCCTTTACGCCGGAAGGCGGGGCCTATGGGCATGGCCGCACCCATGGGCATGCGCATTGATATGACCGATCGCCAGCAGATATCTGCCCTGACACTGCAGAACTGGTTCTCACCCGCCTTTCCCGTCGGTGCCTTCAGCTATTCCGGCGGGCTGGAAACCGCAATTGCGCGCGGTGANGTGCATGACCGTGACAGCCTGACAGACTGGCTGACCATCACCGTGCCGTACGGGACCAGCTTTACAGATGCAGTGTTTCTGCGCGCCGCCATGGACGGTGCCGATGTCAATGATCGCTGCTGCGCCCTGTGTGGCGGGGCCGAACGCTATCAGGAGACGATGGAACTTGGCGCCGCATTTACCAAGGTGCTGGCCGCGACGGATGCCATCATGCTGCCGGCCGGTCTTGCCTATCCGGTGGCCATCGGAATGGCGGCCGGGCGGCTGGGGCTGGATACCCGGATGACCCTTGCCGCCTTTCTGCAGGCGGCTTGCCTCAACCAGATTTCAGTTGCCGTGCGTGCTGTACCCATCGGGCAGATTGACGGACAGACNTGTCTTGCCGCGCTGATGCCGGNAATCGAACAGACCGTGGCCCGCGCCCTGACAACAGATATCGATGCGATCGGCANTTTTACGCCGGCAGCCGATCTATGCATGCTTGAACATGAAACTGCACAGCAACGGATTTATCGCACATGAATACGGAGATTGCCGCCGCCAGACTGAAACACGGGCCGCTGCGTGTTGGCATCGGTGGACCGGTCGGTGCCGGCAAGACAAGCATGACCGAGGCGTTGTGCCGTGCGCTGTCACCACATATTTCGATGGCCGTGATCACAAACGATATCTACACCCGCGAGGATGCGGATTTTCTGGTCCGCGCGCAGGCGCTGCCGGCAGAGCGTATCCGCGGCGTGGAAACCGGCGGGTGTCCGCATACTGCCATCCGCGAGGACGCCTCGGTCAATCTGGCGGCGATTGAGGATCTGAAGACGGCCTTTCCCGATCTGGATCTGATCCTGATCGAATCTGGCGGCGACAATCTGGCCGCGACCTTCAGCCCGGAACTTGTGGATCTGACAATCTATATCATCGATGTGTGCATGGGGGCTGACATTCCGCGCAAGAAGGGACCGGCGCTGCTGAAATCCGACATGCTGGTGGTCAACAAGATCGAGCTGGCCCCGCATGTCGATGTTGACCTCGACCAGATGCGTGCAGACACCGCCGCCGGACGCGGGACACGCCCTTTCATTTTCGGGTCGATGCGCAAACAGGCAGGCATTGACGCGCTGGTCAGCTTTCTGCAGGAGGCTGGCGGCCTGTCCCTTGACGGCAGGCAGTCAGCCTGACCGGATCAGGCCGTGCTGGCAGCCGGGCGGCGTTCTTCCCTGATCGGCAGATGGACCAGCGTTGACAGGACACCTGTACCGACCCCGACCCACCATACAATGGTGTAGGAGCCGAACTGGTCATAGAAGGTGCCGCCAAGCCAGACCCCGAAGAAGGACCCAAGCTGGTGTGACAGGAACACCAGACCATACAGCGTGCCCATATAGCGCAGCCCGTACAGATAGGCGACCANCCCCGATGTCANCGGCACCGTCGCCAGCCACAGCNACCCCATGATAACCGAAAATACCAGCACCGTTGTTGGCGTCACCGGCATCAGGATAAACCAGGCGGCAATCAGCGTNCGCCCGGCATAGATCATCGCCAGCAGGCTTTTCTTGCGGTACCGGTCACCCAGCGCCCCGGCGACAATGGTGCCGACAATATTGAACAAGCCAATCACACCGATAGACAACGCGCCCAGCTCGGCTGTTGTATCCACGCCAAGACGCGCCAGCAGGCTGTCCGGCCGGATCGTGGCACAGATCTCGGTCACAAGCGCCGGAAAATGCGCGGTCACAAAGGCAAGCTGGAACCCACAGCTGAAGAAACCGATGAAAATCATCAGATAGTTCGGGTCCCTGACAGCACGCGACAGAATAGCGCCAAGGCTTTCCTCTATTTCGGCCTTGGTGGCCCGCGCCTGCGTTTTCATGAAGGGAAGGCACAACAGACAGATCATGATCATGCCGGCAAACACCATGAACACCGATGACCAGTGCATTACATTCAGCAGGGCCTGCGCCAGCGGCGGGCCGACGACCTGACCGAAACTGCCAGCGGCCGTCGTCAATCCCAGCGCCAGAGACCGATTCTTGTCAGACGCTGCCCGGCCAACGACACCCAACACCACACCAAAGCCAGTGCCGGCGATACCAAAACCGACCATGACCTCGATCAGTTGGTGCCCCAGTGCGGATGTTGTATAGGCACTGAAAACCAGACCGGCTGCATAGANTAATGTGCCGACNAAAATGGCACGCCTGTCACCAAGACGTTCGGCAACAGCCCCAAAAATCGGCGTTCCCAGTCCCCAGGCCAGATTCTGTATAGCGATAGCAAGCGAAAATTCGCTGCGGAACCAGTTCAGTTCCGCCGCGATCGGAATCTGAAAAACGCCAAAGCTGGCGCGAAGCCCAAAGCTTAGAAACAGCACGAGGCTGGACGCAATCAGTACACGCGTGAAAATGGAATGCACATTATTCATCAATCTGGTTGCTGACGATACAACTCAGTCGGACTACCTGCGCATGGCAGGCCAAGATAACAGCCTGTCACCTGCCGTCAAACGATCTTACAGACCTCGTCAAATCCCAGCCGCGGGGCTCGATCACGGATGTTGTCACCGCTACCATAGCCAAGACTGAGTAGGAAGCTGGCGCGCCAGCTGCTGTCGGCAAAGAACAGCTCGTTGACCTTTGCTGGGTTGAACCCAGACATCGGACCGCAATCCAGACCCAATGCGCGCGCTGCAAGAATCAGATAGCCACCCTGCAGCCAGGTATTGTTGTTGGCTTGCATACGGAGCTTGTCCTCGCCCTGCGCGGCAAAGCTGTCGGCATCCAGATGCGGTGCCAGCGTGCCAAGATGCTTGTAGAATTCCATGTCATGCGCCACCACAGCGATGACCGGGGCTGTTTGTACCTTCGGCTTGTTGCCGTCGCCGACTGCCTCCATGAGCTTGGCCTTTGCCGGGTCCGAGGTCACAAACAGGATACGCATGGGACATGTATTCGAAGCGCTGGGCGCAAATTTTACAGTGTCGTACAGCGTTTTGAGAAGTGAACCTGGCACAGGTTTTTCTGAGAAAAAACGATGGGTTCGAGCATCTTCAAAAATAAGCGACATTAGATTTTGATTCGACATTTGAAACCTTTCAGAACTTTTAAAGAAGTTGCTTGAATGAAAACCTAGTCTATTGAACGAAAAATTCGAGATTTCTACAAAAAATAAATATCAAACATCAAGATCTCCAAGCTTGCACTCCCAACAGATCGCAGACAACATGGCCATAGCAAGTAAGCCGGAGGCAAAAAAGTTAGTTCAGAGACCTCAACGGCAATAGTGGAGGAAAATATGAAAACTAAAATTGCTGCCATAAGCATTATGGCTATCACCAGCTTGGCAACAAGCGCTCAAGCTCTTGTTAATTTGACTGCAGAAACAGCATCTCCTACTAGCGCACCAGGCGTATCAGTGATCGCATTCGCAGAGGCCGCTGCCAAACACAAAGTTGCTGATATGCAAGTCACGACGGGCCAAACTCTTACCAACTCTGTTCAAAATGTCGCTGAAGGAAAATCAGATATTGCGGCAGCTCCGTTTGTATTGCCCTTTTTGATGTCTAGAGGCGTTGGGCCTTATGCCAAACTCGGCAAAGACGCTGGTGCAGCGCTAACTTCAAATCTTGCAGTGCTCTACACATATCGAATCGCTTGTCAGGGCCTTTACGCCTATGATAGCGCAAATTTCCCCGGATATGATGGTATCAAAAACGCAACGATTTATAATGGCCCACCGCGCGGTGCAGCGTTAACTAACGCTCGTGACCTAGTGCGTCTGGTCACCGGTTTGGAAGAGAAAAAAGACTACACTGGTGTTCAGGTAAACTGGGGCCAGGCAGTAAAAACAATCCAAGATGGCTCCGCGGATGCTTTCGTGCTTCCAATGAGCTTTCCTGACGCTCGTATGACAGCAGCTATGTCGTCTGGCGATATGACAATTTGGTCAATGCCGATTAAAGCATTTGACGGCGAGCAGTTTCAAAAATTCACTAAAAGACCNGGAACTGTCGCAGTTTCTCTACCAATTTCAGAAATGGGATGGAAATCAGGGGTCACTGTGAATTCAGAGGACGAGCAATTCCGGTGTCCAGGTACGGTCGGTGGCGAGATTGTGAACACATCCATGACTTTCGATACGGCAAAAGCTTTAACAAAGGCTTTTCTCGACAGCCTAGATGAGATTAGAGCCAAAGCGCCATTTATGGCTAACTCATGGCATGGCGAAACTGACATCGCAAAAACTGATATGTGTGGCTTGAACCCAATGAAATATCACCCCGGCGCTGTTGCAGCCTGGGAAGAAGCCGGCTTCAAAATTCCAGATTGTGCGAAATAAGGACAAGTGTTTTATGGGTCCGGTCATTTGATCGGGCCCATTTCATAAAATTTATTCAGAGGAATTATCGTGTCATCTAGCTCGGGGAACATAAATCAAACCGAAGACTTTGGCATGAGACTGGTTTACTGGCTTACGGTATTCATGGTCATTGTCGGTTTAGTTAATATGACACCCGGCATTCCTGGCTATGATGATTTGATACAGTCCATAACGGGCATTCAGGGCGCAACTTTTCGCAAATTTCCTTTTGAATGGTTTTATCCACTATTCTTTGCCCTGATGATGCTTATCGTCGCCTTAAAGCATTCTCTTTGGCGTAGTTGGTCAGAAAAAATTATTGGTGCACGGCTGTTTGGGCTGTTTATGGACATCGCACTGGTGCTGATGGCTTGCATCATTTCTTTCACTTACTTGACAGAAATTGAGGCTATTTGCCTTATCGATCAGGTGACTGGAGACCGAGCGCGATTAATTCAAGAAAGCCTTAAAGCGGAAAAAGAATTAGCGGACCTTCTTGGAATGGAGCCGCCGACAACAGTTGATGACCCTAAATGTGTAAACAATACAGGCGGATGGATTGTCCTTTTGGTTGGCCTCGCAATATTGGTTTTCCTGTCTTACAACGTTAAAGTCTGGGGCCTACCTTTGGTTCTAGTTGCCATAATAATTTCTGCATACACAATTGGCACTGTTCTAGTTTGGTATTTTCATGGACCGGAAGATATCAATAAATATTTTATGACAAAGCTTGCCGGTGAACCGCGTTTATTATCAGACGGCAGGCCACGAATTCACGATATTCTTGTCAATAACTCCTCCGGCCTTCTAGGCAGGTTTATGGATATCGTTCTTAACACAATTTTCCCTTACCTTGTTTTGGGTTCCTTGTTTGGATCCTCAGCCGGAGGACGTTCACTAATAAAGCTAGCGTTTCGCTGGACACGGAATTTAACCGGCGGACCTGCCCATGCCGCTATTGTTTCCTCAGCAATGTTTGGCACTATCTCAGGCGGGCCCATTGTTAATGTTCTATCAACGGGCGTGTTAACCATTCCAATGATGCTAAAAAGAGGCTTTTCAAAAGTGTTCGCTGGTGGAGTAGAGGCGGCAGCGTCTTCCGGTGGGTCAATTATGCCTCCGGTTATGGGGGTCGCAGCATTTGTTGTGGCAGCGCTAACAACTGTTCCTTATTCGAGCGTCATTGTAGCGGCAGCCATACCCGCTCTAGCCTACTTTTTCTGTCTATTCCTCTCGGTCTCATTTCAAGCAAGAAAACAAAACATTAAGGCAATCGGCAGGATCACAGAGGACATGCACCTCGATAGACAGGATATCCTTAACTTAATTATGATCTTCGGACCTATACTATTGATTTTAATGCTTTTATTGACAAAAAAAGAAGATGTTGGATGTGGTATTTTTGGAAGCGTGATTGGTGTCGAGGCTTTAATTAGTGATTCTGGTTGCCAAATCATTAAGGGGAGTTGGCTACAAGAACTAATTAGNAACGCCGCTGGTGACGCNGGTAGTGCTGGTTGGTTCGCCGTGATGCTATTGGTTGTCCTTTTGTTCGTTGATCCGGAAGTTCGTGCTCGTCCAATGAAGATTATNGACGCTCTTTCTAACGCAGGCGTCCTTATTTCAACCCTATATTTGATGTTCTTGGCGGTATCAATTATTGATTTTTGTCTTCAATTCACNGGACTACCAACCTACATCTCACTTGATGTTTTAGGTTGGCTCAGATCACTTGGGCTAGGCCAAGGCGGATCTGTGCTGTTTCAACTCGCAGCTCTTTTATTAACAATGTTTATGGCGATAATACTTGGCATGGGTATGCCTGCCGTACCTGCTTACATAAACGTCGCACTGCTACTTGGTCCTGTGTTGGCAGGACTTGGAATATCGATTTTCACAGCAAACATGTTTATTTTCTATTTTGCAGTTGCAAGCGCGATCACCCCGCCGGTGGCCTTGGCAGCTTTCGCCGCTTCTAGCATCACAAAAGCTGAGCCAATGGCNACTGGTTTTTCAGCTGTTAAATCTGGGGTCGTGATCTTNATAGTGCCATTTGTGTTTGCGATGTATCCAGAAATTTTGCTGATACCGGATGCCGTTATTGACCCATCAACAACGGCGATGGCTGGCACACAATATTTGCCAGGTTATACTGGTGACCTTGACGTGATGGCTTTAATTTGGCTGCTTTTACGCTTAGTGCTAGCACTTTATTTGGTTTCAAGTGCCCTAGCTCAGTATGATTTTGGTCCGTTGAACATTCTAGAAACTATCGTCCGGTTTGGCTTAGCAATACTAGTGATGATTAAGTTGCCAATATTTTATGGTCCAGCAATTATCGCTTCTCTTGCTTTTCTTGGCTGGCACTATCTTCGAAGCCGCAGTAGAGCGTTAGCCTGAATTTCATTCATTTTAGTGCTTCGAGTTTCACAATCTCAGCCAAAAATCTGACGATAAGTGACTTGCAAGGAAATGACTTTCCATCATCTTCCCTGACATGGCTTTTCTTTTAATTAGAACCAAGACAGTCGAAAGCTTAGTAGTTTATACAACTTCAAGTGCCGTGAGGCTTGCCCCAACGTGTACATAGAACCAGCTAGCCAACTGCTGATTTAATTATATTGACGATAATCTTCAGACTCAGTCTGTTTTCTATCGTATTAACAGCTACCAGTTAAAAATTACTGCATTTGAGAGCGAGCTCAGAAAGCAAAAGATTACCTAACACCGTTCAATGGAGATAGCTATGGCCATATCACTTTCCCAGTCACGTGCGATAATTGAAGGTGCTCTCGCTGAGGGCCGCGTGTTAGACCTAAAACCTCTGAGCGTGGTGGTGCTGGACCCGCGCGCCGCCATGGTTGCAATGATGTCGGAAGACGGCGTCAGCCAGATGCGCGCACGTATCGCCCATGGCAAGGCCAACGCNGCGATTGCGCTNGGCATGGGCACGCGCGCGCTGATGAACCGTGCCGAACAGCAGGCCTATTTCATTCAGGCGGTCAATGGCGTTGCGGGTGGCGACATGGTGCCGGTGCCGGGCGGCGTGCTGATTCAGGATCAAGAGGGCGCGCTGCTGGGCGCCGTCGGCATTTCGGGCGACACGTCAGACAATGACGAGGCAGCTGCCATCGCCGGCATCGAGGCTGCAGGGCTGAACGCTGTTACAGGCTGATCGTCATCAGACCATCGCAGGCACAGCAGCGCGGCTAGCCAAGGACCGAAAAGCTGCTCTCGTCATTGATCGGGCGGCGGCGTGAATAGAAGCCGACATCGATATCCCGCCCGATATAGGGAAGACGATAATGCAACGGGGTGCTGTCATGATCCGCACCCCCTTCGCAATAATCGATCAGCGCCGCCATCATCTTGCCCGCGATAGGNGCGTTCTTGTACTGATTGCCGCTGGTGCCGCAGGCCATGTAATAGCCGCCAAGCGCAGATTTGTCATAGATCGGTATCCAGTCTGTCGAGGCATCATAAAGATCCACAACCCCGCGCGCCTGTGACGGGATCCCCAGGCTTGGCACACGCTGGCCATAGCGCATCACCTGATTGTTCCACTGTTCGGTGAAATCGCCATTATAGTCGCGGTCATTCTCGGTCCACATATGCGGATCGCATTCAGGATCTTCACTGCCGATCAGGATGTTGTTGCCATGTTCGGGNCGGATGTAGCAGGCGATATCGCTGTCCGACACCACCATGCCAAGACTGTCGAAATCAAAACCTTCGGGTGCCGGCACATGCGCCACCTCCTGCCGCAGCGGGCGGGTTTCGATCGTCATGTCGTCAAGAACACCGGCAAGCCCATTGATATGGGCCGATCCCGGGCCAGCCACATTGACAACAACCGGGGCGTGGATTTCCTCGCCCGACGCCAGTTTCACCCCTTTCACGCGGCCATTTTCCTGCAGAATCTCGACAACATCGACGCCAAGGCGGAATGCGGCACCATGCTGGCGCGCCGCATCGGCCATATTCTGCGATGACAGGGCCGGGTCGGTTACATATCCGCCATTCGGCCAGTACAGCGCACCGTCAATCCTGCCACCATTCGGTTTGCCAAACGCCGGATCATCAATCCGTTTTGGGGGTGCGAAACTGTCCAGCGCATAGATCGACAGACGCTGTTCAACCTGGGCGGCATCCCATTCCTCGACCGGGATACCCAGATCACGGCTGTTCGCCAGATGCTTGTCCAGAAAGCCGTTCGCCTCGGTGCGCATCACCATGCAGCCGCATTCCTTGAAGGTGGCCAGTGAGGCGTCTGCGCCCAGTCCCAGATATTCCGCCCAGTCACGCCAGTAATGATAGCCTTCCCAGGCGAAGGCGGTGCCGTCAAAGGTAGAATAATGCATACGGATAATGGCGCAGGACCCGGCGGTTGACCCATGACCAATCTGGGCATTGCGATCGAGAGACAGGGTTTTCCATCCCGCCTTGGCCATTTCAAAGGCCGTGGCTGTTCCGATTACACCCGTGCCGATGATGATTGCATCTGGTTGCTGTGTCATAACCTGTTCCTTACCTCTGACGTCAAACTGGGACTTCAGGCACGCATTACCGCACCAGCCGGATCATAGGGTGATGGCGCGATGACTTTCACATCCCGCTCGACCCCTACGATATGGGCCGACAGATCGGTACCAACCTCGGCCAAATCGGCATTGACCAGCGCCATGGCCAGCGACTTCTCAACCGTGTGGCCATAGCCACCGGAGGTGATGAAGCCAACCTTGTTGCCTGCCGACCAGACAGGTTCATAGCCGCCGGCATCGGCCCCGTCCGCCGCCACCTCAAGTGTCACAAGCCGCTGCGCAGGGCCATTGCCGTCGCGTTCGGCAATGGCCGCCTCGCGGCCGATAAAGGCTTCTCTGTTCCAGTCGATCCAACGATCCATGCCGGTCATGCCGGGGGTATAGCCTTGCGTAAATTCGGTTGACCAGATGCCGTAGCTTTTCTCAAGACGCAGCGAAAGCAGGGCATTGAACCCATATTCGACAATCCCCTGATCGGCGCCCGCATCCAGCAACATCTGCCGCAAGGCAATATGATCGCCCATCCGGCAGCTGATTTCATATCCGGCTTCGCCGGTGACGGACAGGCGGCCGATATGGGTGCGCGCCAGACCGATATCGAATGCGCCACATCCCATAAAGGGCAGATCACCAACAGCGCCGTCAGTCAGCTTTTCAATGACCGCCAGCGACTTCGGGCCTGACAGCGAAAATCCGGCAATTTCCTCGCCAAGATCGCGGATGGTCACACCATCATCAAGATGGTCATTGAACCAGCGCATATGCCAGCTGCGCAGATAATAGGATCCCATGATCCACCACCGGCCGTCGCCCCAGTTGAACAGCGTCAGATCGCCTTTCAACCGGCCATCATGACCAAGCGCGACGGCAAGGCGCGCGCGTCCTGCCGCCGGCAGTCGGGTGGCGAAAATCTTGGCGAGCCAGGCTTCAGCATGCGGGCCGGACACCTCGAAGCGCGAAAAGCCTGTGATATCCAGAAGCCCGACTTTTTCGCGCACCGCGCGGCATTCAGCGCCAACAATATCAAAGGCGTTCGAGCGTTTCAGTGACGGCGTCTCGGCAAAGCCCTGCGGCGCAAAATAGAGCGGCACCTCAAGGTCCCAGCTGCATCCCCATTGCGCGCCAGCCGCTGTCATCGCGGTATGCGCTGGCGCCATTTTCAAGGGGCGCCCCGCCGGCAGCTGTTCATTCGGATAGGTCATTACGAACCGCCGGGAATAGAACTGCCCTGTGGTCTGCTTGATATATTCCTTGTTCTCGGCAAACGGGCCATAGCGGGCCACATCCATGCCATAGACATCGGCCTCGGGCTCGCCATGGATCATCCATTCGGCAAGCGATTTGCCAACACCGCCGCCCTGCAGGAAGCCGGCCATAACCGCACAAGCTGACCAGTAATTGCGCTTGCCCGGCACAGGACCGACAAGCGGGTTGCCATCGGGCGAGAAGGTGAACGCCCCGTTCACCCAGTTACGCACACCGGCATTCTGCAATACCGGATAACGCTCGAAACCCATGGTCAGTTCATTCTCAATACGATCGATATCCTCGTTCAGCAGTTCTATGCCGTAATCCCAGGGCGCCCCATCCATCATCCAGTGCTGGTGATTGATTTCATAGATTCCCAACAGCATGCCCTGCTGGTCCTGGCGCATATATGTAAAGCCCTCCAGATCGACAACCAGCGGCAGCTCATGGTCAAGCGCGGCCACTTCGGGGATCGTCTCGGTCAGCAGATAATGATGGGCCAGCGGCGATACAGGCAGTTCGATTCCGGCCATCCGGCCAACCTGCTTTGCCCATANTCCGGCGGCATTGACAACATGCTCGCAGGAAATGGTGCCCTTTTCCNTCACCACATCCCATCCTTCCGNCGTCTGNTTCAATTCCAGNACNCGGTTATGTTCNATNACGGTGGCNCCNTTNTTCTTTGCTGCGCNGGCATAGGCCAGAACCGTACCGGTNGTATCGACATAGCCTTCACGGTCGGCCCACAGCCCGCCAAGGATGCCATNNGTCGACAATACCGGACACATTTCGCCGGCTTCTTCCGGGGTCACAAGCCTGACATCCTCGATGCCGATGCTCTGATAGACGCGGTAGGCNGATTGCAGCCATTCCCAGCGNTCCGGCGTGCCGGCNAGCGTNAGGCCTCCGGTCATATGCATNCCAACCGACTGGCCNCTTTCCTCTTCAATTTTGCCGAGAAGGTCAATCGTGTAGGCCTGCAATGCCGAAATGTTCGGATCGGCATTCAGCGCATGGACNCCGCCCGCCGCATGCCAGCTNGACCCGGCTGTCAGGACAGACCTTTCGATCAGCGCGATATCCGACCAACCCATCTTTGACAGATGATAGATAATCGAGGCGCCCACAACGCCGCCACCAATGACGACCACACGATAATGCGATTTCATGTTACTCACTCCCCGCTTGAAACATGTCTCTACCTTCTGTTGCAACACAGCAAGGCCGGTCGGATTTGCGAGGCAGCGACATCATCTGCAGGAATTGCGCCCTGCTGACACAGCCGCCTGCCGCCGGAATGGCGCATTTACGCATCTTTATCTGGCATTTCGAAGCTTGTTTCCTGTAGGGTGATTGGCGAGATGCAGGGGGCGCGCGGGCCGGCCATCAAGGCGTGGATGGCACCGTTTTCGGTCCGGACCAAACCTTCATTTCACTTGATATTTTTGAGGGCTGCGAAAAAGAGACCGCCGAGAATGGCCATTTCCATCCATAGTGACGATCTGCCTGCCGACATCGATCTCGGCACCGCTGTTGCCATCGATACCGAGGCTATGGGCCTGAAGACACATCGAGACAGGCTATGCGTGGTGCAGCTTTCCGCTGGTGACGGCAATGCCCATCTCGTCAAAATCAATCATCCGCAAGCGCCCTCCCCCAATCTGGCTGCGCTCCTTGCCGATTCCGGCACCACCAAGCTGTTCCATTTCGCACGTTTTGATCTGGCCGCGCTGACCCATTATGTGGGGCCGGTCAACGGCCTGGTATATTGCACCAAAATCGCATCAAAGCTGGCGCGCACCTATACCGACCGCCATGGGTTGAAAGATTTGTGCAACGAACTTCTGGGAACCGACATCTCAAAAGCGCAGCAATCTTCCGACTGGGGGCGCGCCGAACTGACCAAGGCACAGGCAGAATATGCTGCCAGTGATGTGCTGTATCTGCATCAGATACGCGACCGGCTTGATGCCATGCTCGCCCGTGAAGGCCGCACGGAACTGGCGGCCGCCTGTTTCGATTTCCTGCACCATCGCGTCCGGCTCGATCTTGCCGGATTCGACGGTCTGGATATTTTCCATCACTAGGATCCTGCGACGTGNCTAACGAGAACGGCACCCGGAAAAGCGGCTTCAGTTTTGCGCCGCGCGAACAGGATATAGATGCTGGCAGACAGCCAGTGCGCGCCAGCATCCTGTTTATTTCACTTGGCCTTGTTCTGACATTTGTCACGGTATTGTGGCTTGGCTTTTTTACGCAGCCAGCTGAAATCAAGCTTGAGGTAACCGACGTCAAGATTGATGATGCTGGCGATATCGAGTTGACCGGTGCCATCTATAAGGGCCGTACCGAAAATGGCGAGGCCTTCGAGGTCACGGCCAAAATCGCCAGTGAACGCAGTTCGGGTGCCGTCGACATGGAATCGCCGACCGCACAGCTGTTTCGCAATGACGGTGACCTGATTGACCTGTCTTCACAGAACGGGCTGTATTTTCCCGACAGCAGCCGCATTGAACTGGATGGCGATGTCGTCATGACCAGTCAGGATATGGGGCTCACACTTCTGGCGCTGTCATTATCCGCCAATCTTGCCGATGGCAGCATGTTCAGCGAAGAACCGGTGCGCGTCGAGCGCAGCGACGGCATTGTTACGGCCAACGCCATGGAAGTCACGGGCAAGGGCAAACGCATTATTTTCAAGGGGAATGCCAGAATGACCCTGCAAGACAACAGCCAGAGCAGGTAAGCTGCCAAGGCAATGACAAACAGGCGGCGCATGCCGTTGGAGGGATGACGATGTACAGGGTTTTTGGAGATGGCTGTCGCTATGTGGTACGCGCGCTTTCGGCGCTTGCCCTTGCGGGTGCGCTGGCGTTCCCCGCAATGGCAGAGGACGGGTCGACGCTGCGCATCGAGGCGGATGACCTGCTGGAGTGGGACCAGGAGGCCGGGGTCTATACCGCCTCTGGCAATGCGGTTGCCATTCAGGGTGACGCCAAGATCAGCGGTGATCTGCTCGTCGCGACTTATGATCCGGAATCCGAAGAACGCAGCATCGAAACGATCACCGGAACCGGCGACGTCACATTTGTCGATTCGCAGGGAAATGCCAGTGGCCAGAAAATTGTCTATAATGTTGATGGCAGCGGCTATCAGGTCACCGGACCGTCCGCAAATGTCGAAGGCAAGAACGGCTCCATCTCGGCAGACAGCCAGATCACGCTGGTGACAAATGCCGATGAAACCCAGCATATGACCGCCACTGGAAATGCGGTCTATATCAATGCCGATAATGAACGCTTTTCGGGTGATATCATCAATGCCTATTTCGATGCCGAAGGCGCATTGCAACGCATCGAAGGCGAAGGCAGTGTTGACGTACGCACAAGCGAGGGCAACACCGCATCGGGCAACAGCCTCGTCTATCTGGCAAAAACAGAGAAAGCGACGATTGTCGGCGATGTGTCAGTATCGGATGGAAAAAGCACAATGCAGGGCGGTCGTGCCGAGGTCGATTTCGTTTCGGGCAACAGCCGCCTCTTGTCCGACGAGAAGAACGGGCGTGTCCGCGGGGTGCTGATAACCAAATAGCCAATCGCTAACGATAGGGCGCTAACGATAGGGCGCTAACTAATTGTGACAGGAAAGATTTTTCGTCCTATAAACGAATCAGGCCCATCGGATTATCCAGATGATAATCATGGCATCGGGTGCCTGTACGGACTGACAGTGGGCGCGGGAAGAACAAAGACCGAATGACAACTTCTGAATTCGAACAACGCGTCATGCAGATGCAACGGCCACGTCTTGTAANCCCGACCGANGGTCTGGTGGCGAGCGGTATCGGCAAAAGCTTCAAGGGCAAGCGCGTCGTCCGCAACGTATCACTGCGCCTGCAACGCGGCGAGGCTGTCGGTCTTCTGGGGCCGAATGGTGCCGGCAAGACCACCACCTTTCATATCATGTCCGGGCTGCTGCCCGCCGACGAGGGCAATGTTCAGCTTGACGGGAACGATATCACNACGATGCCGGTTTTCCGCCGCGCCAGACTTGGCCTTGGATATCTGCCCCAGGAATCGAGCATCTTTCGCGGGCTGACCGTCGAACAGAATATCCGCGCCGTTCTCGAATCAACCGAGGGCAGCAAGGGGGACCATGACGCCATCCTTGATGATCTGATGGCCGAATTCTCAATCGCGCATCTGCGCAACACGGTATCGNTNAACCTGTCAGGCGGGGAACGCCGACGTCTTGAGATTGCCCGTGCACTGGCCCTGCGGCCGACCTTCCTGCTTCTTGACGAGCCGCTGGCCGGTATTGACCCGATTGCGCTGAACGATATCCGTAATCTGATCGGACAGCTCAAAGAACATGGGCTTGGCGTTCTGATCACTGACCATAATGTGCGCGAAACGCTGGATATTGTTGACCGGACCTACATCATCTATGACGGATCGGTGCTTATGGAAGGCACACCGGATGAGGTGATCGGGCATCAGGCGGTGCGCGAAGTCTATCTGGGTGACCGCTTCAGCATCTGAAATCAACGAGAGACAAACCAGCCTTGCCTGCGCCGGATAGCGGCTTGACATGGTGAAGGCTTGGTTCTAGCTTGCGCGCCACCCTGCACAGGGATTTCATCGTCAGGCGAATTGAGGTGCCAANCTGTCGCCCGGCGCATACCATTCGGGAAAAGACCGAAGATCATGAATGATACGACCACCATGCCAGCATTGCTGGCGTGTCGCCTGCCCGCTACCAGCAAAAAACAGATTCTGCAGGATCTGAGCGATCTGGTTGCGCGCCATGCCGGCATCTGCCCTCGCANTGTCCTGTCAGCACTCGTCAGCCGGGAAAAGCTGGGCACAACCGCCATCGGCAATGGCGTNGCCCTGCCACATGCCACAATCGANACGCTCGACCAGTCGGTCACATTGGTGGCAAGCCTTGCCGCACCTGTGGATTTCGATGCGCCTGATGGCCGGCCGGTTGATATTGTCTGTGTCGTCCTTGGTGCTGGCGAAGGTCAGGGCGGTTATCTTGGCGCCATTCGCTTTGTCACGGACCGGTTGAAGCAACATGCCGGTGACATGCGAAGCGCAACCGATATCAGCCAGCTGCAGTCAATTTTCGCGCCATCGACAGGCGAAGCGGTCGCCTGANCAGGGCAAGATCCGCNGCATAGGTGCCGGCGATCCGCCGTCTCCCAAANAANAAAGCNCCCGAGGGCNNTTTGTTTTTTGTACAGTNCGTTTTTATCAGGAAGTTGGTGGAGCTAAGCGGGATCGAACCGCTGACCTCTACAATGCCATTGTAGCGCTCTCCCAGCTGAGCTATAGCCCCCCAATTTCACCCGGCACCCTGCAGCGATCGCTGCTGTCCCCGGCCGTACCTGAAGCTGCCGAAAAGCGGCAGGCTCTTTGTCTATCGCAGCCCATGGCGCGCGGGCAAGCAAAAAATGCGTTTGGCCGCAACCGGTCGTGACTAGTCGTCGTCGCCGGTTGAAATGCCCGGAATAATTTCGTCTTCCTCGTCCAGATCATCCGCGATCAGGCCGGCGCTGTCATCGTTACTGACATCAATATCCGAGTCATCAAACGCATCCTCATCCGTATCGCCGGACTCTGCGTTACCTGCATCCGCCACCACTTCATCTTCGGCAGCTTCGTCAATATCGTTCTCGGTTTCGACAGAATCCGCTTCCGGTGCGGCCTTTGCGGCCTTGGCTGCCGGCTTCGCAGCGGCACGGCCACGACGACTTCTGACAAGTGCTTCGGGATCAAATTCCGCGCCACAGCCGGGGCAGATAATCGGTGTCCGGTTGAAATCGTAAAATTTCATGGCACAGGACAGACAACCACGTTTTAAACCGAGTTCAGCTTTGGGCATTTTCATTCACCTTGAAATAACGCCGGGCACCTTTGCAGATGTCCCTCGGAAAACTTACCAAGCGATTTGAAACAAAATCCTGCCCCTGTCAAAGCAAAATTCAGCCCGAACGGCCTGATGGTGATTTTCTGCTGCTGCCGGGCGTACCTCCATCATCTCGATGCAGCGCGATTGCCATGCGCCATATGACAATGCTAACTATGCCGCGATCCTGCCGGTGGACGCCATTGCGTCTGGCATCACTGGCAAGATTTAATGCTGCAGCGACATATGTGCTGGCGCGCCGGTGCCAGAAAACAGACGTCGGTGGACAGACATCGGTCGACAGTTGTAATCGGGCAGATGTAGGCGGGCAGATGTCTGGAGACAAATGTCAGAGGTCAGGGGTCAGATGACTGAAACAAACGCGCTTTCAACCTCGGATATACTGGTGTCACACCAGCATGACGGCCTGTCAGGCCAGTTTGCTGTGCCTGGCGATAAATCAATATCCCACAGGTCGCTCATTCTTGGCGGGCTGGCGATTGGCACCACACGGATTACCGGCCTGCTGGAAGGTGATGATGTCAAAGCCACCGGCAATGCAATGCGGGCGCTTGGCGTCACCATCACACGCGAGGAGGATGGCAGCTGGGTGGTCGACGGCGTTGGCACAGCCGGCCTGCAGTCGCCCACACAACCGCTGGACCTTGGCAATTCGGGAACGGGTGTCAGGTTGCTCATGGGGGTGGTTGCCGGTTTACCCATTACAGCAACATTCTGCGGCGATGAATCACTCAGCATGCGGCCCATGGCGCGGGTGACAGACCCGCTGGCAGACATGGGCGCCCATATTACAAGCCGTGAAGGCGGACGCCTGCCGGTAACGATAAAGGGCGCGCGGACACCGCTGGCCGCCGCCCATACAAGCAAGGTGGCGTCAGCGCAGATCAAGTCAGCCATCCTGCTGGCCGGTATCAATGCCCGTGGCACAAGCACCGTCACCGAACCGCACACCTCGCGCGACCATACGGAATCCATGCTGCGCCATTTTGGTGCCAGCGTGACACAGACCACCGCCGCCGACGGCACCCATCATGTGGCCTTGCAAGGCGAGGCCATCCTGCAGGCCGCTGATATTGCCGTGCCGCGGGATCCCTCTTCGGCAGCCTTTCCGATGGTAGCCGCCCTGCTGACCCCCGGCAGCGATATCACACTTGCCGGAATCGGCATGAACCCACTGCGTACCGGACTGATCACCACATTGCAGGAGATGGGTGGCGATATCACCCTGTCGCATGCGCGTGTCGAAGGGGGCGAGGCCGTTGCAGATATCCGGGTCAAACACAGCCGGCTTCATGGCATCGATGTCCCTGCCGACCGGGCCGCATCAATGATTGACGAATATCCGATCCTGGCCATTGCCGCGACACAGGCCGACGGAACCACCCGCATGCAGGGCGTCGCGGAACTGCGCGTCAAGGAAACCGACCGAATCGCCGTTGTGGCCGATGGCATCGCAGCCGCCGGTGGTACCGTCCATTATGATGATGACAGCATGACCGTCACCGGAAGCCCCATCGCGGGCGGTGTCACCATCGCATCGCAACATGACCACCGGATCGCCATGTCCTTTCTGACGCTGGGCATGGTCAGTGATGCGCCAATCACCGTGTCCGGCTGCCAGACCATCAATACAAGCTTTCCGGATTTCGCCACGCTGATGAATGGGTGCGGCGCACAGATCGCCAGCGCCGGAGATCAGGCATGATCATTGCGGTTGACGGGTCCGCAGCCAGTGGCAAGGGCACGTTGGCCAAACGTCTGGCACGGCATTTTGATCTGGCCCATCTTGATACAGGCGGGCTGTATCGCGCGCTGGCCCTGCATCTGATGCGCAGCGGCATCACCGCTGAAACGGCCGAGGAACACAGCGCCGCCGCACAGATCGCCGCGCTGGACCTCGAACTGATCAACAGCCCGGCAATCCGTGATGACAGCGTGGCCGGGATGGCATCCGTGATCGCGGCCATGCCGGCAGTGCGCGCCGGCTTTCTGGTCCTGCAGCGCGATTTTGCCAGCCACCCGCCAACCGGCCATGGCGCGGTTCTGGACGGTCGTGATATCGGCAGTGTGGTGTTGCCCGATGCGCCGGTTAAGTTTTTTGTCGATGCGGATATCGAGGTGCGCGCAGAGCGGCGAACCAATGAGTTGCAAGCCGCAGGACAATCCGTTATGTTCCGCGACGTTCTTGCCGATATGCAGGCGCGAGACGCGCGTGATCGCGGGCGCAGCATTGCCCCGCTTCGTGCCGTTGAAGACGCGAAACTGATCGATACATCCAGTTTGGATGCAGATCAGGTTTTTGCATCTGCGCTGGCCCATATCGATGCGGCAGGGACATAAACCGGGGCCATGATGATCTGAACCATCGCGGCACCCATTTCAGACCTTGGACTGCTGGCGGCAATCAACCATTCGCCATAAAAGACCCGGGAGAATTTCCAGACCGCCTTGTTGCGGCTGGCCGCAAGGCCGGAAATTGTGTTCAGACTTGCCGGCCCTCACCGCCAGCTGAGGAGTAACCGCACCGCCATCGGGCTTCCGTCGATGGGGATGCAGGGCGAAAAACGGAGATTTTTTTGACATCCGAAACCATGAGTGCAGCAGGCGCTGCCACCGAAAACTTTGCCGATATGCTCGCCGAGAGCTTTGGCGCGAACACCAGCATTGAGGGCAGTGTTGTCCGCGGATTTGTTGTCAGCCTTGAAGGCGATGCCGCGATCATCGATGTTGGTCTGAAATCTGAAGGCCGTGTGCCGCTGAAAGAGCTTGCAGGCCCTGGCCAAGAGCCGAACGTCAATGTCGGCGACGAGATTGAAGTCTATGTCGAGCGCATGGAAGACAAGAACGGTCAGGCCGTTCTCAGCCGTGACAAGGCCCGCCGCGAAGAGGCATGGGGCCTGCTCGAAGCCTCGTTTGAAAAGCAGGAACGCGTAACTGGCGTGATCTTTGGCAAGGTCAAGGGCGGCTTCACCGTCGATCTGTCAGGCGCCACCGCCTTTCTGCCTGGCAGCCAGGTCGATATCCGCCCGGTGCGCGATCTTGGCCCGCTGATGGGAACACCACAGCCATTCCAGATCCTGAAAATCGACCGTCGTCGCGGCAACATTGTCGTATCGCGCCGGGCCGTTCTGGAAGAGAGCCGTGCCGAAGCCCGCTCCGAACTTGTCTCGAACCTCCAGGAAGGCCAGGTCCTTCAGGGTGTGGTCAAGAACATCACCGATTACGGCGCGTTCGTCGATCTGGGTGGTGTGGACGGTCTGTTGCATGTCACCGATATCGCGTGGCAGCGGATCAGCCATCCGTCAGAGGCACTGCAGATTGGCGAAACCGTCGAGGTACAGGTCATCCGCTTCAACCCGGAGACACAGCGTATCTCGCTTGGCATGAAGCAGCTGCAATCCGACCCGTGGGAGAGCGTCGAGGGCAAGTTCCCGATTGGTGCGAAGCTGGAAGGCCGCGTCACCAACATCACCGACTATGGTGCGTTCGTCGAGCTGGAAGCCGGCGTCGAGGGTCTGGTGCATGTGTCCGAGATGAGCTGGACCAAAAAGAACGTCCACCCCGGCAAGATCGTGTCTACCAGCCAGCAGGTCGAGGTCATGGTGCTTGACGTTGATATGTCAAAGCGCCGTATTTCGCTTGGTCTCAAGCAGTGCAGCGGCAACCCGTGGGAAGAGTTCAGTGCCGCCAACCCTGCCGGCACCGAGATTGAGGGCGAGATCCGCAACATCACCGAGTTTGGCCTGTTCGTCGGCCTGACCGAGGAGATTGACGGTCTTGTTCATCTGTCTGACATCAGCTGGGAAGCCACTGGTGAAGCCGCACTTGAAGGCTTTAACAAAGGCGATATGGTCAAGGCGAAGATCCTTGAAGTCGATATCGACAAGGAGCGTATCTCGCTTGGCATCAAGCAGCTGACNGACGATCCGTATGCGGGCCAGATGGACAGCCATCGCAAAGGCGAGGTTGTGACCTGTACCGTGACCGCGACAAGCGATAATGGCATTGACGTCAGTGTTGGCGAATCGCTGACCGGCTTTATCCGCCGTACCGATCTGAGCCGTGACCGCGCCGAACAGCGCGCTGACCGGTTTGCCGTCGGTGAAAAGGTGGACGCCGTGATCACCAACATCGACAAGAAGAGCCGCAAGCTTACCCTGTCAATCAAGGCGCGTGAAACCGCCGAGGAAAAGCAGGCTGTCGAGGAATATGGTTCGTCAGACAGCGGTGCAAGCCTGGGCGACATCCTTGGTGCCGCACTCGCCAAGCGCGAATCGGGCGACGACGCATAAAGCGCGCCTGTCCAAATCCGGGTGAATCGGCCAGCGATGGACCGATTCACCCTTTCTTTTTGGTAAGATTTTCCGGAATTCAGTGGTCAAACAGTCATTTAACAGGGTTTTTGGCTGCCTTGTGAGTTGACCTTCGCTTTTCGAATGGGCATCATTTTGCCTGTGTATAGCTGTATAAAGTGGGTGAAGCCGGTGACACGTTCTGAACTAATCGCCAAGCTGGCTGCAAAAAATCCGGCCCTCTATCATCGGGATATCGAGCGATTGGTCGCGACGATTCTTGACGAGATCGGAAGCGCCCTTGAACGCGGTGACCGCGTAGAATTACGCGGCTTTGGTGCCTTTTCGGTGCGCCACCGTGAAGCACGGACCGGGCGCAATCCGCGGACCGGCGCAAGTGTCGAGGTCGCTGAAAAGAAAGTGCCGTTTTTCAAGATGGGTAAAGGCATGCGTGAGCGGTTGAACCGCTGATCGGATTGCAGTTATGCGCTTTCTTGGACGGCTGGCCTGGTCACTCATTTCACTTCTGGCCGTCATACTGGCGATGCTGTTCGCCACCTCCAACACACAGACTGTCGCGCTGCGGCTCTGGCCGCTTGAGGGTACATTCGACCTGCCTGTCTGGATGATCGTCCTTGGCGCCGCTGGTGCCGGCGCGCTGTTCGGGGGCGGGCTTGTCTGGTTGTCGCTTGTGGCGGCAAAGGCACGCAACTGGCGGTTGCAGCGCCGGCTCGGCAAGGCAGAACAACGCGCCGTCTCGGCCGAGGAACAGCTTGACGCTGTCACGTCCGACACCGCACCATCGCCATCTCAGACCCCCATTTTACCATCACGCCAATGACCCGTTCTCCCTATCAGCCGGCAACACCGGTCAGCGTCAAGATCTGCGGCATTGCCAGCCCGGCGGATTATGATGCCTGCAAGGCAGCTGGCGCCGCCTTTGTCGGTCTTGTCTTTTTTCCGCGCTCGCCGCGGCATCTGTCGCTGCCAGCGGCATCTGCCATTGCCGATCACGCAGAAGCAGGTAATGGCGGACCTGCGCGGGTGGCCCTGACCGTCGATATGGATGATGCGACGCTAGACGCTGTCGTCGCGGCCGCGCGACCGCATTATATCCAGCTGCATGGCAGCGAAACGCCTGACCGCGCTGCAGCCATCCGGGACAGGCTGGGTCTGCCGCTGATCAAGGCCATCCGCGTTGCCAGCGCTGCCGATCTTGATGTCTGTGNCGATTGGGACGGGATTGCCGACTGGCTGTTGTTCGATGCCAAAGGGGACCCTGACGGTCTTCCCGGTGGCACCGGCCATTCCTTTGACTGGTCTCTGCTGGCCGATCATGGTGGCAGCGCGCGCTGGATGCTGGCCGGCGGCCTGTCTGCCGACAATGTCAGCCGCGCTGTTGCCGTAACAGGGGCGCAGGCGCTGGATGTATCCTCCGGTGTTGAGCTGGCCCCCGGAAAAAAGGACGCAGCGCGCATTCAGGCATTTGTACGACAGGCTCAGTTGCGCTAGATTTGCGTCCCACATCAATTATTTAGACAGTCACCAGATGCGGCTGTCCGAAAGACAGGTCAGACAGTATGACAGACGTGAATTTGAACTCGCTTCGCAACCAGCCGGACGAGCGCGGCCGGTTCGGAATGCATGGTGGACGCTTTGTTGCCGAGACCCTGATGCCTTTGATCCTGAAGGTAGAGGCCGCCTATAAGAGCGCCACCACCGATGCCGATTTCCAGCGCGAGCTTGAATATTATCAGACCCATTATGTCGGACGCCCCAGCCCGCTCTATTTTGCCGAGCGCATGACCGCCCATTTCGGCGGTGCAAAGCTCTATCTCAAGCGCGACGAGCTGAACCATACGGGCGCACACAAGATCAATAACGTGCTTGGCCAGGCACTGCTTGCCAAGCGTATGGGCAAGACCAAGATCATTGCCGAAACAGGTGCCGGCCAGCATGGTGTCGCCACAGCAACAGCCTGCGCCCTGTTCGATATGGAATGTGAAGTCTTTATGGGTGAAGAGGATGTTCACCGCCAGAAGCCGAATGTGGATCGCATGCGTCTGCTGGGTGCCAAGGTGCATCCGGTAACATCCGGCACGGGCACATTGAAAGATGCGATGAATGAGGCATTGCGCTATTGGGTGGCCAATGCGGAAACGCATTTCTATATCATCGGCACTGTTGCCGGCCCGCACCCCTATCCGCAGATGGTGCGCGACTTCCAGTCAGTCATCGGCAAGGAGGCAAAATCCCAGATGATAGCCGCCGAAGGCCGCCTTCCCGATGCCATCGTCGCCTGCATTGGCGGGGGATCAAATGCGATGGGGCTGTTCCACCCGTTCCTTGATGATGAAACAGTCGATATCTACGGCGTAGAGGCTGCTGGCAAAGGTATCCCGTCAGGGCTGCATGCCGCCTCGCTGACCGGTGGCACGCCGGGCGTCTTGCACGGGAACCGCACCTATCTGCTGCAGGATGATGACGGGCAGATTATTGACGCCCACTCGATTTCCGCCGGTCTGGACTATCCGGGGATCGGGCCGGAACATGCATGGCTGCATGATATGAAGCGGGTCAATTATGTCAGCGCCACAGATGAAGAGGCGCTGGAGGCGTTCCAGCTCTGTTCGCGCCTTGAAGGCATCATTCCGGCACTGGAGCCGTCGCACGCGCTGGCCTTTGTCAGCACGATGATCGGCGATATGGACAAGGATGACATTGTTATCCTGAATATGTGCGGACGTGGCGACAAGGATCTGGGTGCGGTGTTGCCCAAGCTGGAAGAACGCGGCCTGCTATAAAGCAGAGCAGGCCTGACCTGCCATATGACGTGAAGACCAATTCCGTGGGGAGACAAGCGGGACCATGACAAGTCGAATTTCAAATGCCTTTGCCAAGGCGCGGGCTGAAGAGCGCGGTGTCCTTGGCGTGTTTGTCACTGCTGGCGACCCGGATGCCGATACGTCAGCCCGCATCCTTGACGCGCTGGTCGATGCCAATGTCGATATGGTCGAACTTGGCATGCCCTTTTCCGACCCGATGGCAGACGGGCCCGCGATTCAGGCGGCCTCGCTGCGGGCGCTGAAAAACGGCATGACACTTGCCGGCACGCTGGAGATCGCTGCCGCATTCAGAAAGCGTCATCCTGACACGCCGCTGATCCTGATGGGCTATTACAATCCGATCTATATTTACGGTGTTGACCGTTTTCTCGATGCGGCTGTTGCTGCCGGCGTGGACGGGTTGATTGTCGTCGATCTGCCGCCGGAAGAAGATGACGAATTATGCATTCCGGCGCGGGAAGCAGGGCTTGATTTTATCCGGCTTGTCACACCGACAAGTGATGCCACCCGCCTGCCAGCCGTTGTCGGATCGGCCAGCGGATTTGTCTATTATGTGGCGATTACCGGCATTACCGGCACGGCAAGTGCGGCTGGTGACAGCATCTCGGCCGCCTATGAACGGATCTCGGCAGCCACAGACCTGCCTGTTGTCACGGGTTTCGGCATCCGCACGCCGCAACAGGCCCATGACGCTGCCTCGCGAAGTGATGGTGCCGTTATCGGTTCGGCTGTGGTAGAGATCATCGCCAACACGCTTGCCGCTGATGGCAGCGGCACGCCTGAAACCGTGTCCAAAATTGCCGCATTTGTCGGCGATCTTGCCGACGGTGTTGCTGGCAAGGCCGGCTAAGGCCGCTGCGAGGGCAGCGCACCGAGGGAACAGGTGAAAGGGGAAAACAGATGAACTGGATCACCAACGCGGTATTGCCGAAGATCAAGGCGCTTGTGTCGACAAATGATGTGCCGGACAATCTGTGGATTAAATGCAAATCCTGCGGCCAGATGATCTTTCATCGGGAATTTGAACAGGCGCATAATTGCTGTTCAACCTGCGGACATCACGCCCCCCTGCCCCCCGAAGCCCGCTTTGCGATGACATTTGATGATGGCAAATTCGACATCATCCCGCTGACGCCGGTCAATGATGACCCTTTGAAATTCCGCGACANCCGCCGCTATGCCGACCGCCTGAAGGATACGCGTGGCAAGACCGGTCTGAATGACGCCATTGCCGTTGCACATGGCAAGATTGGCGGACATCAGGCCGTGGTGGCAGCTTTTGATTTCCGCTTTATGGGCGGCTCAATGGGGCGCATGGTCGGCAATGGAATCATCGCCGCTGCTGACGCCGCAGTCGCGCGGAAGGCGGCATTGATTACCGTTCCGTCCACAGGTGGCGCGCGGATGCAGGAAGGCATCCTGTCACTGATGCAATTGCCCCGCACCATTCTGGCAGTTGAGAAGGTCCGCAAGGCCGGCCTGCCGCATATCGTGCTGCTGGCCCACCCGACCACCGGCGGTGTGACCGCCTCATTTGCCATGCTCGGCGATCTGCAGATTGCCGAACCCGGCGCGATTATCGGCTTTGCCGGCCGGCGGGTCATTGAAGAAACCGTGCGTGAAAAGCTGCCCGAGAATTTCCAGACCGCCGAATATCTGCAGGATCATGGCATGGTTGACGCGGTTGTTGCCCGCGATGCGCAGCCATCATTCCTGGCCCGCATTCTCGGCTTTCTGATGGAACGGGGCGGCAGCTCAAAGGCCGCCTGATGCCGTCTGGCGGAACGCCTGAAACACCATGCAACGATGCCGAACGCGCCGCGCTGGCGCTTGACAGGCTGGCAGCCCTGCATCCCAAGCTGATTGATCTGGGGCTGGAACGTACCTTTGATCTTCTGGACCGGCTTGGCAATCCGCACCACAGCCTGCCACCGGTCATCCATGTTGCCGGCACAAATGGCAAGGGGTCCGTCATCGCAACCATGCGGGCAATGGCCGAGGCCGCTGGCCTGACAGTGCATGTCTATGTGTCGCCGCATCTGTGCCGCTTCAATGAACGCATTCGCCTTGCCGGCCAATTGATTGGTGACGGCGCACTGGCCGATCTTCTTGAAGAGGTCGAGACCGCCAATGGCGACCGGCCGGTAACTTTTTTCGAGGTAACGACAGCAGCTGCCTTCCTGGCCTTTTCGCGGATCAAGGCGGATCTGCTGCTGCTGGAAACAGGGCTTGGCGGCGCGCTAGATTCAACCAATGTGCTGACCCGCCCGGCCGCCACCGTAATCACCCCGATCGCACGCGATCACGAGCATTTTCTGGGAAGTGACCTTGCCGGTATTGCCGGCCAGAAAGCAGGTATCATGCGCCCCGGCACACCATGTCTGAGCGCAGCACAACCGGCAGAGGTTGCAACCGCCCTCGACAGCCATGCTGCCGAGATCGGCACATCGGTCCGCGCCATGGGCCGTGAGTTTGATTTTCATGAGGGCCAGTCCGGCGCGCTCGAGCTGACGCTTGAACGCGCGCCCCTGCACGAACCTCTGCGCCATCCCGCTCGCCAAGCTATTCGCCAGTCCATCCAGCTATCAGCACCGTCACTGAAGGGCGCCCACCAACAACAGAATGCAGCGCTTGCCGCTGCCGCCCTGCATTATGCCTTGCCCCTGCTTGATATGGACCTTGCTGGCACCGGCAGCGCATATGCCAGCTGGCCAGGACGCCTGCAACGGCTTGATGATGGATCGCTGACGCGGCTGGTACCGCAGCAGGCGCTGTGGGTTGACGGGGCCCATAATGCCCATGGCGCAGCGGCGCTGGCGGCTGCCCTGCCCACCCTGTCCGAGGCGGACAGATGGCATTTTATCACCGGGGCGCTGAATACCCGCCCGGCCGAGGAATTTCTTGAAAAGATCGCACCGCTTGCGGCCTCACTGCATTGCGTGTCCATTCCGGACCAGCCGGCAAGCCTGTCTGCCGAAGCGTTGACCAGCGCCGCCGCACCCTTTTTTGAAAAGGTACGCCCCGCAGCATCAGTGGCCGCTGCACTGTCTGCCATCGCAACAATGGAAGGGGCCGGCAGGCGACCCGTCATGATTTGCGGATCGCTCTATCTGGCCGGCTATATATTGGCGGAAAACGGCACTTTGCCTGACTGATTGACTGTGTGTGCAGCGTCGGGGAGACACCAGACAGCGATCAGCTGATTGTGGAATCGATCCAGGCTTCCAGCTGTGATTTTGGCACAGCGCCCACCTTTTCAGCGACAACCTCGCCACCCTTGAAAATAAGCAGGGTGGGAATGCCACGCACATTATATTGCTGCGGGGTGAGCGGGTTTTCATCGATATTCAGCTTGATGATCGAAATTGCATCACCTTTATTATCGCTGATTTCTTCCAAAGCAGGGCCGATCGCCTTGCACGGACCACACCATTCTGCCCAGAAATCCACCAATACAGGCTTGTCAGCCTGCAGGACGTCAGAGGAAAAATCGCTATCGGTCGTTTTTGTCGTCGCCATTTTGGTTGGTCCCCGTTTTTTTGGATTTGCCGGGCCATGCTGTCCGGCCCAGCGTTATGAAAGTAGGCACAAGCCAGGTAAGCGTCAAGCACCGGCCGCAGAAACAAGCGCCGTCAACGCATCCATGCGCGCGCTTTCGGAAATTTCCTGAACAGCGGTTGCCTCGGTCCAGACAAGCCAGGTGACAATCTGGTGGTCCGGATAAATCTGTTCGAGCAGCGCCGCATAAAGGGCCAGCTGCCGGATATAGGCTGGCGGCGCTGTCGGCGGCATCGGGCCGGTCTTGAAGTCGGCAATCAGAACACGGTCCGGACCAACATGCAGCCGGTCAATCTGGCCGGCCACACCATTGCCGGCAACCACCCCGCTGACAGACACCTCGGCCAGCGCGTCATGGCCAAACAGAGCCGCCAGTTCAGGCATCGCCATGACCCGCATCACATCGCTGACAATCTGCTGTCCTGTATCTGCGGGCAGATCTGCTTCACCGGCAATTATCCTCTGCGCAGCATCCTGCTGCCTGTCCGATGGCAGGGCAGGCAAGACCTCAAACAGCCGGTGCGCCAGTCGTCCCCGCGTCAACGCCTGTGACGCGGCCAAAAGGGCGGTGCCGGGGGCCGTCGCCGCCATCGTGCTGGCATCGGGCATGGACGGGCGCAACGGACGCGGTGGATGCGGTTCGGCAGGCGCAGCCTGTGCCAGCCAGTCGGGGGCCGCAGATTCCACAGGCGGGGCTGGCGGGATGTTTTCAGCGATGGCCTCACTTACCGTTTCGACCGTACTGACATATTGCAGAATACCGTCTGCATCAGGNGTGAAGCCGTCCATGTCCGCAGCGGCNGCGGCAATGANCTGATAGGCGCTTTCTTTCATGAAGCGGCGATATGGTGCCTCCCAGCCGCCAATGGCAAGCCCGTCGCGTGCGCGCGTCAGCGCCACATAGAGCAGTCTGTTTTCCTCTTTGCGTGCGGCGCTGTCGGCATCATTCTTTGCATCACTGACAAAGGATGGCCTGCCGCCGGCTGAAGGCGCCCAATAGACAAAACCACTTTCCTGATCGGCAATCAGGCGGTCACGGCTGTTGCTGGCGCGCAGCATGTCAGGCAANACAACCACCGGTGCCTCGAGCCCCTTGGCGCCATGGATCGTCATGACCCTGATTTCATTGGTAGCGGCGGTATCCATATCGCGCCGCACATCGCCACCACTGCCCCGCACAAGCGCCAGAAATTCGGTGAGTGACGCGCCGCCGCCATTGCCGAATTCCTGCGCGCGTGTCAGCAGATGATCCAGCGATTCATCCACCGCGCCACCCAGCCGGGCACGGAAATCCTGCCGGCTTTCACCCAGAACAGTGCTGAAAAAGGAAAAGACCGAAACCCTGTCCGCCATGTCGCAAAAGCGCTTCAGGCGTGTGGCCATGCGGCCCAGCTGTGACTCTGCCCCGGCATGCGCCATAAGCCGCGCAAACAGCGTGGCCTTGTCGCGCTGGCTGGCCAGATCAAAGAGGGTATCCTCATCCATGCCGAACAGCGGTGATTTCAACACTGTTGCAAGCTGCAGGTCGTCATCCGGCAACAATGCGACATCCCCCAGTGCCAGCAAATCCATGATCTCTATCTGGTCACACAGGGTCATCCGGTCGGCACCGGCCACCGGCAGCCCGGCGCGTTGCAGCGCCGCCAGGAGCAGCTGGTAATAGCGATCCCTTTTGCGCAGCAGGATCATCACATCGCCAGGCTGCATCATCTGGCCGGAAGACAGGCGCCGCGTCCCCATCCAGCCCGCGATGCGCGCAGCCACCTCATGCGCCGCCTGCGCCGCCGCATCCTGCGGTACAATAACCGGCGGCGGGGCAAATCCCGGCAAGGGCGCAGTGTCCGCCGCCACCCGCGTTACCGGCCAGATCTCGACAAAACCACCCGCCTTCGGCCGTGCAGACCTGTGCGCCAGAAAGTCAGGCAGACGGGGCGGATCGGTGATGCCCTCCAACCCCTGCATGACCCGGTTCACCAGATCAAGGACCGGTTGCGCGGTACGGAACGAGACATCAAGCGCAACATCACGCAAGGGATGCCGCAACGCCTTTGCCCGCTCCTGCAAGTCCAGCCGAACCGCCCCCATAACCACGGGATCGGCCCCCTGGAAGGAATAGATGGATTGTTTGAAGTCACCGACAACAAACAGGGTGCGGCGCGTTTCGGGATCGTCTACCGGACTGTCAAAAAAGGCATCACTCAGGCGGCGCAGCAATTGCCATTGCGCCGGGCTTGTGTCCTGCGCCTCGTCAACCAGCATATGGCGGATCGCACTATCCAGCTTCCATGCGACCCAGTCGGCAGCGTCGCTGCGCGACAGCATGCGGTTGGTCAGGGCAATCAAATCGTCATAATCCAGCACGCCCAGACGGGCCTTCAGGGCGGTATAGGTCTGGTGAAAGGCATGCCCATAGGTGTAGAGCGCGGTCGTCAGATCGCGGCAGCGCAAATTGATCCGCGTCGTAACAAAGCTGGCGAGCGCATCCTGCGCGCCCTGCAACACCGACAGAATGTCCGGGAAGGCGGCACGGATATCCTTGTTTGACAGGCTTCGTTCGGCAAGTGGCCTGCCGTCTGTGAACAAGGCCGTGACCAGCAGATCGATATGGAACCGTCTGCCGAGATCATCCTCACCAAGCCATGTGGTGATCAGCGTGGCGCGATTCACATGCGTTTTGACATCGCTTGCAGCAAGCGCCATTGCCGCCTGGCGCAGCTGTTCCATATCCAGTGCCGCGACCGCCCGGTCCAGCAGCGTATCTGCATCACTGTCCGCTGCAATGCCGCAACTCTCGGAAAAGTGGGTATCGAGTGCCTGCAGGATATCCGGCGCGCCAATCCGCCTTTCCGCCCGCATCAGATTGGCAAGCAGTTCCTCGGCACTGCTCTCGCCCGTCTGCTCGGCAAGGGTGGCAATGGCACGCGCCATCTCGGGCAACGGGCTTTGCATCAGCGTTTCGCGCACCTGTGCCTTCAACCGCGCCTGTTCCAGCTCGTCCGCCAATTCGGCATTTGGCACGATCCCGGCCTCGATCGGAAAGCGGCGCAGAACGGACTGGCAAAAGGAATGGACGGTTTCCATGCGGGGGCCGTCGTCACTGTCCAGAATTTCGGCAAAGAGGCTGCGCGCGCGTTGCAACACCAGTTGCGAGGGTACCGCGATCCCCATCCGCGCGAGGTCGCTGCGCAAATCCTCGCTTGTCATCACCGTCCATGAGGCAAGCCGCACCGAAATCCGGTTGCGCATTTCTGCGGCAGCAGCGCGCGTATAGGTCACACACAAAATGCTCTCGGGCGGTGCGCCATCCAGCATCAGCCGCAAGACCCGGTCGGTGAGCAGCTTGGTCTTGCCAGTGCCGGCATTCGCCGAAACAAACACCGACACACCGGGATCCGAGGCGGCTGCCTGCTGGCCTGACGCCTGCCCGGCAATCTGCGGGTCGATATCATCGACCTTGCTGTCTGCCAGACGACCAGCGGCAGGCACCGGCCATTCTGTGCGCGTCACCTCGTCGCTGGCGGATTCCACCGGCAGCCATTCTTCAACCCGCGCAAGGTGATCATAGCGCGCATAGGGCAGCCGCGTTGACGGGTCCGGAAGGCTGGCATAAGCCATATCGGGGTCATCAAAGCTGGCAACCAGCGCCGCCAGATTATCGTGCGCGGCCGCAACATCCCACCCATCCGGCATCACATCGACAATCAGCCCTGCCTCGCCGCGCCGGCCTGCCAGTTTCCAATATTGCATCGCCGCAATATCGTCACCGGCAATCGCATCGAACCCGCCATAAGCCGCAATCACAGCCTCGGTCAAAAGCTGGGTGCGGCGGCCCGCCTCAACGTCGGCCGGTTTTGGCACGCTGCCGGTTTTGTAATCCAGAATGGCCAGCCCGCCATCAGCCAACTGGTCAATCCGGTCCGCCCGCGCCTTGATTTCTGCCCGTCCTGCCGGCGCGTCAATCGCCAGCTTGCCGTCAATTTCCACATGAGCTCGGGCAAGGTCAGCGCGCCGTCGCCGCTCGGTTTCAACAAACCAGGATGACAGCAGCTCAAATGCCGGCCACCAGAAAACGCGCACACTGGGGATCTGCCAGAATGGTTCAAAAAATGTTCTGCCAAATTGGCGCAGCTGTGACAGCGCATCATCGGGCAGCGGGCCTTCGGGATATTCTTTGACAAAAGCCGCCAGCGCATCATGCACAATATTGCCACGCAGCGCGGCATCCGGTGCGCGGTCAATATCGTCCAGCGGCCGCAAATTCAGAATACGCTTGGCGTAGATGCTGTAAGGATCACTGATCCAGTCATCAATTTCAGTTGCCGAGAAACGGCGCGGGCGTGCCGTCACCGGTGGACAGGGGACTGGACGGCGGACAGGTGCCAGTGGTGGCAACGGGGCAAGCGCTGCCAGCCGTGAAGTCATCAGCGCGCCGCGATCCAGCGCATCGGTGATCTGCAGGGCAGCAAGAACCGCTTCCAGCCGTTGCAACCAGCGGCTTGGCGTGGTGACCGAATCCCCGTCACGCATCGCGCGGGTAACCATCACCTCTGGCGCGCAGACCGCCATCCAGACATCATGCGCGCTGAGCCCGGTACGCCAGTTATGCGGCTGCAAGCCGGCTGTCTGACGCATTTCGCCATTCATCCAGGGATCAATTTCCGGGCGTGGTGGCCAGTTGCCTTCATTGAACCCGGCAATGATCAGCCGGTCAGCGCTCTGCATGCGGGCTTCAACCGGCCCAAGAATGGCAAGACGCGGATGCGCCTGCCAGCTGCCCCTGACGGTCTTGCTCTCCATCAGGCTTTTCAGAATCTGCGGAAAGGACCTGTTATCCGCTTCGAACACATCCCCCTCGACAACCAGTGCCCGCAGCAAATCAGCCGCAGCCCGGCCATCATCGCCATCCCAGATGGCGGTTGCCCCGTCCGCCTCGTCAATGCTGCCATCATCCTGCAACCGGCGAGATGCCATGCGTTCGGCCGCACGCCCAAGACAGGATGACAGATCGGCAAGGGTCGGCAGCGTGCCGTTCCAGACCGCGCAAAGCTCGGCCAGCGGGGCGGCAATATGCCGGTTCACAAAATCATGCAGGTCGCTGTCTGGCGGCAGGCGGGACAGCAACCCGTCAAGGCCCGGGGGCGGGCGATACCCACGCCAGACACAGCATTCGAGGTCGCGCACATGCCTGCGGAACATGGCAGGCGGCAGTCCCCCTGCCACCATGGGGTGTTTCAGGAACGCCAAAGCTGGCAGAGGGGCGAAGTCTTCGGCAATCATGGTGACAAGCAGCATCAGAAAGCCGCCCGCACTGCATTCAGACAGCGGCCGGCCAGCGGAGTCATCGACGTTGATCTGCCAGCGTTGCAGGGCTGTAATAACCGCTTCGGCAAGCTGTCGGTCCGGGGTTACAAGCGCCGCGGTCTTTTCCGGCGTTTCCAGAACCTCGCGCATGGCAAGCGCAATGATATTCGCCTCGACCGCGCGGTTTGGCGCGGCAATCACACTCAAGCCCGCCAGCGCATCCCGCCCCAGTTCAGGATGTGTGCTGCCAAGCTGGCGCCAGTCGGCGGTCAGGGCAGCAGGCTTGAATACCTCACGCATCAGCGCCTGACGCAACAAGGTCGCTTGCGGCATGTCAGCACCATGGGGCCATGGTTGTACATCACCCGGGGCCAGCGCCAGACTGTCCAGCAGCACCGACAGCTGATGCTGCGGGTGGCCGGCATCCTGACGGATATCCTGCCAGTTATCCGCCGCCGCGGCATCGAGGCCCGGCAGCACGACATGCCCGTTTGGCAGGGCCGCAACACAGCCGATCAGTTCACGCGTGGCAGCAAAGGTACCGGTGGAACCGGCGATGACAATCAGATCCTGCGGCGGTGTATCACGCCAAACCGCGCTGCGCAGGCGCAGCAGCCGGTTGCGCCTGTCGGCGGCATCAATTTCGCCGCTATCCTCGAGAATCTGCGGCCACCTGTCGATCAGAATGGTCAGCAATGCCAGAATATCCTGCCAATGGGCCGAAAACCTGTCGGGAAGAAGATCGCGCAGCTGTGCTGGCGCGGCATCAGCGTTGCAAAGCGCATCCAGCAACCGGCCAAGGGATTCTGCCAGCATCACCGTTTGCGGCGGTGTCGGCGCCACGCCGCCAAGCGCAAAGCCGCGCAGCAGACGCGCCAGCGTCAACTGCCGCCGCAATGGATTGATCGCCGGCGGGCACAGGCTGTCAATTTCAGGGATGACCAGTAATTCGGGGCTGTCCTCGGCAACATCGCCAAGCGGTTCGATGCGTGGCAGCAACGTGGCCTTGCCCTTTTGAATCTCCAGAAAGGCAGCACGCAACGCCTGTGCCGCTCGGCGTGACGGCACCATGATGGTGGCGCGCGCAAGCGTTTCCGCATCCCCGGCAAGCTGACAGATGCCGCCGGCCAGCGTCGTGGCAAAGGGCATGCCAGCAGCAATATTATAGACAGCTTGTCGGGATGGGGATGTCATACAGCCACTATAGAAGCAGACGGCTGTCCCGATAAGACCAGTTACAACAAATTCCTGTGAGGACGGTCAGACACAGACCATATTGTCCAGTGGCCATGCGGGCCGGGTTCAGCCCTCTTGCCGGAATTGCGTGGCCAGCNCTTCCANTACCGGCTGCCAGCGCGCACCNCCATGCAGTCTGGCGCGGCGGCTGGTGTCACTGTCACCNTCTGACAGGGCAATGGTCAATGCNGATCGCGGCAAATAACCGGCAAGCCGCTGCGGCCATTCAACAAGCGATACCGCATCGATAAAGGCATCTTCAATACCCAGTTCCAGCGCCTCTTCCGGTGCATCGAGCCGATACAGGTCAAAATGCATGATCACCGGCATATTGTCCGGCTCATAGGTCTGGACAAGGGTAAAGGTCGGGCTGGGGATATCATCTTCCTGCGGGCACAGGGTGCTGATCACGGCACGCGCCAGAACCGACTTTCCGGCACCCAGCGTGCCTTCAAGTGCCACCACATCGCCTGCATGCAGGTGGGCAGAAAGCAAAAGACCCAGCCGCGCTGTTGCGGCCNGGTCCNGAAGATAGATCGCCAAATCGCGCATGCGACTAGTAACGATATTGCTCGCTCTTGAACGGGCCCTGTTCCTCGACGCCGATATAGGAAGCCTGGTCCGCACTCAGCTGCGACAGGGTTGCGCCAACCTTTGCAAGGTGAAGCGCGGCAACCTTTTCATCAAGGTGGCGCGGCAATGTGTAGACCTTGCGCTCGTATTTGTCGCCTTCGTTCCACAATTCCATCTGCGCCAGCACCTGGTTGGTAAAGGAGGCGGACATCACAAAAGAAGGATGCCCGGTCGCGCAGCCAAGATTCACCAGACGGCCCTTTGCCAGCATGATGATCCGCTTGCCATCGGGGAATTCCACCTCGTCAACCTGCGGCTTGATCTCGGACCAGTTCATGTTCTGCAGGGACGACACCTGAATTTCATTGTCGAAATGCCCGATATTGCAGACGATGGCGCGGTCTTTCATCTCGCGCATATGGTCCATGGTGATGACATCACGGTTGCCGGTTGCCGTGACAAAAATATCTGCCTTTGGTGCAGCCTGTTCCATGGTGACGACTTCATAGCCCTCCATGGCTGCCTGCAATGCGCAGATCGGATCGACCTCCGTCACCATCACACGGGCACCACCCTGACGCAGCGATGCGGCTGATCCTTTGCCGACATCGCCATAACCGGCGACCACGGCGACCTTGCCGGCCAGCATCACATCAGTCGCACGGCGGATGCCATCAACAAGCGATTCGCGACACCCATAGAGGTTGTCGAATTTCGACTTTGTGACGGAGTCGTTCACGTTGATTGCCGGGAATGGCAGACCGCCTGCCTCGGCAAGCTGATAGAGACGCAGCACACCTGTCGTGGTTTCTTCCGACACACCTTTGATGGCGTCCCGCTGACGGGTGAACCAGCCGGGGCTTTCCGCCAGCCGCTTGTGCAGCTGGGCCTTCAGAAATTCCTCTTCCTCACTTGTCGGGTTGGCCAGCACATCTTCGCCGGCCTCGGCACGGGCGCCAAGCAGGATATACATTGTGGCATCGCCGCCATCATCAAGGATCATATTGGCGGTGCCGCCATCACCCCAGGTAAAGGTGCGGTCGACATATTCCCAATATTCGGCAAGCGTCTCACCCTTTTTGGCAAATACCGGCACGCCTGCAGCGGCAATCGCCGCAGCAGCCTGATCCTGTGTCGAATAGATGTTACACGAGGACCAGCGCACATCGGCGCCAAGGGCAACGAGGGTTTCGATCAAGACAGCCGTCTGCACGGTCATATGCAGACATCCGGCGACCCGCGCGCCTTTCAACGGCTTTGATGCGCCAAATTCATCACGCAGCGCCATCAGGCCCGGCATTTCGGTTTCAGCAATAGACAGTTCCTTGCGCCCCCAGTCGGCGAGCCCAAGGTCAGCTACGATATAATCTGTCGACATCGGTAATCCTGCAAATGTTTGGAGTGACGGGAGTAGGTATCAGATATGAACAGCAATTAAAACCTTCAACTTTACCGCCCCCTTCTGACACCACATTGGCAAGCGGCACAGACAGAAGATCAGCTTTCAGCCGAAATTTCCCGATGGGTGATGATCACCTGGTAACCCTGCGCCTGCAGCCAACCGCCGATTGTTTGCGCCGCCCATACCGACCGGTGCCGGCCACCCGTACAGCCAAACGCAATATTCAGCAACGGCCTGCCCTCTTCCGTCATGCGCTCCAGCATGGTTCCGAGCATGGACCTGAAGCTTTCGATCACCTGCTGCACCGCCATATCTGCCTGCAGAAAGGCATCGATGTCAGGATCAAGCCCGGTAAAGCCGCGCAGTTCCGGTTCCCAATGCGGATTTCTGGCAAAGCGCATATCCAGCACCAGGTCCGTATGCTCGGGAAGACGCCGCCGGTAGGAAAAGCTGGTGATCTGCACTTTCGGTTTGAAATTCGCTGTCGGGTCGAGCGCAGATAACAGCTGAAGGCGCATCTCCGCCGGCTTCATCCCGCTGCTGTCAATATGCAGATCGGCCAGCGGTGACAACGCATCCATGTTCCGCAAATCTGTCTCTACCGCATCAGCAAGCGGCAGTCCTTCGGCCAGCGGGTGCTGGCGACGTGTCGCGTTAAAGCGTCGGCGCAAATCATCCTGGCTGGCGGTGACATAGACGGCAGAAAACCGACTGCCAAATCGGTCGCGCAGATTGCGCACAAGTGTAGAAATCGCCTCGGTCGAGAATCCGGTCGTGCGGGCATCCAGCGCGATGGCCAGGTTACGCTGGTCGGTTTCCAGAACAAGCGCAACCAGCTGGTCGATCAGGGCAATGGGCATATTGTCCACCGCCATGAAACCGTTATCTTCCAGCACCTTCAATGCCGTGGACAGGCCTGAACCCGACGCCCCGGTCAGAAGAATCAATCTGCAGTCACTTTCCAGCATGTGCCTATCGTAGCAGTAATTATCAGGCTTGCCGACAGCCCATCGGTCTATATTTCAGTACGCGGCAAGGTCAGGGTGAAACAGGCCCCGTCGCGATTGCTGGCGACCAGATCACCGCCATAGCCCTGGGCAATCTGCTGTGCGATCGACAGGCCAAGGCCTGAATGTTCACCGAAGGCCTCGCCCTCTGGCCGTTCCGAATAGAACCGGTTGAAGACCTCATTCAACCGACCCTCGGGGATGCCGGGGCCCTGATCGCATACTTCAAGACAGGCGCTGCCATCATCGGCAAGGCTGACGGTAAAATCGACGCTGGTGCCCGCCGGCGCAAAGGACACTGCATTGCCAAGCAGATTATCCAGTATCTGCACGATCCTGCCATCCTGAACCATCACCGGAACCTCNTTGTCTCCGGCGACAAAGCGCAATTTGTGCGTTTCGGTNGTCGCCTGCCGGGCCGTGACAAAGCTCTCCACCAGATCACGCAGNTCGATGCGGCGGGCCGATTCTGTTGCCATCTCATTATCAAGACGGCTGGCACGGGAAATATCGCTGATCAAACGGTCGAGCCGGACAACATCACGCAGAATGATCGTCATCAGCTGCTGTTGCTGCTTCGGATCGGAAATACGGCTGATGGTCTCGGCAGCACTGCGCAGCGATGACAGGGGATTCTTCAGCTCATGCGATACATCGGCGGCAAATCCCGCGGTTGCCGCCATCCGTCGCTGCAACTCGTCGGTCATATCGATCAATGATTCCGACAGCCTGCCGATCTCGTCACGGCGGCGCGGCAGACGCTGCATACGCGCCGACAGATCACGACTGCGGCGCAAATGATCGGCTTCGGCAGCAAGATAGGTGATCGGGGTGGTNATGGACCGNGCNAGATAGACGCTGAGCGCAATGGTGATCAGCGTGACAATTCCGAACAGCTGGATNAAGACCACATTGACCTCGGCGATCTCGTCCTCGATCTTGCCGCCGCTGATGCTTACCAGCAGCGCCCCGCGGACAAGGCGCAGATCCTGGATTGGCACCGCTACCGACAGGACCAGCCTGCCCTGCCGGTCCTGACGCAGCTGCCGTGCCGGCTCGCCGGCAAGCGCCAGCAGCACTTCATCATAATCATTCGCGGTTTGCTGACGCCCTTCGCGATAGACCGGCAATGTGCGATCACTGCCGATCATGCCGGCTGCACCGCGCATCAGNGCCTGAAAATAGCGTGAAGAACGCTCCCAAAGACCAACGGGTTGCCGGCGCCGCAACTCTACCTCGCCGCCAGCACCGCTGCGCGCGGTATCGGCAAGCAGCCAGCCATCGGGGCGGAACACCCGNGCACGCANATCAGTGCCATATCCGACAAGCGGNAAAAGATGATTCATCGTTTCTGGTGACAGNCGCCGGCGNGCCANCCCCCCGTCAATTTCAGATTGGGCAAGCGCCAGCGACCGTGCCAGCGTAAAGCCCTGTCGTTCGAGGGCGGTAAATTCCGAGCGGATCAGTGTGGTGCGATATTGGTCGATCGAAAACAGACCAACAAAAAACAGCACGAGCGGGAACAGCATGATGGCCATGATGCGGGTGCTGAGCCGGCTCATCCGGAAGCGCAGCCGCACCAGAGGGCGGCCAATGATGCTGCGTTGCACCAGAGATCGCAACACCGGCCTCAGCCTGCCGGTTATCCTGCTGATCACATTGTTGGTCACACTGTCACCCTACAGCTTGCCGGACCGCCATCCGCTGACTGTACCGGTATGATGGTCCGCTGTCGCGGGCGTCCGGTCAGGACACCCGATATTTATAGCCGATACCATACAGCGTTTCGATATTGTCAAATCCCTTGTCGAGGGCNCGAATCTTGCGGCGCAGCCTTTTGATATGGCTGTCGATGGTCCGGTCATCCAGAAAGATGGATTCGCCGTAGGCTGCGTCCATCAGCTGGTCGCGATTCTTGACCATCCCCGGGCGTGCCGCCAACGCCTGAAGGATCAGAAATTCCGTGACGGTCAGCTTGACCTCGTTCCCTTTCCAGCTGCAGAGATGCCGGTCCGGATCCATCAGCAATTCCCCCTGCCGGACGATATGCGGGCTGTCCGGGTCCAGATCGCCCTGACTGGCGCGACGCAGGACGGCACGAATACGCGCCAGCAACAGACGTTGGGAGAACGGTTTTGTGATATAGTCATCCGCGCCCATGCCAAGGCCCAGCGCCTCATCCAGCTCGTCATCCTTGCTGGTCAGGAAAATCACCGGAAGGCTGGAGGAGGCGCGGATTTTCTGCAGCAGCTCCATGCCGTCCATACGTGGCATCTTGATATCAAGGACCGCCAGCTCGACAGGGCGTTGTGCCAGCCCGCGAAGCGCGGTTTCGCCATCATGGTAGCAATCGATCTCAAACCCTTCTGCCTCCAGCGTCAGCGACACNGAGGTCAGGATGTTCTGATCATCATCGACAAGCGCAATCCGTGTTGCCATTTCAACCTCTCGCAATCATNCGTCCTTGCGGATGAACAGACAGGGCCTGCCCATATCGTCCACCCATTCTGGCAGAATTGCCCTGAAAAAGGGCCAAGTTATGACAGCTTTTGGCCCGATTGCGGCCAGCGCGCCGCATTGCCGCCGCAATGATTTCGGGCCTGCGTCTAATGGGCCTGTGCCTAATGTGCATCCGCCCAGCTGTCGGCAATGCCTGCCTCGGCCACAAGCGGCACTGCCAGCGAAAGGACNGGCGCAGCAGCAGCCTCCATCACCCCGGTAATCACCGCAACCGCGTCATCAGCAAGATGTGCCTCGGTTTCAAAGATCAGTTCATCATGCACCTGAAGCAGCATCCGGGCGTCAATGCCGGCATCCTGCATCGCTGCTGGCAGGCGCACCATGGCGCGTTTTATGATATCTGCCGCACTGCCNTGGATCGGTGCATTGATCGCCTGACGTTCGGCAAAACCCCGCTGCGCCTGATTGCTGCTGGCGATGCCATTGATGTGAATGCGCCGGCCAAACAGGGTCTCGACATATCCCGTTTCACGGGCCTCGGTCTTGATATTGTCCATATAGGTGCGGATGCCGGGAAAATTCTCGAAATAGGCAGCGATATAGTCACGCGCCTCACCCTGCGAAATGCCCAGCTGGCGGGCCAGGCCGAAACCCGAGATGCCGTAGATGATGCCAAAATTGATCGCCTTTGCGCGCCGCCTTGTTTCACCATCCATGGCATCCAGCGGGACACCAAATACCTCGGAGGCCGTGCGCGCGTGGATATCCACGCCCTCTTGGAACGCCTCGATCATCGCGCTTTCACCCGCCACATGGGCAACAAGGCGCAGTTCAATCTGTGAATAGTCGGCCGAAATCAGCTTGCAGCCGGGCGCCGCCACAAAGGCGGTTCGGATTTGCCTGCCCTCGGCTGTGCGAATGGGAATATTCTGAACATTCGGATCGGATGATGACAGCCGCCCGGTAGAGGCCCCGACCATGGAAAAGGAGGTATGTACCCGGCCGGTTTCAGGATGAATGCTCTCGACAAGTGCGTCCGCATAGGTGGATTTCAGCTTTGCAAGCTGCCGCCAGTCCAGCACCTTCTGGGCAATCTCCACCCCTTCGGCGGCAAGCGTTTCCAGAATATCTGCTGACGTGGAATAGGCCCCTGTCTTTGATTTCTTGCCGCCCTTCAGCCCCATCCTGTCAAACAGGATTTCGCCAAGCTGTTTTGGTGATGCGATATTGAACTCGCCGTCGGCAAGATTGTGAATTTCAGCCTGCAGGACCCCCATGCGCGTGGCAAAATCATTGGACATGCGCGCCAGAATGCCCGGATCGACTGAAATCCCGTGATGTTCCATCTGCGCCAGCACCGGAATTAACGGACGTTCCAGCCGCTCATAGACTGATGTCACCCCTTCGGTGGCAAGGCGCGGGCGCAATAACTGCCAGAGGCGCAGCGTGATATCCGCATCCTCGGCCGCATAATCCAGCGCCGCCTCAGGCGCCAATGACCCGAACGGCACCTGTTTGACACCCTTGCCGCAGACATCCTCGAATTTGATGGTGTCATGGTCCAGCCAGTGTCCGGCCAGATAATCCATTGAATGACCGCCCACCCGGCCACCATCCAGAACATAGGACAGGCACATGGTATCATCGACCGGTGCCAGCCGGATGCCGCCATTCAGCGGGCGCAGCAACACATGGCTGTCATATTTGAGGTTATGGCCGATTTTCAGAACAGACGGGTCTTCAAATAACGGTTTCAGGAGGCGCATAGCGTCATCAAAGGGAATTTGCGGCGGGCGCGATTCGGCAGCCGCATCAAAATCCAGTCCGCTCTGCCCTTCGCTGGTCACCGGCGCACCGCCATGACGCAGCGGAATATAACAGGCCTGGCCGGGGGCGAGGGCCATGGAAATGCCGACCAGCTCTGCCGCAGCGGCGTTCAGCGAACTGGTTTCGGTATCGACGGCGACATAACCCTGCTTATGCGCACCAGCCACCCAGCTTTCCAGCTGGCCGATCTCGGTGACCAGCTGATAGGACAGCGCGGCAACCGGTGCCGGTGTCGCTGCCGGCATCTGCGTTGATCCATCAGCGGCACCGGGTTGCGGCGTACCCGCCATCGACCGCACGGCCGGCGCAGTGCGCAATGCCTCGCCCTCCCCCGCCTCGCCGATGCGGACCAGCAACCGCCTGAAATCCTGCGCAACAAGAAAAGCTTTCAGCCGGTCCATATCGCGCGGGGCGCGTTTCAGATCCGTCAGTGGCAGCGGCATTGGCGCATCATCGCGCAACCGTACAAGATCGCGGCTGACACGCGCCTGATCGGCAAAATTAATCAGGTTCTCGCGCCGTTTCGGCTGTTTGATCCCGTCCGCCTCGGCCAGCAGCCTGTCCAGATCGCCATAGCTGTTGATCAGCTCGGCTGCGGTCTTCACCCCGATCCCGGGCACCCCCGGCACATTATCGGTTGAATCGCCAGCCAGCGCCTGTACATCCACCACCTTGTCGGGCGTAACGCCAAACCGTTCCACCACTTCGGCATCGGCAATGCGCCGCTGTTTCATCGGGTCCAGCATGGTGACCCCGCCGCGCACAAGCTGCATCAGGTCCTTGTCTGACGATACGATCACAGTATCCAGACCCGCCGTTTCGGCAGCAGCGGCATAGGTTGCAATCAGGTCATCCGCCTCAAATCCGGCAAGTTCAAGCTGCGGCAGTGACAAGGCCTCTGTCGCGGCGCGCACCAGATCGAATTGCGGCACCAGTTCTTCCGGGGGCTCGCTGCGGTTGGCCTTGTATTCGGCATAAATGTCATTGCGAAAGGTCTTGCGCGCCGAATCAAACACAACGGCCACGTGATCGGGGGCCAAATCATCGACAAGTTTCATCACCATGCCGGTAAAGCCATAGACAGCATTGACAGGCGTGCCGTCACCACGGGTCATTGGTGGCAGGGCATGAAAGGCACGGAAGATGTAACCGGACCCNTCGATCAGGACCAGCTGTTCGCGCGCACTCATGATGTGGTGGCCGGTTTACAGATGGCCCGTTTACAGCTGGCCGGTTGTGGATGGCTGGATCTATTCATCTGCCTCATCCGCACAGCGCACATAGCGGCGCGAGCAATANGGGCAGGTGACCTCGCCATCCGTGCCGAGTGTCAGCCATACCTGCGGGTGCCCCAGCGCACCACCACCGCCATTACAGGCAACGCGGTCGCTGCTGGTCATGATAATCATTTCGTCAGCCTGCGGTGTGGCCATAGTCATTCTCTCGATCCCCCGAAAATATACCTGCCCCGAAACACAATCTCGCGGACAGGTCTGTGACACCGCATCCGTAAAACTGGAATTGCCATGCGCGGTACAGGAAGCGGCCCGACAAGCGGACCCCCTAGACGGAATTTATCGCCAAGCGGGATGCGATGCAATTGCGTTTGCAGAATGTCGCCATCGCTCGCTATATAGACACCATGGATGCGACGCGCCTTCCGGTTTTTGTGACTTGTGCTGACGTGATGATGCTGCCGGCAACGGACAGCAGCACGCGAATGATGGCCTGTGCGACCGGCAGTGCGACCACCCGCTGTGACAAGAGGGTCCGATGAGCCTNTCTTTTGTCCGTCCCCCTGAAAACGGCATCGCCATCTCTGCGCGCGATCTGCAGAAAACCTATGACGGCAAGGTTCCGAAAACCGCCCTTCACGGCATGTCGCTGGATATTCCGGCGGGCAGTATTTTCGGTCTTCTGGGCCCGAATGGCGCTGGCAAATCGACCTTCATCAATATTCTGGCAGGTACGGTGATCAAGACCGGCGGGCAGGCCTGTGTCTGGGGCGCCGATATCGATGACAATCCGCGCCAGGCGCGGGCGAATATCGGGATCGTGCCGCAGGAGCTGAATATCGACGCCTATTTCACCCCGCGGGAAACACTGGAAATGCAGGCTGGCCTGTTCGGTGTGCCACCATCCGAGCGCCGCAGCGATGCCATATTGGAGATGGTGGGTCTTGCCGATCAGGCCCATACCTATGCGCGGCGTCTTTCCGGCGGCATGCGCCGGCGCCTGCTGGTGGCCAAGGCCATGGTGCATGCGCCGCCAATCCTTGTGCTTGACGAGCCAACCGCCGGGGTTGATGTCGCGCTGCGCCAGCAGCTGTGGGACAATGTGAAGGGGCTGAATGCTGCCGGGGTGACAATCATCCTGACAACGCATTATCTGGAAGAGGCCGAAGCGCTGTGCGACCGCATAGCGATCCTCAATCACGGAAAGCTGATCACCAACAAGCCAACGCCCGAGCTGATGGCATCGGCCAGCCGCAAGGACCTGCATCTTGGGGTGCGCGGCACCGTGCCGAACCCGCTTCCCGATACGCTGCTGGCACTTGGCGCGCAGAGTAGCGCGGACCGCAACGGCCTGATGATCCGTTTTGACCCGCATCGCATCAATGCCGCCGAAATTATTGCCGCCGTCAATGATGCCGGAATCGCCGTCACCGATGTGACCACCGCGGAACCCGACCTTGAGGATGTATTTTTGGAAATGATCGGCGATCCCGCAGGCGGGTGAGCCGGGGACCTATGGCCAGTGCCTTTCCGGTTCTGGCGCTTCTTCNGCTTCTGGCGCTTCNGCCGCTTCTNTCGGTTCTGCCTGATATCCCCNGCCCCGCANGCAAATTGCGGCATGGAAACCAGTNAGCTACAGTGAGNGCNGNTNAGATCTTTTGGAGGCNGGGNAATGGCCAGCAAACATGACCAGAGCATGATGGACAATCTCTACTGGTGGGGGGTCCCGACGCTGTTCCGCGCGCCGCATGCCGAACCGGACGGGGCCGATATCGCGCTGGTGGGCGTGCCACATTCCACCGGCAATGGCACCACCGAGCGCGATCAGCATCTGGGCCCGCGGGCGGTGCGCAATGTATCCGCACTGCAGCGTCGCGCCCATGGCGGCTTTCAGCTGGACCCGTGGGAGGCCGCGCATATTGTCGATGCTGGCGATGTGCCCTTTCCGCGCGCCAATNACAATGAGGACTGTATCGCCCGCATNACCGANTTCTATCGCGATATCGATGCNAGCGGCNCGCGCCCGGTTTCGATTGGCGGAGACCATTCCATTACCGGCGGCATTATCCAGGGGCTGGGGCGCGGCAAGCTGGCCGGTGGNGAGAAAATCTGCTTTTTGCATCTGGACGCNCATACCGATGTGTTCACCACCGTCGACCATTTTCTGGGGGCGGAAAAATCGGCGGCACATTGGGGGGCCTATACCGCCGACCAGGGGTTGATTGACCCGTCAGGATCGATGCAGATCGGGCTGCGTGGCCATCCACGGACGCTGGACTGGCTGCAGCCTTCCTATGATTACGGTTATAATGTCGTGACGATGGCCGAATACCGGGCGCGCGGTGCGGCCGATGTGATTGCGCAGGCGCGTGATGTGCTAGCTGGCCGGCCGGTCTATATCACCTTTGACCTTGACTGTCTGGACCCGTCTGTGGCCCCTGCTGTCTCGAATATCGAGCCCGGGGTAACCGGCTTTTCAATGGATGAGGCGGTGGCATTGCTGCATGCCGTGCGCGGGATGAATATCATTGGCGGCGATGTGGTCTGCATGATGCCAACCAAGGATTCACCCAATAATATTACCGCGATGGTCGGCGCCGCGATCATGTTCGAGATGATCTCGATGATTGCCGAAAACCTGAAAGGGGGCTGAGACCCGCCACCAGCATCATGACGGCAGGCGGCCGCTGCTGACCCGTCCGAGCGGGCTATGGCTGGGCAAATGGCTTGGCAGCGGCAGTGCAAGCGCGTATAACGCTGGCTCAGGCGACATGCGTCAGCCAAAGGCACCCGTAGCTCAGCTGGATAGAGCGCTGCCCTCCGAAGGCAGAGGTCAGAGGTTCGAATCCTCTCGGGTGCGCCAATCTTTTCAATCACTTAGCTGTATCCAAGCAATTCTTCGAAAGCTCATTGCTCCAATGATGCTCCACGGAGGATGGCAATGGCATCTATACGCAAACGCAATAACCGCTGGGAAGTGCGTGTTAGGCGACGCGGCTACCCCACACAGACCAAGACATTTACCCATAAGTCGAGTGCGCAGATATGGGCCAAAGAGACAGAGCTGGATCTCGAAACAGCCCACTTGAAGTCAGCCCCTTTTACTAAGTCGCCCACTCTAGCAGCCGCTGTAGAGCGTTATCTTTCAGAGACGATAGTCAGGCATAAAGGAGCCAGGAGTGCTGCTTACCGTTTGCGCCGCATTACAGAGGAGCTTGGAGGTGACAGATCTATCGCTGACATCACTGAGTTAGACATATCAGCCTACCGAAATAAAAGGCTGAGCCTTGTGACTGCCGGATCAGTTAGGAGGGAGTTAGTG
>NYYG01000039.1 GCA_002686685.1 SAR116 cluster bacterium | reverse complement strand
CCGGTGACTGTACATAGCTGCGATCAAAGCGCACGGACTGGCTGGCAAGCCAGTCAATATGGGGTGTATGCAAATGCGGATGCCCGGCACAGCTGAGATAGTCAAATCTCAGCTGGTCAAACATGATGAACAGGATATTACGCGGTTTGGTCATGATGTATCTGTCTGCTTTGCTAAAAGACCTGTCCTGACGGGCCGGAGATAGAGTGGGTCTCTTGAAACTGCCTGACGCCATCCGGACCGAAGTTTCGGCCGATACCTGATTGTTTCACCCCGCCAAAGGGTGTCAGGCCATCCATTGCTGTGGGCCCATGCGCGTTGATGTTGGTAAAGCCAGCCTCAAGGCGTCGTGCCAGCGCGACAGCCCGGCCATGATCCGCCGACCAGACGGACGAGCTGAGCCCATAATCGCTGTCATTGGCCATCGCAACAACCTGATCCTCACTGTCATAGGGGATAACAGGAAGCGTCGGACCGAATTGTTCGTTGCGCACAACCGACAGCGACGGGTCCGCATCGACAACAAGCGATGGCCGCAGGAACTGACCGGCAGCAAAGTCATCCTCATCGTCAATCTGGCCAAAATAACGGATATCCTGACCTGCCGCGGCTGCCTCTACCAGCATGGCCTCGACCGTGCGTTTCTGTTGCGGTGTGGTCAACGGGCCCATAGTGACACCATCCTTCAGCCCGTCACCAACAACCTGCTTGTCCATGACAGCCCCGAGGCCGTCAACAACATCGCCAAACAGCGCCCGCGGGACGTAAAGCCGTTTGAGTGCCATGCACACCTGACCGCTGGTCAGAAAGCAGCTGACATAGAGCTTCTTGAAAAATTCTTCGGATAGCGGTGCATCATCCAGCAAAATGCCCGGATCATTCCCCCCAAGTTCCAGCGTCACAGGTGTGATATTCTCGGCCGCTTTTTGCATCACATGCCGCCCGATGCGGATAGACCCGGTGAAGTTCACCTGCCGCACATGCGGGTGGCAGACCAGATCATCACCAATCACGGTACCGTCGCCTGTTACAAGGTTGACCACCCCCGGCGGCAGCATGGATGCAATTTTCATAATGGTCAGGGCAGGCGCCAGCGTTGCAAATTCGGATAATTTGATAACCACCGTATTGCCGGCCAGCAGCGCATGCGGCAGCTTGGACCCCAGAATGGCGAGTGGCCAGTTCCACGGCACGATCAAAAGCGACACGCCACGCGACTTGCGGGTCACAACCGTGTCGAACATCTTGCCGCTGACTTCATCTTCTTCTGCAACCCGCCCCGCAAAATTGGCGACTTGGGCAAATCGGTCGCCAAGGCGGGTCACCTCGATATTGGTTTCAAACAATGTCTTGCCGTGTTCGCGAGTCAGCAGACGGGCGCGGGATGCGGTTTCCGCAGCATCGGCATTCAGCTGACCGGATATATGCGTCAGCATTGCCGCCCGTTCTGCCATGGACATTGCAGCCCACGCGCCAAACGCACGCTGAGCGGCCTGCATGGCGGCATCTACATCCTCACGATTGGCAGCTGCCGCGTGGCCAACAACTTCCGANGGTCGGGCCGGGTTGACCAGCGCGTAGGTCGCCTTGCCGGTGGCCGGTCTCTCCGCGCCATCAATAAACAGGTCTGTGGTTACAGGCTCCATTGCTTACTCTCCGTTGCGCTGGGCAACCATGGCCATCGCGCCCATTCCGCCATCGGTGACAAGATCGACACCATTGATCCAGCTTGCTGCNGGCGACAGNGCAAAATTGATCATCTCGGCCACTTCTTCGGGTGTACCAGACCGCCCTACCCGCGCCAGATTGGCGGCCACCATTGGCCCAAAGGCTTTGACGAAATCATCCAGAATGCCGGTGCTGACAGCGGACGGGCTGACTGTNACAAAACGGTGTTTGCCGATATANGGCGTGACAGCCCGCTGATGCCAATAGATCACCGCCTGCTTTGACAGAATATAGGCCTNGGTCGCATCAACCTCATGCGCNGCACACCAGTCCGCCAGGCTATCTGGGGTCTGGGCCAGCAGATCATCCAACTGATCGAGATTTGTCTGCCAGGCCATGCCGGCGCGCGAGGCCACGCTCACCACCGCAGCGCCTTTGTTCAGCTTGGGCATGAAACCTTCGATAAAGGCACATGTCGCCAGCGTATTGATCGTTAGGCAAGGGACCGCATTGTCATCACGTGGCGGGATGCCGGCAATCGAGACTAGCCCGTCGAAATGACCATCAGCCGCCTGCAGCGCCGCATCCATGGACCCTTGATCCATGAGATCAAGCTGTATCCAGCGTTCGTCCCCCTGCGGCTGCTGGATGTCGAAAATAACAATTTCATGCCCGTCTGCGCGCAGCCGCGCCACTGTTGCCGCGCCAATCCCTGTTGCGCCACCTGTCAGTGCCAGTCTCATTTCTCACCTCCACGGCGTGTCAATCNGGGTGTCATTATCCCGCATGCTGAAAATCAAAAAAGGACGCATCTGGATGGAATGTCACCCAGGCGCGGACATATTGCTTATAGCTCTGTAGACGGGTCAGGCTTTTGCCTTTCAGCTTGCCCTTGGTGCATCTGCCAAAACAATCCCAGCTGGACCCAGTACCGGTGTCACGCATGCCATCTCCTGCCATTTCGAATGACAGCACCGTGCCATCAACCGTCCGGTCATAGACAAAGGCGGAGTCACCGTCTGGATCCGTTACCGCCAGCAGCGCTGTGCCGCCTGCCTCATCCTCGACAAGCCGCCGCTTGACAAGCTCGTTCCAGTCATAGGCCCGCGCCACATTGCCAGCCACCACGCCAACAACCAATGGCGGTGATGCCTGCATATGCCAGCCGGGAAGGCTGACCTCATAATTCAAAAGAGCGGTGCGGATGTTATACTGCTTCTGGAAGGTTGGATCATACTGCAGGACCAAGCTTTCAGGATGTTTAGCAAGCCAGCTTTCAAGACTCATCTGCTCGAAAGGCATATCTTCAAGCGCGCGCCCTTTCATCGGNCCCTTGATGGCGTCACCCACCTCCTGCCGCCACCAGCTGCCGGTGGTGTGGTCGCGGAAGGTAGCATTGTAATTCACCGCGCCGACAAGGGTGAATTCGAGCGCATTTCCGTCAACCTGCCGGTCATAGATCCTGCCGCTGTTGCACAGGCCACAATAGGTTGGCCAGATTGGATGCCCGCCCACCTCGTCAGAGATCTGATGGTGGTAATACAGCATGTTCACAGGAAAGGCCTTTGCCTCGCCATTATGGTTGATCCCCAGAATCTGCTCTTTCAGGTCCACCTTGTTGGTGGCAGCGCCCTCAAATCGTTTCTGGGTGATTGGCAGAAATTTGAACCTGCCGACCCAATAGCGATTAAAGAGCCAGTAAATAAAGCCCCACAGCGCGAGAATCACCACCGCGCCCGGCACCACACCCATGCGGGCTTCGGCCGGGATCTGCGTGAACATCCATATGATCGCAACGCCAAGGACAATGCGGAAGAACAGAATGTTGGACCACATGAAATGGGCGAGATCCATCTGCCAGGAAAAACGCTGCAAAACCGGCGGTGTGCCGTTTGCGCTAAGCCCCTTAACCAGTTCAACCAGCGCCAGACCGGCCAATGCCATAAAAAAATACTCAGTCATGATGATTCCCCCCGGCATGTCAGCCCTATGACGTTTGTCCGTCCTGACCGTTGCCCTGCTGTTCAAGTTCTTTCGCACTCTGAATATAATAATGGCGGGTCGGGCAATTGATTTGGCCAACCGCATGATCCCGCAGCACAGCCGCCTTGGCATGTTGCGCGCGCGCTACGTCGGCGCCCGCATGGATCAGCCGATCCAGCAGCTGAAGCGCCCATTGATGTTCGCCATCACCGCGCGCCTTGTCTATCTCCTGCCAAACGGCCGCCACGCCACCGGCAAGGAGAATCATCCGGCTGGCCTCGTCTTCCGGGGACAGGGGATTCAACGAAGTCGGATTGCCGTCAAACCAGCCCATAGTGCCGACAAAATAGGCGCGTACGGCAAATGCAACACGCCCGTAATATTCGCGAAGATAGGGCTTTTCCGCCAGCTCCGGCGGCAGGGTCACAAGATGTGCCAGCTGGTCAATCGTTAGGCCGGCATCCATTCCATTTCGCGTTTCAGTCACAACATGGCGAATGGCATCGCGATAATCGGTCAGCACGTCCTTGATTGTTTCGAACCCGAAAAGCGGCTTTGTATGGCCGGGCGCCAGCACCTCTGGCGCGAATGCCATNAACTGGTCCATGGTATCGGCCCAGACATCGAATTCACGATAGATGGTCCCGCGAATGGCATAAAGATTGGGAAAAGAGCGATAGAAATTGTCACCGCAGAAAAGAACCTTTTTTTCCGGGTACCAGACAATCATATGATCCGGCGTTTCCCCTGGCGCCATCACAAGCTGTAGGTCAATACCGGTAAGGGTAAGCTCTGCCCCCTGTTCCGGGATTAGTCGCGTCGCCGGCAATATGCCAGCGCCCATACCCTGCAGCGGACGGTCCCCCGGGCCAACACCAATCCCGATGATTTCATCCGGATAGGAAAGCCCAATGCCAAACTGGCGCTTTGTCCTCGCCTGCATCGCCTTGATCGCCCGCGGGTGCACCATCTTGTCAATCAGCGGGTCGTTTGAATCGCGGTCGCTGGTGATCACCTCGGGGTTGTCATCACCGGCAAAAACAGAGGCACCAGATACATGGTCACGATGCGAATGCGTCAGGATGATTGTCTTAACCGGCAGGTCCGCGATCTTGCGGAATTCAGCCAGAATATTCGTGGCGGCAGCCGTTGTCTCGGTTGTGTCGATGATGACCAAACCGTCATCGCCCACAATCATATAGACATTCGAGGCGGCAAAGCCGAAGGCCATATAGACATTATCCGCCAGCTGGATAATTTCGCGGGTGAAATACTCAGGATGCGCTTTCAGTTCAGGATGCATACTGCTTAGACCTTGTCGTGCAAAAAACCAAACGGTGAAGGCATTTTTTAAAACTGTTACTAGCCAAGTAATTTTCTATTTTCTTGACCAACCTAAATTCAGCGGGTGAGCCTTTCTTTGTTCTTTTGCTTCACCTACATGTTTACCAGCATCCCAACCAACCGGCTCGAGGACTTGCTTGGCAAAGTCAATCGATTCTTGATCTGTTACAGTGGCAATGGTGTCGTTCCAGCGATTCAGATAACCACCGGTCGCAATTACAGCAAGAATTTCAATGATCTGTATATTGCTAAAATGCTTTCTCATGTCGTCGAAATTTTCTGGCTCNACGGCATTNGGTGTAACTCCAGCAGCCATAGCAAGTCGGAGCGCGGCCCTTTCGGCATCATCAAAAAGATCAGACGTCTCAAAACTCCATAGAGCCTGAATCTTCTCGTCTGGCACGCCAATTAAGTGCAAGTGATAGGCACCATGCGACTGACAGTGCCGACAGCCGCTAGCCAAACTTGCAACAGTAAAGACCAACTGTTTAAGTTCCCTTGAAACCTCACGCTCAGGCATAGTTAGCTGGATCATCTTATTCCAAGTTTCTCTCAACTCAGGCCAGTGTTCCATTTCAAACTCTTGCCTATCTTGGTATCTTGCGTCGTTCATTTCTCTTTTCCCCTATCCCATTGCTGTTGGTAGCGGCACCCGGTCCGCAACTTCGATTTCAAGATTTGCTAACTTTTCAATCAGCTTTGCTTTGATTGTCTGATGGCTCTCGCTATCCCAGAGGTTCATCATCTCTCCCGGATCATTTTCGAGATCAAAAAGCTCGTTCTGACATTTGCCGACATACATCGACATCCGCCATTGCCTATGGATGATGNTGTGGACACGCGGACGCTCACCGAANGCTTCCTGCGTCCGTTGGGTTTCGTATTGGATGTGCGCNGCGTCACGACCTGCACCACCAGCTACAGACATCACCTGTCCTTGCATGCCTATCGCACCTTCAATTCTGGCATGCTCAAGGATTGTTGATCCNATATCATGGGTCTGCGCCAATTCGGATGAACGCACACCATCGGGGCCCTTCGGATCAGCCCAGATAAACGGGACGTGTGTCAGACTGTCATATTGTTCAGCTCCTTTGAACAAAAGACGGTGTTCGCCGAGGTGATCGCCGTGATCTGAGGTGTATATCTGCACTGTGTTTTCAGCAAGGTTGGCATCAACCGCTGCCTGTCTGATCTGGCCAACAGCATCATCAACCATCGCAANCATNCCGCATGTTAGNGCNCGCGCTTCNTGNGCCTCCCGCTGNCTCACNGCAACGGTGAAGCCCGACTGTTGACCGAGACTTGGATCNTTCTGCCGGTCACGTTCGGCGATTTTCACATATTCAGGAGGGTCCCAGTCATTTGCTACATATGCCTCCGGGACCGGCATGTCTTCCGGCTTGTACATATCCCAGTATTTTCCGGGTGGGGTGAAAGGATGGTGCGGGTCTGGGAACGACACCATTAGGAAGAAAGGCTTTGGGTTGCCTTTCCGGCTTTTCAGAAATTCAATCGTTTTCCTAGCGATGTAGGAGGTTGAATAGTGCTCCTCTGGCACCTTTGTTCGGATAGCTTGAGGGCAAATATAATCATGAGGAAACTGAACGTCACGTGACTTCAATTTCATNACATCCGGGGCATTTTCCTTNAGGTGGAGCTCATGATCACCACCTGTATTAAACCCATGCCTTAATACCGAGACATAATTCTCAAACCCGTAAAAGGGCAGCGGCACTTTTGGGTCATCCTTTTCATAGAAAAGCTGTCTTTCATATTGATATGCGTCACTATCAAGGTCTGAGCGCACGGCAACGGCTAGGTCTTTGGGTGGGGCTACATATCCCTCGCGATAAACTGGAGGATCAATTTGTACTGCCCAGTCAGTAACCGTCTGTAGATGGCTCTTGCCAATTAGCGCAGTGTCATAACCGGCCACTCCCATGAGATCGATGAACGTCACATTCTCATGTGCCAGCGGTATACCAAGTGATCGCACACCGTGGCTTGATGGCATCCTGCATGTTACGAGGCTAGCGCGGTTTGGCATACAAACTGGCGAGGCAACATAAAACCGGTCATAGCAGACGCCCTCAGCTGCCATTGCATCGATATTGGGTGTTTTCAAAACTGGATGACCATTGCAGCCCAGATTATCGTAACGCTGCTGATCAGTGATAAAGAGGATGTAGCTTGAACGGTCTGTCATGTCACAAGGGCCNCCTAATCAAGCGGCNGCTATCCTCCTGCTTGCCAGATTGTGCATGACTATAATGCCAAGTCCGGCAGCAATGGCTGCCCCATAGACTTCTACAGGCTTGGCCATGACCATAACCGCTAGAATGATGCGTATGACTATTTGCCCGAAGCCAAGTGCCTGCAGATCAAATGCAGCCATTGCACTGGACACCAAATATAATGCAAGCGCCAAACGAGCGAGAAGGAGCAACATCCAAGCAAGGTCGATTTGTCCGTCATATCCNTTCAGAAAGTTGCCAGTTGACGGGTCAATCACGGCTTGATCGATCAGCAGCAATTCTGGGTAGATAGCAAACACAAAGGGAATAGTGAACATCACAATTCCCGACTTCACTGCAGAAAAACCGGTCTTCATGGGATCGGCATCGGTGATGGAGGATGCAGCGAAGGCTGCCAATGCCACCGGCGGTGTAATGGCAGATGCCACCGCGAAATAAAACACGAACATATGCGCGGTGAAGGTCGCAAGCCCTAGGCCAACAAGCATTGGCCCCATCAATAACGCCGCATTGATATAGGCAGGCACCGCAGGCATGCCCATGCCCAGAATAACAGCAAGCAGCATCGTCAGAAGCAATGCCAATAGCTGCGATCCAACCGAGTTTGCCGATACATCAAAGGACTTTAAAAAGGCCAGCACATCAACAGCTACGAATTTGGCAAGCCCTGTAAAATTTAAGCAAACGTCGATGACTGTTACTGCGAGGAACATCAAATAAAGTGTGGAGACCAGGATTCCAGCTTTTGAAAGACCATCAAGTACCTTTCTTGGCTTGGCGCGGAATTCAGGGTCAAGAAACATTAGTCCGATGAGCAGCATCACTGCCCACCATCCTGCCGCACTTGCATCACCAGCAGAATTTTGTAAAAGCTGAATAAGCCACGGCAAAGAAATTATCTTGCAAGTGTCGCTGCTGACCTCAACGACGCCACCAAGCAAGATGGAGAACCAACTACAACCGATCGCATCCTTTGGGGTCAGCAAAAGTGCAAGAACTAACAAAACAGGCCCAAAAATCTGCAAAAGCTGTAACTTATCGCGATTGGTCAGCAGCATGTCCTCGGTCAATTCGCCCACAGCTTCTATCTTCTGTTTTCTGGCCTGAAAAACCACCGATAGGAAAAGGCAAAAGAAGTAGAATAACGCTGGAATAGCGGCCGCAACGATTATATCGCGGTAAGGAACGCCTGTTAGTGCCGCCATGATAAAGGCAGCAACGCCCATNATCGGTGGCATTATAGACCCGCCAGACGAAGCTGCCGCCTCGACACCGCCAGCAAACACACGCGAAAAGCCGCGCTTAAGCATCATTGGAATGGTNAGAACACCAGTCGAAAGGACGTTAACAACTGGTCCACCAGTTATCGTTCCAAACATAGCCGAAGATACAACTGCAGCATGAGCCGGTCCGCCGCGAAGGTTTCTGGTCAGCGAAAAGGCCAGCTTAATTAGAGCCTTGCCGCCAGAGCATTGTCCGAAAAGCGCACCAAGTATGATGTAAGGGAACACTAGTAACATCAGTATGTTGATAAAACGGCCAAGGAGACCAGAACCATTGTTTACCAAAGCATCGCGGACAAATTCACGCCCGGAGGTAAGACTACGAACCTCCTCGCTGCTTAGAATGGTCACCAAATATTTATTTTGGCCGTCCGGACCAAAAAAATACCAGTTCATTACAGTTAGAAATGTATAGCTAGCAATAAAGATGGAAACCAAAACCAATGGCAGGCCCCACACCTTGATGTTGTAAGCTAGGAAGATCACTACGCTTCCGAACAAGATTAATGGAAGTAGATTATGCGTTGTGTTCAGGCAAGCGGGGTCATCAGCTGTATCAGGGATCGGCAGACCCATCATTTCCATATATTCGATCTCTGACTGAAGCGCTTCTGCCATCAGCCTCACTCGATCACCGGTGANAACATCGATGAGGCAAACAGCCTCAATTTCGATGAGATAGGTCAAGGAAATTAGAATGGCAGCGAACACTAAGGCCAAGTCCAGGAGCAAGCCGAAGCCTCGTTTGACTTTGCTACTACCTTCGAAATACTGCCATATCGAGTGCGCAAGAGCTACAATTAGCATCATCCACGCAAATACAATCGGATAGAGCCATTCAGTTGGAAANCGCCTTATCTTAAAATCACTATAACCAGTAATTGTCTTCCAAAGTCCGTCCCAACCCGGAATTGCAGGCGTTACGTTGAGCAAGCCCAAAATCACAAGAACCACTGCAAGCCAGTACACAACTGGGCTTTGAGCAACGCTAGCACCCTTTCCTTGTGATGGACTTTCAACTGCCATGAAACATACCAACCGTATATAACGATTAAAGAAAGATGCTGTCAGACACCTAGTTGAGGTGCCTGACAGACATTTAAGTGAAATTTACGGTTTTGCGCAGTTGGGCACAGTGTAACCAGCTTCCTCCCAGGCACGAACAGCACCAGGATGGAACTTCAGAGGGTTAGCACCGCATAAACCAGCAACTTTTGGATCGAGAACACCATAATTCAAAGTTGACATAAATGGTGCCATTGAGGCGATGGCGTCGACGTTATCAACATGAGCTTTGGTTAACTGATAAGCCATTTCCTCGTCCAT
>NYYG01000038.1 GCA_002686685.1 SAR116 cluster bacterium | reverse complement strand
AACGACGATGCCGGGAAGAATGGCAAGCCCCTCGCCCGAGCCGGCGACGGCAGCGTCGAACTCCAAATCTTTTCAGAATGATGTTAAAGGAAATGGTGGGTGGTGAGGGGTTCGAACCCCCGACCTGCTCGGTGTAAACGAGTTGCTCTCCCAGCTGAGCTAACCACCCACATAGCGTCGCATAGTGCGACGGAAAACGCCGACCCTTATATCGGGCCGGCGTTCAAAAAGATAGCAAAAAATTAGCTGTTAACAGCGTCTTTCAGCGGGGCACCAGCCTTGAACTTAGGCTGCTTTGACGCTGCAATCTGAATGGTTTCGCCCGTGCGCGGGTTACGACCGGTCGTTGCAGCGCGATGCGCGACTGAGAAAGTACCAAAACCAACGATACGAACATCACCACCGCCCTTAAGTGCCGAGGCAATGCTGTCAAAAACAGCGTCTACGGCGCGGCCAGCATCGGCCTTTGACAGACCTGATGAATCGGCAACAGAGGAAATAAGATCGTTTTTGTTCATGGGTGCCCCCAATATGTTGTTTGCTAGATATCCTTATCTTTTACAGCAATCTCGCCAAATGGCCACAAAAAAAGATAATGAGCAAACGCGCAAACCTTTACCAACCCTATGTTATAGCGTTTTCTAATGTGCCCGAATGTCGTCGCCTGATGTCTTTGGTTCGGTGATGGCGACCGTCTCGGCATCATCGTCCGGACCACCAGATATGGTGTTCGGCAGTGGCTCGCGCACCAGTGCAGCTGACAGAACCTCATCCACCATCCCGACCGGAATAATCTGCAGCCCGTCTTTTACATTATCCGGAATTTCGGCGAGGTCCTTCTCATTTTCTTTTGGAATCAACACTGTTTTCAATCCGCCGCGCAGGGCAGCCAACAGCTTTTCCTTCAAACCGCCAATAGGCAGAACACGGCCACGGAGCGTGATCTCACCAGTCATCGCAATGTCGCGCCTGACCTCGATCCCGGTCACGGCAGACACAATTGATGTCACCATGGCCACGCCAGCCGACGGACCATCTTTGGGTGTCGCGCCTTCGGGCACATGCACATGAAGGTCCATTTTCGCCAGCTCGTCGAGGTCAATCCCATAGCTGGATGCACGCGATTTAATGAAAAACTCGGCCGCCTGGATCGATTCTTTCATGACATCGCCAAGCTTGCCGGTTGCGCTTACCTTGCCCTTGCCAGGCACCCGCACAGCTTCGACCTGCAGCAATTCACCGCCAACTTCGGTCCATGCAAGGCCGGTGGTCACGCCAACGCGGTCCTCTTCCTCGATCTCGCCAAAGCGGAATTTCCGCACACCCAGGAAGTCCTCAAGTGATTCGGGCCCTACCGTCACACTGTCTGCTTCGCCGCTGACCAACCGCGTTACCGTCTTGCGGGCAATCTTGGCAAGTTCGCGTTCGAGATTACGAACCCCCGCCTCGCGGGTGTAGCCGCGAATAATGTCACGGATCGCATCATCGCTGATGCTCAATTCACCATCCCGCAAGCCATGATCCTCGATCTGACGGGCCAGAAGGTGCCGTTTGGCGATTTCCAGCTTCTCATCCTCGGTATAGCCGGACAGCCGGATGATCTCCATCCGGTCAAGCAGCGGTTGCGGCATGTTCAATGTATTGGCCGTCGTAATGAACAGGACCTTGGACAGGTCGATATCGACCTCCATGTAATGGTCCTGGAAGGTGCTGTTCTGCGCCGGGTCCAGAACCTCCAGCAATGCCGAACTCGGATCACCGCGCCAGTCAGCGCCCAGCTTGTCGACTTCGTCCAGAAGGAACAGGGGATTATTCGTCTCGGCCTTTTTCATGCCCTGTACAATCTTGCCGGGCATGGACCCGATATAGGTGCGGCGATGCCCGCGGATTTCCGCTTCGTCGCGTACCCCGCCAAACGCCATGCGGACATATTTACGACCGGTGGCGCGGGCAATGGATTTGCCGAGCGACGTCTTGCCGACACCTGGCGGGCCGACCAGGCACAGAATNGGCCCTTTGACCGATTTGGTGCGCTGTTGCACAGCCANAAACTCGATAATACGGTCNTTGACCTTCTCCAGCCCGTAATGGTCGGCGTCCAGAATGTCCCGCGCAACCTTGATGTCNTTCTTCAACCGGCTGGATTTTTGCCATGGCACGGCAAGGATCCAGTCCAGATANTTGCGCACCACNGTGGCTTCGGCGCTCATCGGGCCCATATTCTTCAGCTTGCGCAGCTCGGCATCTGCCTTTTCGCGCGCTGCCNGNGGCATTTTCAGGGNGGCAAGCTGNTCTTCCAGTTCTTCCAGNTCGCCGCGGCCTTCATCGCNATCGCCAAGCTCTTTCTGGATCGCCTTCATCTGCTCGTTCAGATAATATTCGCGCTGGGTCTTTTCCATTTGACGCTTGACGCGATTGCGCACCCGCTTCTCGACCTGCAGCGCGCCAATCTCGTTTTCCATCAGCTCGAAGATCTTCTCCAGCCGCTGGTGTACGTCCAGCATCTCCAGCAATTCCTGCTTTTCAGGAATTTTGACCGCCAGATGCGATGCAATCATGTCGGCGATCTTATCCGCCTCTTCCACCTGTTCGATGGCACTCAGTACTTCCGAGGCAACCTTTTTGTTGAATTTGATATACTGGTCGAACTGCTGAACCGTTGCACGTGCCAGACCATCGGTATCGCCACCCTGATGGCCACTCTGGTCCAGAATCTCGGCGTCGACGNCCAGGAACCCGTGATCCGAGTGCAAGGTGTCAGGATTGATGGCGACACGCTCGCCCCCCTCAACCAGCACCTTGACGGCACCATCAGGCAGCTTCAACAGCTGCAGGATGGACCCNACCGTTCCGGTTGTGTACAGGCCGTTNTCATCCGGNTCCTCAATGTCAGCTTCCTTNTGCGTGACAAGGATGATCTGCTTGTCCTCCGCCATGACAGCTTCAAGGGCGCGGATCGATTTTTCGCGGCCAACAAAAAGCGGGACAATCATGTGGGGAAACACAACAATATCGCGCAGCGGCAGAACCGGGAGGGTGATCATGGTTCCGTCTGACATATAAGGCTCCTTCAATTTACCTTGCAGTTCTGTATNTGATGACGGTTGCCGCCAGAAGCCATNTGCAGGNTTCGGGGTGGCGGCGTTCGCCTGGCGGGTTGGCACTCGTGTCTCTCTCACGGATATGGGTCCATGCCCGTGAATCTTCAAGCCGCCAGAGGCGCCAGCCGGATTAACAATACCTTAATAAATATTTTCGCCGCAGCCCTTTCGGCGCCATCGCGTAATATTTCACTCAATGACAGCAGACCGGCGGCCCAACCTGCAGGCCGAAAACGCCGCGGTCAGGGCAAAAGAATGGCCACTGCCGGCAGCGACAGTGACCATTTTGGATTACGAACCATTGCTGGCGACGTGATGTCGCAGCGATCAGGCGCTTTTGCCGGCGCTGGACGGCTTTTTGGCATGGACAACAAGCGGCGCTGCGCCGTCATCAACAACATCAGAATTGATCACCACTTCCTCAATATCGCCGGCGGTCGGAATATCGAACATTGGCTCCATCAGGATATTTTCCAGGATCGAGCGCAATCCCCGCGCGCCGGTCTTGCGTGCAATCGCCTTCTTGGCCACCGCGCGCAGCGCATCCTCGCGGAATTCAAGCGATACCTCATCCATCTCAAACAGTTTCTGATACTGCTTGACNAGCGCGTTCTTCGGCTCGGTCAGGATACGAATCAGCGCGTCCTCATCGAGGTCTTCCAGCGTCGCAACAACTGGCAGTCGGCCCACAAATTCGGGGATCAGCCCGAATTTGATCAGATCTTCCGGTTCCAGATCTGACAGCAATTCGCCCGTCTTGCGGTCGTCCGGTGCCCGGACTGTGGCGCCAAAGCCGATGCCAGCGCCAGATTCGCGACCGGCAATAAGCTTGTCGAGCCCGGCAAAGGCACCGCCGCAGATAAACAGGATATTGGTTGTGTCGACCTGCAGGAATTCCTGCTGCGGGTGCTTGCGCCCGCCTTGGGGCGGCACTGAAGCAACAGTGCCTTCCATGATCTTCAAAAGTGCCTGCTGCACGCCCTCGCCCGACACGTCACGCGTAATGGACGGATTGTCGGCCTTACGGGAAATCTTGTCGACTTCGTCAATATAGACGATGCCGCGCTGCGCCCGCTCGACATTGTAATCGGCAGCCTGCAACAGTTTCAGAATGATGTTTTCGACATCCTCGCCAACGTAACCGGCTTCTGTCAGCGTCGTGGCATCGGCCATGGTAAACGGCACATCCAGCATCCGCGCGAGGGTCTGCGCCAGCAGGGTCTTGCCGCACCCTGTCGGGCCGACAAGCAGGATGTTGGATTTTGAAATCTCGATATCACCGGTTTTGCCGGCATTGGCAAGACGCTTGTAATGATTGTGGACCGCCACCGACAACACGCGCTTCGCACGCGCCTGTCCGATCACATATTCATCCAGAACCTTGTTGATATCCAGCGGGGTCGGCACACCATCATGCCCTTTGGACAATGATGTCTTGTGCTCCTCGCGGATGATGTCCATGCACAGCTCGACGCATTCATCGCAGATGAATACCGTCGGACCTGCAATCAGCTTGCGCACTTCATGCTGGCTCTTTCCGCAGAAAGAGCAAAACAAAGTACCCTTATCGCCGTCTTCGGTCTTTGACATGGTCTGACTCCCTGAGCCGCTGGCGGTAACACACACCGCATATGTCAACACGGTGCGTCACTAGTAGTTTATGGGGGCTTTCGCTGCGGATTCAACGATATTCGTGCGGGNCCCTNATACAAACCCTGCAAATCACGTACCGTTTTTCAATCCGGATGGTAATCAACCATCCCCTTCAGGCACTGGACGCTTCTCGACAACCTCGTCAATCAGGCCNAAATCCATCGCGTCTTCTGCCGTCATAAAGGTATCACGTTCCATGATTTTTTCGATTTGTTTCAGTGNCTTGCCGGTATGCTTCTCATAGATACCGTTTAACCGCCGCCGCAGGTCAAGAATTTCCTTGGCGTGGATTTCAATATCACTTGCCTGACCCTGAAACCCGCCGCTNGGCTGGTGCGTCATTATGCGCGCGTTGGGCAGGCTGAAGCGCTTGCCGGCAGCACCNGCGGTTAACAGCAACGAGCCCATNGACGCGGCCTGCCCCATACAGACGGTAGAGACGTCNGGNCGGATATATTCCATGGTGTCGTAGATCGCGAGGCCAGACGTCACGATGCCACCGGGCGAATTGATATACATGGCGATATCCTTGGTCGGGTTTTCCGATTCAAGGAACAGCAGCTGCGAGCAGACAAGCGATGCTGTGCCGTCATCAATCGGACCGTTCAGGAAAATGATCCGTTCCTTGAGAAGGCGCGANAAAATGTCATAGGCGCGCTCGCCCCGGCTGGTCTGTTCGACAACCATAGGCACCAGATTGGCAACTGGCTGGTCAAAATCACTCATGCGATCGTCTCCTTGATGGCAACGCCGGGGCATCCCGGCGCTCTCTTATTGCCGACAGACTATTTCTTGGCAGCCTTTTTGGCAGCAGTCTTTTTCGCCGCAGCCTTTTTCGGAGCCGCNTTCTTTNCGGTGGCAGATTTCGCTGCCGNTTTCTTGGCTGCCTTTTTCTTGGCGGCCTTCTTNGCCGGCTTTGCAGGCGCNGCCGTTTCTTCCGGTGCCGCATACAGCGTGTCTGTATCGGTCTCAACCTCGGTCACACTGGCCATCTCGAGGATGAAATCGACGGTCTTATCCTCGAAAATCGGGCCAGCAAGCTGCTGCATGGCCTCTGGATTCTTCTGGAAATATTCCAGCACCTGCTGTTCCTGGCCCGGATAGCGCCGCGCTTCCTCAAAGACAGCCTGGCGCGTGTCTTCTTCACTGACCTCGACATTATTCACACGGCCGATTTCAGTCAGCAGCAGCCCGAGNCGCACGCGGCGTTCGGCNACGGCCTTGGCTTCGGCCTTTGCGTCATCATCCATGCCCTCATCAGCTGCCGGATGATCATNATCGTGATCTTCACCCTCGGCATGNGTATGCGGCTGCGGTGCATTCGGGTTCATGGCACGCGCAACATTGTCATATTCTGAATTATACANTGACGGCGGNATATCAAACGCCTCGCCATCGGCAAGCGCATCAAGAACATTCTTNTTCAGCGCCTGACGCAATGCAGTGGCATGCTGNCCGTTAATCTGNCCGCCAACAGCCTCGCGCAGCGCACCAAGGTCGTCAAANCCAAGACGTGCNGCCAGCTCGTCATCAATGGCGATATCNCCCTTCTCNCGCAGTTCCTTGACGCTGACCTCAAATACCGCNGGCTTGCCGGCCAGATGTGTCGCCTGGTAATCATCAGGAAAATTGACAGTGACGTCACGTGTCTCGCCGGGCTTTACCCCAACCAGACCTTCTTCGAACCCGGGAATAAAGCTGCCAGATCCCANTTCCAGCGAATGACCCTCGGCCGAACCACCTTCAAAAGCCTCGCCATCGATGNGNCCGATGAAATCAATAAGGACAATGTCGCCGTTTTTGGCAGNGCGCGCCTTGCTGACTTCCACNGTTGGNCGGTTGGCATCGGCAATATTGTTCAGCGCTTCGTCAATTTCAGCGTCACCGGCTTCAAGGACCGGCTTTTCAATCTTGAGGGCCGACAGATCCGGCATGCTGATTTCGGGCATCACCTCGCAGGCNAGTGCCGCCTCNAGATCCTTGCCTTCTTCATAGGCCTTGATATCGACGCTCGGCTGGCTGGCAAGGCGCAGCTCATTATCTTCAATCGCCTTGCGGGCNCCCTCATCAAGGGCNTTTTTCAGGGCCTCGCCCTGCACCTGCGGTCCAAAGCGTGATTTNACCACCGACATNGGCACTTTGCCGGGNCGAAATCCCGGCATGTTGACGGTTGACGCCAGCTCNTTCAGCTTGGCCGTAACCTGTTCGTCGATTTCCGCAGCGGTAATGACAATCGAATATTCGCGCAGCAGCCCTTCGGCCTTGGTTTCTGAAATCTTCATCGAACCCTGTATGTCCCTGTTTGGCGGTGGTGCCGGCGGCACTGCCCCATGGCAGGCCTGAAATAGCGTGGTGTCCGTATGGCAACGGACCAGAATGGTGCGGGCGGAGGGACTTGAACCCCCACGGTTTTCACCACTGGAACCTAAATCCAGCGCGTCTACCAATTCCGCCACGCCCGCAGCNTGGNNCCCGCNCGNCANGAANCNACGGATGACGCCCCATGCCGGGAGAAGTGGGGCGAGTGACCGGTTTCGAACCGGCGACCTCCAGTGCCACAAACTGGCGCTCTAACCAACTGAGCTACCCCCGCCATCGCATTGATCCGGCGGGCGCGGGACGAGCCCCTGACACCTGCCTGAAATGCAGGGCCGGACATTAGCCGAGCCAATGGTCCCGCGCAAGTCCGATTTGCCGGTTTTCTGCGAATGGATACCGGCCGACCGAGCTAGCCAAAAATCCAAGCCGGAGCAAGGGATTTTCCAGTCAATCCAATCTGCCAAAGCGGAGGCGAAAGGCGCGACCAATTGACTGCCGCAGACAGCCCGCTGCCCTCTTGCCGGGCAGGGTTGATTGCCGCAGAGTGAAGGAGATGGTCCGCTGGGCCTCCCCGGCACGGAGTGACAATTGATGGCACCGGACGACGCAAAGCCCCTCTCGGCCGCCACGCCGGGCGATGCCGTCGGCGCGTCCGCTCCGCCACCGCTGGACAGCCGGTATACCCAGTCATCGGGCCGCGTCTTCATGACCGGAACACAGGCGCTGGTGCGCATGTTGCTGGACCAGGCACGCCTCGACGCGGCGGCGGGGCTGGCCACCGGCGGGCTGGTATCGGGCTATCGCGGCTCGCCGCTCGCCACCTTCGATGTCGAGCTGTGGCGCGCCAACCGGCATCTCGACGGCCACAAGATCGATTTCCTGCCGGCCGTGAACGAGGATATGGCCGCCACCAT